>NZ_CP028561.1:2557141-2876784 GCF_002165255.2 Acinetobacter sp. WCHA45 | reverse complement strand
GTGCATCCCCTAATATCCATTTTAAATTCAAAAATAAAGAAACCACCAATCCCATCTTTCGAAGGGGTCGCCATTCTAACCAAGTTATCCACATCTGTCAGGCAAATTTATGAGACTTTTGCCGAAAAAGAAAGCATTTGATTATAAATTTAAATTTAAAACCACTTGTGCATAACTTCTTACACAAGCTGTGGATAGTTTTAGCGCTAAAGTTATCCACAATTTATAAAATTAATAAAAACATAGTTATCCACAAAGTAAATCATTGTTTAAACTTATAAAAACATCAATTTCCACATAAAAAATGCATGCTAATAAGAATAAATTTAAATTTTAAAATTTGAATTTACTTATAAGATCGGGCTGGGTTGTGGATAACTAAGCATATCGAAATTTAAATTCAAAATCCAAGAATTAAATTTAAACTAGAATCTTGGTTGTTGATAAGTCTGCGTGTAAACTGTGAATATAGTTGAATATTGATATAATATAAAGGGATAGCTTGTGTATATTTTTTGTTTTCCATCATGTGAGATATTTGCTAGGTGTTTTATTGCTCCAAAACAGAACAAACAAAATGTAAAGTTTTTGATTTTCCATTGACAGCGTAAACATTGCACAATAAAATCGCGGACCTTTATAGAAAGATCATTTTGGGAGTTTCGATATGAAACGTACTTTCCAACCATCTGAATTAAAGCGTAAACGCGTTCATGGTTTCCGCGCTCGTATGGCTACTAAAGCAGGTCGTCAAGTTTTAGCTCGTCGTCGTGCAAAAGGTCGTCATAGCTTAACTGTTTAATACTGTTAAGCTGACCAGATTTGGGTGATGGCACTTTACAGTTTCGGCATGGAATCTCGTATTCGTTGTGCCGCTGATTACAAAAGTGTATTTGATGGTGCACTTTTTAAAGTGCACCAGCCCCATTTCCTTTTTTTAGCAAAATTAACCGAACAGCCAAATAGCCGTTTGGGTATTGTTGTTGCTAAAAAGAAAGTACGTCGTGCTCATGAACGAAATCGAATAAAACGTCTTGCTCGGGAGAGCTTTCGCTTACACAAAGTGCAATTTAATGCTGATATCGATATTGTGGTGATGCCTAAAGTTGGTATAGAAGCAATCGCAAATCAAGAATTACATCAACAATTAGAGTTTGCTTGGCAAAAATTACAACGCTTAGCAAAAAAGCATTCAAAAGCTGTTATAACATCCTCACAAAATTAGAGATCTCCAATGGTACGATTACTACATTGGTTGATAAGATGTTACCAGATTGCTATTAGTCCATTATTGGGTCCTCGTTGTCGCTATATTCCTACTTGCTCGCAATATGCGATTGAAGCATTGCAAACACATGGTGCGGTCAAAGGTGTCTGGTTATCGACTAAACGAATTTGCCGTTGTCATCCTTGGGGTGGTTCAGGCTATGATCCCGTACCGCGCAAGGCACTTCGTTTTATTTCGTTTCATCAAATAGATTCTCAAATGTATCACGTTGCTGTACCCTTTCGTGATCGTTTATTCAAGCAAAATCTCTCTAACCATTTGGGATAATAGATATGCAACAATGGGCCAGATTTGCAATTCTTGGAGCCATGTTTGTTACCGCATATTTGCTTATTTTGGCTTGGCAAAAAGACTATGGTCATGCTGCACCCGCACCGCAACAACAAGCGGCGGTTGTCACGGCACATGACGTATCTGCGGATTTGCCAAACGCTCAAAATGCAACAGCGGCTTCAGACTTGCCACAAGCGAATGTGACTGCATCACAAACCACAGAGCATAATACATCTGTGAGTCAGCAACTGATTTCAGTACAAACTGATCTTTATCACCTGTGGATCAATCCAAAAGGTGGTGATATTGTCCGTATTGAATTGTTAAGCCATGATGAAAGCAAAGACAGCGATAAGCCGTTTGTCATGCTGGAAAGTGATGCGAAACGTACTTATGTCGCTCAATCTGGTTTAATTGGTTTAAATGGACCAGATAGCAGCCGTAGCGGCCGTCCAATGTATGATGTTGAAAAAACAGCGTATACTTTGGCGGATGCGAAGAGCGTTGCAGCAAAAGATGGTAAGACACATCAAGTGTTGACTGTGCCATTGGTATTTAAAACACCTGAAGGTGTGGAAGTGATCAAGTCGTTCACCTTCACGCAAGGTGATTACCCAATTACAGTGAAACATCAGGTTGTTAACCGTAGTCAGCAAAACTGGCAAGGCCAAATGTTTGGTCAGTTAAAGCGTGACAATTCTGATGATCCAGGTAAATCTTCTCAAGGTATCTTCACTTTGGGAACTTATCTTGGTGGCGCATGGGGCACGCCAGATGCGCATTATAACAAGTTGAAATTTGCGAATTTCAATGATGAAAAACTGAATGTCGAAGCCAAAGGCGGCTGGGTGGCCATGGTTCAGCATTATTTTGTCAGTGCTTGGATTCCTGGGAATTTAAAACTGACTCAGGCTGATGGTCAGCCTTATGCTGCAAAATTAGAATCACGCCAGTCTACTGATGGTATGAATATCATGGGCTTCACCTCTCCAGTGATCAATGTACCTGCGGGTACGTCAATGGAAGTGGATGCACAACTTTATTCTGGCCCAAAAATTCAGTCTGAACTCAAAGATTTAGCTGCTGGTTTAAACCAAACTGTAGATTACGGTTGGTTATGGCCAATTGCCAAGTTATTGTTCCTGGGCTTGCAATTCTTCCATAATCTTGTTGGTAACTGGGGATGGTCAATTATCTTATTGACGATCTTGGTGAAGTTGATTTTATGGCCACTTTCTTCAAAAAGTTATCGTTCGATGGCGAAAATGCGTGTGATTGCACCAGAAATGCAACGTATGAAAGAAGAATTTGGTGAAGACCGTATGCGTTTCTCACAAGAAATGATGGCCTTATATAAGCGTGAACAAGTCAATCCATTGTCTGGTTGCTTGCCGTTATTGCTACAAATGCCGATTTTCTTAGCCTTGTACTGGGTGTTGATGGAATCCGTTGAACTTCGTCATGCGCCATGGTTGGGCTGGATTCAGGATTTATCCGCAATGGATCCATGGTTTATCTTGCCGTTGATCATGGGTGTGACCATGTATGTTCAGCAAATGCTGAACCCACAACCGACTGATCCAATGCAGGCAAAAGTATTCCGTATCATGCCAATCATGTTTACGGTATTCATGTTGTTCTTCCCTGCTGGTTTGGTGCTTTACTGGATCGTCAACAACAGTATTACCATTTTGCAACAATGGTTTATTAACAAAGGTGTCGAAAAAGACCGTCTCAACAAGGTTGAGCCGAGCGCTTAAGTTCGAACTTTTACTGAATAAATCCGCTTAAGATGGTAATCTTAAGCGGATTTTTCTTTGTCTGTATTTAGGGTTCCTGTTTCATAACCCTCGTGTTTTTTAGGTGAATTTAACATGCAACATCAAACCACAATTGCTGCGATTGCTACCCCATTAGGTCGTGGTGGTGTGGGCGTGATTCGACTTTCTGGACCGAAAGCCTATGCAATAGCAGAGCAACTGACCCAGAAAAAGCTCCCTACGGCACGCATGGCAGGTTTCCGTCAGTTTTGTGATGCCGATGGCTCGGTGATGGATGAAGGCATCGTGCTATGTTTTCCAAATCCACACTCGTTTACTGGCGAAGATGTGGTGGAATTACAGGGGCATGGTGGCCCTGTCATCCAAAATGCTTTGCTGGCACGTTTGCTCGATTTGGGCGCGACTGCTGCAAAGGCAGGTGAATTTTCCATGCGTGCCTTTGAAAATGGCAAAATGGATTTAGTACAGGCGGAAGCGATTGCTGATTTGATTGATGCTACCTCACAGGCGGCTGCACGTTCGGCAGTTCGTTCCCTACAAGGTGCATTTTCAACCAAAATTAATACGGTTTTAGAAAAGCTCATTCACTTGCGTTTGCATGTTGAAGCCGCGATTGATTTTCCAGAAGAAGAAATTGATTTCCTTGCCGATGGCAAGATTTTAGCTTTGCTGGATGATGTACAGGATTCGGTCAAGGCAGTACAGCAATCTGCACGGCAAGGACAGCTGTTACGTGAAGGTTTGCAGGTGGTGATCGCGGGTAAGCCCAATGCGGGTAAATCGAGTCTGTTAAACGCACTTGCAGGGCATGAGCGTGCCATTGTGACCGATATTGCAGGTACTACTCGTGATGTACTACATGAAAAGATCAGTTTAAATGGCTTGCCGATCACCTTAACTGACACTGCTGGTTTACGTGAGACGGGCGATATTGTAGAGCAGGAAGGGATTCGTCGTGCAATCAAGGAAATCGAACAAGCCGATTTGCTGCTGTTGGTGTATGATTTGAATCAAGGTGATGAGCCATTGCAATTGGCGTATGAATATTTTTCAGAGCATCTTGAGCCAAAACGTTTGCTATTGATTGGCAATAAATGCGATTTAACGGGTCAAGATGCCACATTAAGTGATTATCAAGGCTTCCGTCATATCAGTGTCTCCGCAAAACAAGATATGGGTGTTCAGGCGCTCATAGAGGCGATTACAGCGCATGCGGGCTTCCAACCTGAGGAAGACACCTTTATCGCCCGAACACGTCATTTAGATGCAATGAAGCGTACTCAGCGCTATCTTGCAGAAGCACGTGAGCAGTTAGTTGTGTTTAATGCAGGTGAACTTGTAGCTGAATCATTGCGACTGGCTCAAAATGCGTTGGGCGAAATCACGGGTGATTTCAGTGCTGATGATTTACTCGGAAAAATTTTTGGTTCATTCTGTATTGGAAAGTAATTTTTTAAGAGTTTAAAATTTTATATAGGCATTAAGAATATCTTCTTAGTGCTTTTTTTGTAGAATTTATTGTGTATTTTATACCAAATAAAGAATTAATTTTTTAGATTAATAAAAATTATTAATTCGTTTCATTATTTTGCTTATGCTTATATAGCTTTAATTTATCTTGTGAATATAAATTAATATATTTTAAAATTGGTAATGATAAACTGATTAAATTCTAAAATGAATATTAGGTTATATACCGTGAACTATTTTATTTTGACTGTGTTTTTTTGTATGTTTTCGACATTTATTTATGCGAAAACAGAGGTTTATCAATGTAAAGAGAATGGATCTGTTATATTCCAATCCAAACCTTGCAAAGGTACAGGTCAGACTGTAGCTGATAAGGTTAAAGAACAACAACAAGCAAAAGAACGTAAACTTGCTGAAATTCAGGAAAAAGAAAAACTTTTACAAGAGAGATTAAAGCACCAGCCGAAAAAAGAAATTGGTTTTAAAGCAACTATCATAAATTTTAAGAATAAAATGATTCGTTATTGGCATGCTTTAAAGAAGAAATTTTCAATTGATTCCTAAAATATTGAATATAAATCTTTAGATTTTAAAAAACAGCCTAAATAATTCCTATTATTTAGGCTGTTTTTTTTGTTTAAATGCCTTGCATTTCTTGCTCTTCAGAGTCTTCTTTCAGCATATTTAAAGAAGTTGCTGCACTAGCTGGAACTCCTTCTTGACGAGTACTTTTCAGCTTAATTTGTAAGCGTAACTCATTCAATGAGTCAGCATTACGTAACGCTTCATCATAACTAATTGCACCTTCGTTGTATAAATCAAACAAGGCCTGATCAAAAGTTTGCATACCTAATTCACGAGACTTGGTCATAATTTCTTTAAGATTATGAAATTGACCTTTTAAGATATTTTCTGCAATTAATGGTGTATTCAGTAGAATCTCTACGGCTGCACGACGACCTTGACCATCTTGAGTACGAACCAAGCGTTGAGAAATAATCGCTTTCATATTAGATGAAAGATCCATCAGCAATTGATTACGGCGTTCATCTGGAAAGAAGTTCATGATCCGATCTAATGCTTGATTGGCGTTGTTGGCATGTAAAGTTCCTAAACATAAATGCCCAGTTTCAGCAAAAGCAATGGCATGTTCCATGGTTTCAGTATCACGGATTTCACCAATCAAAATGACATCAGGTGCCTGACGCAATGTATTTTTTAAGGCATGGTGCCAAGTATGGCAATCTACACCGACTTCTCGGTGGGTAATCATTGACTTTTTATGCTTATGGACATATTCCACGGGGTCTTCAACAGTAATAATATGCCCCGCCGAATTTTCATTACGATGGTCAATCATGGCTGCCAATGACGTAGATTTACCTGATCCCGTACTTCCAACTACCAATATTAGGCCACGTTTTTCCATCATGACATTTTTCAATGATTCTGGGAGTTTGAGCTTTTGGAAGGTTGGGATTTCTGACGTAATGGTTCGGATAACCATACCGATTTGTAGTTGTTGCTTAAATACATTGACACGAAAGCGTGATACTTCTGGAATATTAATTGCGAAATTACATTCCCATTCATTTTCAAATTCTTGGCGTTGCTTTTCATTCATTAAGCTATATGCAAATAGCTTAGTTTTTTCTGGGGTTAAAGTTTGCTGACCTAAAGGACGCATTAAACCTTGGAGTTTAATACTCGGTGGAAAGTCTGCTGTAATGAATAAATCTGAGCCGCCATATTCAACCACTTTGGTCAACATATGAAACATAAACGTTTTGGCTTCTTCTAATAATTCCGCATTATACATGGATGTACCTAAATTTTAAGACAAGACTAGATTGAGTCAGATAGTGTGAAGTTAAAACTAATCATGCAAAGGAAAACATATCCTTGTTTCTTTAAAATGAAGTTTCAAAAGTTCTGTAAGTCATTTCATGGCTTTTCATTCACGCTGAACGAGATTACAAAAGTTGCCTTGCTGATTGTGATTGGATTATTCCAAAAATAAACCAATCGATCTAGTTTGATTTTTATTTATTATATGAATATCAATACAATGTGAGAATTTTTGTCATTTTTTTACCAAAACGAGCTTTTTTATCTTTGATTTGAAACCACTTTTTAAAAAAAGATGTTCCACGTGAAACATGACGATGATTGGTTGGCTTTTGGTTGTGACTGAGTAAGCTGTGCAATTTATGAGGATAAGCCTGATTAAAATAGCGCTAATTATGAGTTGAGTATGAGACATGTTGAAAAGAATCGCTTTATTTTCATTATTGAGTTGCACGTCTGCGATGATTTTTGCAAATGTAGAAACCTTAAAAAATAATTTAAATCAGCAATATCCCAATATTCATGTTAGCAATATTCAAGCAACAGAAATGACAGGACTATATAGTGCCAATTTAGACAATCAGATTATTTATTTGGATGAAAATGCCCAACATATGTTTATTGGTTCGATGGTTCGTTTAAAAGATCAAAAGAATCTGACCAAGGACTTGGTTCTAAAGCAAAATTCAATTGACTGGAAACAATTACCTTTAAAAGATGCAATAAAAACGGTAAAGGGCAATGGTAAACAGCAGCTTACTATTTTTTCAGATCCGAATTGCCCCTATTGTAAGAAATTAGAAGCTGAACTGGATAAGCTCAATGATGTCACCATTTATACGTTTATCTACCCACTAAAAGCACAATCGATTGCGGTCTCAAAATCGATTTGGTGTGATCCTAACCAAGCTTATGCGTGGAAAAACTTATTGCAGAAGAATGTACAGCCTAAAGAAAAAACTTGTACTAATCCGATTGATCGCAATCTGGAATTAGGGAAAAAATTAGGTATAGAAGGAACGCCAACGCTGATATTCGGGAATGGTCTGAAAATGGTTGGCGGGCGGAGTGCTGAAGACATTCGGATGATTTGGAAAGAACTCGGTTTATAAATTAAAAATGCCCAATGCATTGTAATAAAATGATTTGGGCATTTTTAATTTATTTTGTTCTAACTTTTTTTGGTGACCAAGTTGTAGATGAACAAAATAATAATGGCACCAATGACCGATGCAATAAAGCCAGCCGCTGAGTTTTCACCATATAATCCAAGTAAGCGACCGCCATAAGTTGCTAATAATGAACCTGCAATCCCTAATAAGGTCGTAACAATAAATCCTGCTTTATCTTCACCAGGATGCAACGCACGGGCAATTAAACCTGCAAAAAAACCGACCACAATCGCTACAATGAGAGACCACATGACCTTTTCTCCTTGTTTTACCATAGTATTTGTTTGTTACTATCCTGCTCGATTTAGCCTAACTCTGTCTGTAGTGGATTACTGAGTTATGTCGTATTTTTGTGCAATCTTTATCGTGCTTTGATTAACAAGCTAGAATAAAAAAGGCGCTTTAAAGCGCCTTTATAATTGATCAAAGACCGATTTCACCGATAAAGGGTAAGTGACGATACTTTTGATCGAAATCTAAACCGTAACCGACAATAAAGCGATCTTCGACTTCAAAACCTAAGAATTTTACTTCTAAATCAATCTCACGGCGTGAAGGTTTGCTCACCAAAGTACAAAGTTCAATTGAGTTTGGATTACGTGTTTTGAGCATTTCAACGACTTTGCTCAAGGTATTCCCTGAATCAATAATATCTTCAACAACAAGCACATCTTTACCGTGAATCTCACCATCAAGATCTTTTAAAATTTTGACATCGCGGGTTGAAACCGTCCCGCCACCATAGCTAGACACAGTCATAAAATCGAGTTCGTGTGGTTTTTCGATTGAACGGCATAAATCTGCCATAAAAATGACTGAGCCACGCAGTAAGCCAATCAATACCAGCTCTTTATCACTTTGAGCATAGTGTGCATTGATCTTTTCACCAAGTTCTTTGACTTTGGCTTGAATCTCTTCGCTCGAAATCATAATGCGCATTGCAATGGTCATCGGTAGATTCCTAAAACTTAAAAAAGGGAAAATAAAAAAGGTGTTGACCTGCAACACCTCGTAATCTTGAGCTAATGTGGCAATTTTAAAACAAAATCAGATTTCATGCACCTTTTGATGATGAAGAAAATGTTTCATTTTGAGCAGATGTACTGTCACGTTTCAGTAGCACCGCAGATCCAATAGCCAACAATAAAACTCCAAACTTTTGTTTGTTTAAAATTTTAGTTTTGACTATAGGCTTTTTGTCCATAGATATAGGTTGCCTCGACATTTCGATCATCCCCCATGGTAAATAATGCAAATAGACTATCTTCAAGTGATTTGGAACGTGACTGACGTAATTGTTGCAGTGCGGTTGGTTTAATATTTAACACCACAAAATCGGCTTCTTTACCGACGTTGAAATTGCCTAGCTTGTCATCTAAATCTAACGCTTTTGCGCCACCTAAGGTCGCATGATACAGCGATTCGTAAGCTGATAATTTGTCACCCTGAAGCTGTTGAACTTTGTAAGCCTCATTGACAGTTTGTAATAAACTGAAAGAGGTTCCTGCCCCAACGTCAGTTCCCAATCCAACTTTAACTTGCTGCTGCCATGTTTTGTTCAGCGGAAATAAACCACTACCCAAAAATAAATTTGAGGTTGGACAGAACGCAATTGCAGAGTCGGTCTCATGCATACATTGCCATTCAGCATCTTCTAAATGAACGCAGTGAGCAAATACAGAACGGTTTCCTGTTAGACCATAATGATGATACACATCCAGATAGCCTTTTTGTTCAGGAAATAAATCTTTAACCCATGCAATTTCATCTTTATTTTCGCTTAGATGTGTATGTACATAAACATCAGGATGTTCAGCTTTGAGTTGCCCTGCTCTTTCAAGTTGTTCAGGTGTAGAGGTTGGAGCAAAGCGTGGTGTGATGGCATATAACGCACGACCTTGACCATGCCACTTTTCAATCAGTGCCTTAGAGTCGTCATAGCTGCTGTCTGCGCTATCACACAGGGCTTCAGGTGCATGACGATCCATCATGACTTTACCTGCAATTAGACGCATCTGATGCTGTTCTGCGGCTTCAAATAAAGCATCTACTGATTCAGGATGAACCGTACAAAATACTAGTGCAGTGGTTGTGCCATTTTTAAGTAGTTCATTCACAAAAAACTTGGCGATCTCGCTCGCATAAGCTTTGTCTTTAAACTGGATTTCAGTTGGAAAAGTATAAGTGTTTAACCAGCTCAAAAGTTGTTCGCCGTAAGCACCGACCATTTCCGTTTGTGGAAAGTGAATGTGCGTATCGATCATGCCTGGGATGATCAGTTGCTCTGGATAATGCTGAATATCAACGTTTGCAGGTAGATGGTCTTGAGCGTCGTTCCACGTGCCAAACCAGCGAATTTTGCCTTGTTCTGTGATGATGACACCATCTTCGAGATAACGGACTTGATCGGCAATTTCACTCGCTTGGGAAACGGTTTTTTGAATATCTAAGAAGCGACCACGAATAACTGTGATGGGAGTAGCCAAAGTCATAACAACCTACCAATTTATTTTTTCGATTGATTGTACTCGATTTTGCTCGTTTTACTGGATTATTCGTCTAATTTAAGTATAGAAAGCCGAGCGAGGTATGAGTAATTGATTGGATCAATTCACTTTACTTTTCGGTGTAAATACGTAAATTGTCAGCAATAATGATACTTCTTGAGAAAAATACACATGTATTATTGGAATACCAAAGCTTTAGCGCATGAGTTGGCTGAAGATACTCTAAGTAAACAACATTATAAAAACTATTATCTCGCAGCGGCATTGGTGGTGAGTGCGGTGTACTATTACGGTATGTATTCGCCTTATTCTGATATTCGAGTGATTGGGATTGAAGCTGCATTGACCCTACTGATTATGCTGATTGGGATTCAACGGACTTATCAAGCCAATGGTGCTGATCAAGGTATCCATTTCTTAAATCGGGTCACGGCGTTGTCCTTTCCTATTTTGATGCAAAATACTGTGTTTGGCATTGTTTTTGGGCTGGTTTTATTGGGAGTTTATCAATATTTTGGTTTAGCGCAAACCGCATTTGAAATGTGGTACGAATGGTGTGTTTCGGCTTTTACCATTTTTCTGCAAATTTTATTTTTCACTCGCTTAGTGTCTTATATGAAACGTGTGGCAGCACATACGATTTAAACTTGATACGGTCAGGATGTATGTCATTAAATCCTGACCGATTGATGATTGTTATCTAGATTTACTCTATAAAATAATGCGCGGCAAAATGGGCATCATTGCCAATAATGTCGTAGCAGTCCTCACGAATCGACATGCCTGCACACTGATGTCCCACCATCCATAAACCCAGCGTGGGTAACTGACCAGCAAACAATGGAGTCTCTACCCATTTTTGTACCACATAGCCATATTTATCATAGTCATCAAAATAGAAACTACCAGAAGCAGCACCTTGATCTTGACCATCTTGCAACACTCGAATATTCGCCCCTTCCCTTGCTAAGATCGGTTTTTTCACCCATTTGCCAGAGAATTTTTGCTGGGGATCAAAATGATGGGTCTCAACTAAAAGTGGGTGATTTGGATAGCGTTTCCAAAGCTCCACTAAAATTGCTTTATTAGAGAGCAGCATTTTCCAACATGGTTCGATCCAATTCGATTGCGGACTCAGATATTGAGAGAATGATTCTTCCCAAATCCATTCCCAAGGATATAACTTGAATAGGTTTTGAATGGGTCGATTATTCAGATCAACAAAACTCTGTCCATTCCAGCCAATATTTTCCATTGAAAGTTCAGAAACTTGTAGATGCGCTTGAAAAGCGGTATCCATTAAATATTCTAGATTGCCCCAATCCTCTCGCCCTGCCTCCTGACAGGCTGCAAAATGCACGTGACTTCCTCGCGGTAGAATGGTTCGCCAACGCTTAATCAAGTCTTCGTGAATACTGTTAAACTGATCTCGATTCGAAATCCCAGATACTTGTTCGATCCATAGCCATTGTGCTACTGATGCCTCTAACAGTCCTGTGGGAGTATCAGCATTGTATTCCAGCATTTTGATATTGCGCCCATCATAGGCAAAGTCAAAGCGTCCATAAAGCATCGGCGCATTTTGTCGCCAAGACTGTTCGATTTGTGCAATTGCAGCAACTGGAATCTGGAAATAATCAGGATAATTACCGCGTTGAATCAAATCACTTGTCACAGCTAAACACATTTGATGCAGTTCATTAGCTGCATCTTCAAGCTGTTCAATTTGCTTCAATGTAAATTCGTAGGCAATTCCTTCTGACCAGTAAATTGAGCCATCCAGTGAGGGTAAATTAAAATAATCGAAACCAATTTTTTGGTGTTCGAGTTGCCAGTCTGTGCGGGGTGCTAATATTTTTCTTTTCATCTTGAGTTTCAGTCTTTTAATTAGCCGCCAAATGATGAGCCGCCACGACCGAAACCGCCACGAATAGGTGATGATACAGAATAGCGTTTTGCAGTGGTTGAAATTGAAGGTTGTCCCACACTGAGATTGGTATGTGGTCTCAAGGTGTTGCCGTTAAAAGAGACTTCACGATTATGTTGATAATATTGTGGTCCTAAATAACGCCCAGAACCAAAGCCACCATAATAACGAACGCCAGCAGTAGAACCTCCGCTTCCTGAGCTATTTTCTTCTTCACAAGTTTCAGTATTCCAGTCTGTTGCACAATCATATTGATTGTTATAAACATCTTGTACTAGAGGTCCATCATTGTGGCTACATGCAGTGAGTAGCAATGGCACCACCACAAGATTAATTTTTTTAGAACGCATGAGACCCCACTCATTTTAATTTGCTTGATCGACATAAATATGTGAGCAAGTCTTGTTTATTATGTTTCTGATTAGGAAAGATAAAAGCTTTAAGCCGCCATATGATATTGATCTGTTTTTTTAATGTACAGTCTATTTTTATGATTTAACTGTTCAGGCACCTGAATTTATCAAATGCCTGAATTCAACTGATTAAGATTGCAACTGCTTTTTATTATGACGTAATGATAGATAAGCGGTGATACTGAGTACCAGTACGATAAAACTCAATGAAATCCAGATTGGCATGTGGAACACATCCAGCAATAACATTTTCGCACCGATGAACAGTAAGATAATGCCCAAACCATACGGTAGGTAATGCAGTTTGGTTGCGGCACCAGCCAACAGGAAGAACATTGCACGTAAACCCAAAATCGCCATTAAGTTCGCTGTTAATACAATGAACGGGTCACTGGTTACAGCGAAAATTGCAGGAATAGAGTCAACCGCGAAAATAACATCAGATGCTTCAACTAAGATTAAAACTAAAAATAAAGGTGTTGCCCATAACACGCCATTTTGACGGACGAAAAATTTATTACCTTCAAGTTGAGGGGTAATACGCATGTGTTTGCGTAACCATTTCAGTAATTTAATATCTTCAATATTGGTTTCTTCGTCTTGACCTTTCAGGAATTTAAAACCTGTATAAACAAGGAATGCACCGAAAATATAAAGTACCCAAGAAAATTCTTGTACGAACCAAGCCCCAATAAAGATAAAAATGGTTCTTAAGACAATTGCGCCGAGTACGCCGTACAGCAGGATTTTACGTTGTAATGCAGGTGGAATTGCAAAAGCTGCGAAGATCATCAGCCAAACGAAGACGTTATCAATTGCTAATGATTTTTCCAGTAGATAACCTGCGAAGTATTCCATGGTTTTTTGATTCGCAAGGGTGAGTCCTACTGTTTGCTGTAGATAGAGCCACAAGCCCCCACCAAATAGCACTGCTACAGTGACCCAAGCAATACTCCAGTAAGCGGCTTGCTTGATTGGAACATCTTGGTTTTGTTTTTGTTTAAAGCCTAAAAAATCGACCAAAAGCATGACTGTGACAAGGCCGAAGAATACGACATACAGCCATAGATTACCGATAGTTTCCATCACAACTCCCTATCTAGCAACTGGGCATAAAAAAACCTTGACCAGTTGCCAGATGAATAAATACATCTGTTTCAACATGATCAAGGTCTTGCCTACATCGCAAATCGATTGCGATGCTCAGAGTCCGACTTTTTGCAAAGTGTAATGACGAAGCTCTGACACCTAAGTATTTTAACTACACTACCTAGGTTTGGAGGAGGCTACTCCCCTTGTCAAACGAATTCTGTATGGATGGTGACATCCAAATGTGTGTATAGAATTACACATTTTTAGCAAATGTGCAAATCTTCAGCAAATTAGGCCAGGATTAAAAATTTTCAAAATCTCTGTGCGTAAAAATTGATGTCGAGGATTGTGTTTTACGTGCTCATGCCAATACATACCCATATTGATTTTGGGTAATTCAATCGGAAGTGCATGAATCTGTAAATCTTTTGAATAGTGTAGATGTTTTAGAATACTTTGAGGGATAGTCAGTATTGCATTTGGGTGCTGCGCTAAGACCTGTAAAGCTGTCGAATAGTGCTGACAGCGTAAAAAAATTTGCCGAGACAATTGTTGCCGATTGAGATAAATATCCTCTAATAATAACCCCGTACGCCGTGATGACACACCAATATGCGGTGATGATAAATACAGAGATAAATTCATTTTAGTTTGCTGTGTGCAGACCACAAAATAATCTTCAATCAGGTTTTCAAACTGTAAATGAGCTTGATACGGTTGTACTAAGTCAATCACAAAATCGATTTGTTGTGCTGACAAATCAGCCAACATATTTTTACGATCAAGTTTAGAACTAAAAAACTGGATATTGAGATTTTGCTTGGCAAAGTGATTGACCAATTGAGGAAAAATAATGGGTTCGATTTCATCATGAATCGCGATTTTTATACTTTGTAGCATGCTCGGCCTAAAATCTTGCTGAGGCATAGCGATTTTTTGAATACTCAATAAAGCCATTTGAATCGGCTGATAAATCTGCTCAGCATAAGGCGTAGGCAGCATTTTTTGCCCACTACGCACAAACAGCTCATCTTTAAGTTGTACACGTAAACGTTGTAAAGCATGACTGACAGCAGATTGGCTGATACACAACAATTGGGCAGCTTTAGAAATGCTCTTTTGTTCAAAAATCGCAATAAACAGCGGATATAAATTAATATCAATACGATGAAAGTGAGCCACTTCCAATGGGCTAGTATTATGAATCTGATTCATAGTTTTGAATAAAATAAAATCATTTCATTCATAATAAATTTTCGCTTATGGTGATGTAAAGCAGCGAATCAAGCTTCGCCAAATTTTTACTTTGAGGGAAATGATGATGTTTGCATTATCTGAGCGCGCACAGGATTTTATTGCACGAACCAAAGCCTTTATCCAACAAGAAATTGAACCGATCGAAAAGGTATTTTGGGATGACGTCCATCATCTCAATGTGGATGGTGACTGGACCAAGTGGCAGTGGCCTGAACAATTACAACAATTGAAAGATAAGGCTAAAGCGGCTGGCTTATGGAATATGTTTTTGCCCGATGCGGAATTGGGTGCTGGTTTATCGGTTCAGGAATATGCGCATATTGCCGAACTGACTGGACGTAGCTTACTTGCACCCACCGTATTTAACTGTAATGCACCTGATAGCGGCAATATGGAAGTGTTATGGCGCTATGGTAGCGAGGCACAAAAACAGCAATGGTTGCAACCTTTGCTTGCAGGGGAAATCCGTTCAGTGTTCTGTATGACTGAACCCGCCGTGGCTTCCAGTGATGCCACTAATATGCAAGCCACGGCAGTGATTGATGGTGATGAAATCGTCCTGAATGGGCGTAAATGGTGGTCATCGGGCTTGGGTGATCCTAATGCCAAAGTGATTATCTTCATGGCTTATACCCCTGACGAGAGCAAAGACCGTCATCATCAACATTCGATGGTCTTAGTACCGATTGAAACGCAAGGCGTGACGATTGAAAGAATGTTGCCTGTGTTTGGTGATTACGATGCGCCGCATGGGCATGGACAGGTCAGTTTTGACAATGTGCGTGTACCCGTCAGCAGCTTTATTGGCGGCGCTGGGCAAGGTTTTGAAATCGCTCAAGGGCGTTTAGGGCCTGGACGAATCCATCATTGTATGCGTTGTATTGGCGCAGCTGAAAAAGCCTTAGAGTTGATGATTGATCGTGGCATGTCCCGTAAAGCATTTGGTAAAGAATTATTAAAGTTGGGTGGGAATTTAGAACGTGTGGCAGAAGCCCGTGTGCAAATCGACCAAGCCCGTTTATTAACGCTGTATGCGGCTTACAAGATGGACACTTTAGGTAATATGGCGGCACTCACCGAAATTTCTGCAATCAAAGTGGTTGCACCAACCGTATTGCAAAATGTGGTGGATATGGCGATTCAGATTCATGGCGGCGAAGGTGTGTCACGTGATACACCACTGACTGCATTTTTTAATCAAGCACGCAGTTTACGTTTAGCTGATGGACCAGACGAAGTACATAAGGGCATGATTGCTAAACTAGAACTCAAAAAACGTGGCTATGGTCGTTGATAAGGATATAAGAAAATGGCAGTGATTGATGTGGGTGGTCAGGTTCGGCATGGCGAAGAACTGGATATTTCCGCAGTGGAAACGTGGTTAAAAGACCAAGGTATAAATCTACAAGGACAGGCACAAGTCACCCAATATTCGGGTGGTGCATCGAATTGGACTTATCGCCTGCAATATGACAATGCAGATCTAATTTTACGCCGTCCACCGAAAGGCACCAAAGCCAAATCAGCACATGATATGGAACGTGAATACAATGTGCAGAAGCATCTTGCGCAGTTCTACCCTGTCCTGCCCGAAATGATGGCACTGTGTCAGGACGAGAGCGTAATTGGCTGTGATTTCTATGTGATGAAACGGATTGAAGGCATTATTCCACGTGCCAACCTACCCAAAGAATTACAGTTAGATGAGCAACAGGTACAGCAATTGTGCCTGAATGTTCTAGATAAATTGATCGAGCTGCATCAAGTACCGTATCAAGGTACAGAATTGGAACAACTGGGCAAAGGTGAAGGTTATTGTCGCCGTCAAGTCGAAGGTTGGGATGCACGTTATAGCAAAGCACTCACGCCAAATGTACCTGATTTTGCTTTTGTGCGTGAGTGGTTGTTGGAACATATCCCTGCCGATGCTAAAACTTGCGTGATTCATAATGACTGGCGTTTTGATAATGTCATTTTAGATCCACAACAACCTACAAAAGTGATTGGTGTGCTGGATTGGGAAATGGCAACACTCGGTGATCCATTGATGGATTTGGGCAGCGCCCTTGCCTACTGGATTCAAGAGGATGATGATGCGCTGATGAAATCAAGCCGCCGTCAACCGACCAATTTAAAAGGTATGCTGACACGTCAACAGGTGGTGGATTACTATCTGGAAAAAACAGGTTTGCAACCAACGAATTGGGCCTTTTATGAAGTGTTTGGTTTGTTCCGTTTAGCCGTGATTGCGCAACAGATTTATTATCGTTATTACCATCAGCAAACTGATAATCCCGCCTTTAAGGATTTTTGGATTTTGATTCATGCCTTACATATTCGGGCCTTAAAACTGATTGCGCAAAACAATACTGAAGCACGTCCATTGATTCCTGAATATGCTGCAAAACTACAGGATATTTTAAAACGATGAGCACAATTTATTTGGTGCGGCATGGGCAAGCGTCGTTTGGTGCAGCGAGCTACGATCAGCTTTCAGCTAAAGGTGAACAACAGGCACAGGTTGTGGGTGATTTTTTTAAACAAACCCTAAAACAAACGCCTTTAGTGGTTGCAGGTTCAATGCAACGTCATCAGCAGACGGCACAACTCGCTTTATCGCAAAGTTTCCATAATGCATCCATTCAAACCGAATCGGCGTGGAATGAGTTTGATCATCAGCATGTCTTTGCTCAATATGAACCGCATTTTAATCAGCCTGAATTGCTGAAACAGGATGTTGAATTGATGGCCAATCCACGTGCTTATCTGGCCAAAATCTTTGATGGTGCAATAGACCGCTGGATTGGAGCGCAATATGACCATGAATATCATGAAACATGGTTAGGCTTTCAATCACGTGTTGAGCAAGCATTGCAATCGCTTTGCGAAAGTATTGATATGACCAAGCATCGTCAAGCCGTCGTATTTAGTTCTGGTGGCGTGATTTCTGTGGCGGTAGGTAAAGTATTAGGTTTGAATGCAAAGCAGATCTTTGCGCTAAATTGGTCGATTGCCAATGCCAGTATTACCACACTGCGTTGGACAGATGGACGTTTGCAATTACTGAGCTTTAATGAGCATCATTATTTAAAAATACGTGATGCTGAACTTTTAACATGGATTTAAAAAATAGGTGGCAGGCATGGCAAAGACCATTTTAATTACAGGGGCAAGCTCGGGTTTGGGCGCAGGTATGGCGCGTGAATTTGCTGCCAAAGGCTATAATCTTGCGTTGTGTGCACGGCGGCTGGAACGTTTGGAAACACTCAAACAGGAGCTACAAAGCCAGTTTTCGATTCAGGTTAAGATTAAAACCCTTGATGTGACCCATTACGATGATGTGTTTACGGTTTTTAAAGCCTTTCAGCAAGAATTTGGAACGATTGACCGAATTATTGTCAATGCAGGTGTGGGTGAAGGTCGCCGTATCGGTAAGGGTCATTTTGATGTAAACCGCGCTACGGCTGAAACCAATTTTATTTCGGCATTGGCGCAATGTGAAGCCGCGGTTGAAATCTTTAGAGCGCAAAATAAAGGTCATTTGGTGGTGATCTCCTCAATGAGTGCAATGCGCGGTTTACCAAAGCATTTATCGACCTATGCTGCGAGCAAAGCAGCAGTGGCACATTTAGCGGAAGGCATTCGTGCCGAGTTGTTGAATACGCCAATTAAAGTCTCAACGATTTTCCCTGGCTATATTCGTACTGAATTGAATGAAGGTGCGAAGAAATTACCGTTTGAAGTGGATGAAAAGACAGGTTGCAAGGCGTTGGTGAAAGCCATTGAGAAGGAATCAGTAAAGGCTTATGTTCCGCAGTGGCCGTGGTTGCCAATGGGGATAGCAATGAAGATTTTGCCTTTAAAACTGGTAAATAAATTGAGTTAATTACAATAAATGGATTGGATATGTTTCATTTGGAAAAGGCTGCACAGCCTCATATAGGCTGAATAGTCGAGTTGTTTGGGTATAGGCGTTTCCTTACTTTTCAAAGATGAAAAGTAACAAAAATCTTTTGTTGAGCAGAGGGTACATCCATGTAACCCCTGCTCAACTGGCGGCATCCATGCCGCCGTCACAATAGTAAATATCAGCAAGAAATTAATTTAATCTGAGTTTGACAAGAAAAATGATACGCGTAAACGTCATCCACAACCTGCGTAATATCAGCAAAATGCTGTTTCTGCGAAGCATTAATTAAATGCAAGAAGTGATCAGGTTTTGTGGATGACAATGGTTTTGCCTACTTTTCTCGAAAGAAAAGTAGGGCGAGCCGCAGGCTGATCCAGAAATCAGATAAGAACTTGCAAGACCCCGTTGAGACAATAGTTTTTCAATAAGTTAGAGAAAATGTTGAAGTTAATTAAGACAAAGCCGTAATCAACTTTTGGTGTAATCCACCAAAACCACCATTCGACATAATCACCACAGCATCACCCTCACCTGCTTCATTCACCACACGAGCAATGATCTCATCTAAAGAGCGGCTGACTTCGGCCTTGTTTGATGAAGCGGCAATCACAGGCTGTAAATCCCAGTCCAAGCCTTCTGGTTGATACCAGATCACTTCATCGGCTAAACGTGCTGAATGTGCCAAACCATCTTTATGGCTGCCCATACGCATGGTGTTAGAGCGTGGCTCAATGATCGCCCACAGTTTACGTTCGCCTAGACGTTTACGTGCGCCGTCCAGCGTGGTTTCAATTGCGGTTGGATGATGGGCAAAGTCATCATAGACTTCGATACCACGCACCGTACCTAACAGCTCCATACGGCGTTTAACGCCACCGAAGTTGGATAAGGCTTCACAGGCTTGTTCAATCGTTACACCGACATGCTGAGCTGCGGCAATGGTGGCTAAAGCATTGGCAACACTGTGTTGCCCTGTCATGTTCCATTTCACTTCACCAATCACTTGACCGTGTTCAAGCACGTTAAAATGACTGCCATCAGCACTGATCAGCTCCGCAGATAAAGCAGCTTGGTCATTTGGCTCAAGACTGGTACGAACCACAGGCGTCCAGCAGCCCTGTTCTAGCACTTCATCAATATTGGTTTCAGTAATCGGCGCAATAATACGACCTTCACTTGGAATGGTACGCACTAAATGGTGAAACTGTTTTTGAATGGCAGCGAGGTCATCAAAGATGTCGGCATGGTCAAATTCAAGGTTGTTTAAAATCGCTGTTTTAGGGTGATAGTGAACGAACTTAGAACGCTTATCGAAGAAGGCAGAATCATACTCATCGGCTTCTACACAGAAATATTTGCCACCACCTAAACGTGCACTTTCACTAAAACCAAGCGGTACGCCACCAATCAAAAAGCCAGGGTTTAAACCTGCTTGATCAAGCACCCAAGCCAGCATGGTCGTGGTTGTGGTTTTGCCATGTGTCCCCGCCACACCAAGTACATGCTTGCCCTGCAAGACATGATCTGCCAAAAACTGTGGGCCAGAAATATAAGGCAGGCCTTCATTCAGCATGTATTCAATGGCATCAATGCCACGTTTCATGGCATTACCGACGATCACAAGGTCAGGATGCGGTTGTAAATGGCTACGCTCATACCCCTGCATCAATTCAATCCCTGCATTTTCCAGTTGAGTCGACATCGGTGGATAAACATTGGCATCTGAACCTGTGACTTTATGTCCTAAATCTCGTGCTAACAGAGCCAAAGACCCCATAAATGTGCCACAAATACCCAAAATATGCAGATGCATAATGCGCCTTCTCCACTGCTTTACATACATCACTAATCTCGTGTGTATGATTGTCGTTATCAATAAAAATCAATCGCAAAGATAGCAAGGCTGACATGGAAAAGATAGTCAAAATTCGTTGTTGTTATTAACTTAAAATTGAGTGATTTTAACGTTATTCTGATGTATTGAAATGCAAATGATTCAGCCCTTATTTTTTATAAAAGGACATCCGATTGAGCCCTACACTTTTAGCATTATGTTTGTTGATCATTTCTAACTGTTTTATGACGATGGCCTGGTATGGGCATCTGAAAATTTTACACAATGCGCCGCTTTGGCAAGCGATTTTGTTTAGTTGGTTGATTGCTCTATTGGAATATAGTTTTATGATTCCTGCAACTAAACTATTAAATCAACAGGGTTGGAGTTTGGGCGAAATGAAAATCACCCAAGAAGTTGTTACGCTGATTGTGTTTGTGCCCTTTATGATTTTTCTGTTTAAACAACCATTCAAGTTGGATTATGTCTGGGCGATGTTTTGCTTAATGGGCTGTGTCTATTTTGTGTTCCGTAACCAGAGCTAATTTTTCGGCTACTGCGCTAATGTTCTTTATTTGGGGATGCCTGAAAAAACCGCTATAATATTTGCCAATTTATTCCTTTGTGCTTGGCGTAAGTCGAGACATTTCCCTATTTTTATCATGTTTTGGAAAAGCCAATGAATGCGGTCGCAACAGATAGCCAACCTTTAGTCGGAATTATCATGGGTTCTCAATCAGATTGGGCAACACTTGAACATACCGCTAATATGCTCAAACAATTGGGTGTTCCTTTTGAAGCTGAGGTGGTTTCTGCGCACCGTACGCCAGATCGTTTATTTGAATATGCTGAAACAGCACGTGATCGTGGTATTCAGGTGATTATTGCAGGTGCGGGTGGCGCAGCGCATTTACCGGGGATGTGTGCTGCTAAAACTGATTTGCCTGTGCTTGGCGTGCCTGTTAAATCTTCAATTTTAAATGGCGTTGACTCATTGCTTTCGATTGTACAAATGCCAGCGGGTATTGCTGTGGGGACTTTAGCGATTGGTCAGGCAGGTGCAACCAATGCGGCAATTCTTGCAGCGCAAATTCTAGGTTTAACCCGTCCAGATATTGCTAAAAATGTGGCTGATTTCCGCACAGCTCAAACCGAAAAAGTATCGAACAATAACATTCCTGGTCAAGTATAACGGGGCCAATCATGAATAAAACCATCGGTATTTTTGGTGGTGGACAGCTTGGGCGCATGATGGCGCAAGCAGCTTTACCACTCAATATTCAATGTAGCTTTTTCGAAGCCGAAACAGACTGCCCAGCAGCTATTTTAGGTCCTGTATTTTCAAGTAAAAATCCAGAAGCACTACAAGATTTCATCGCAAGTGCCGATGTATTCAGTCTTGAATTTGAAAATACGCCTGTTGCTGATGTAGATGTTTTGACCCAAACCAAAACACTGCACCCTCCTCGCCTTGCTTTGGCGACAGCACAAAATCGCTTGGCAGAAAAAAGTTTGTTTGACGAACTCGGTATTCCAGTTGCACCATATCGTGCTGTGGATAGCTTGGACAGCTTAAAACAAGCCGTGGCTGAACTTGGATTACCTATCGTATTAAAAACCGTAACAGGTGGCTACGATGGTAAAGGTCAGTTCGTATTACGTTCTGAAGATCAAATTGATACAGCTTGGGCTGAATTAGGGCCTGCCAAAAGCCTGATTGCAGAAAGTTTTGTGAAATTTAGCCGTGAAGTATCCATTATTGCGGTGCGTGGTCAAGATGGTGATGTCAAAACTTGGGCACTTGCTGAAAACCACCATCACAATGGCATATTATCACACTCAATCGTTCCTGCACCAAATAGCACAGATTTACAACCAGTTGCACAAGACTATATTACTCGGTTGTTGAATCATCTTAATTATGTGGGGGTACTTACACTTGAATTATTCGTGACTGAACAAGGGCTTTATGCCAATGAAATGGCATGTCGCGTTCATAATTCAGGACATTGGTCGATTGAAGGTGCGATTTGCTCGCAGTTTGAAAATCATATCCGTGCAGTAGCAGGCTTGCCGCTAGGAGCAACCGATGTTGTGCGTCCAACAGTGATGATCAATATCATTGGTCAACACCCGAAATCAGAAGATGTTTTAGCACTGAAAGGTGCGCATTTACATCTTTATAATAAGTCTGAGCGTGCTGGTCGTAAGCTTGGTCATATTACTTTGATGCCGAACAATAGGGATGAATTGACCGTGTTATGCCGCCAATTAGCTCAGATTTTACCAGTTCCATTAGCACTGACAGATGATATGAACATCTAAACTTATCCACAGTAGCTAAAAAAGCGATCTTCGGGTCGCTTTTTTATTGCGTATGATTTTTTGAATTTAAAGTTTTAAATTCAAAAAATGTGCGATACCATTTTTGGAGTGCTGTGGATAACTTTAAGCTGAGCTTTTGAATTTAAAATAGTGTGAAAAATTTGAATTTAAACTATGGTGGGTTATTGAGTGTTGTGGTTTAAATTCAAAAATATGCAGTTTTTAAATTTAAAACTAAAGATATTGCTGTGTTTTGAATTTAATTTTTTAGATTGTGGGTATCTATTTTTGATCTTAATTTTATGAAATATAAGAAATAATGTGTAGATTAAAGCTATTTTAGTAAATTGGAATAAATTTAAATGAAGCATCTATTTTTGAATTCAAAAACATGGTTGATATGAAGTTATTTTTAAATTCAAACATACAGATAGTGATTGATGCTTGTTTTGAATTTAAATGAAGGGTGTTGGTAACTTTTAAATTTAAAACGATGGTGGAGTTATGAATTTAAAAATTAGGTTTTAAATTTAAAAGACAATAAATGAATTCAAAGTTACGTTTCCAAACGGTACATATTCAAACAGCATGTTAAGGTGAATAGGAAATTTAAATTTAAAAACTTTGGTTAAGACATGAAACATCATTTTTCTTTATTTATGGGCACTGCCTTATTTGCTTTATTTAATCAAGCGCATGCAGAACTCATTATTAATGGTGCAACGGTGTCAGCGACAACGACAGCACCATCCAACAGTACCTATTCACCAAATACAAATTTCCAGTCGTGTATTGCGAACTTGCGTTCTCAGGCCATCGCATCTGGGGTATCTGGTGCGACTTATGATCGTTATACGCAAAACCTAACGCCTGATTATTCAGTCATTGATAAATTAAATTACCAGCCTGAATTTTCGACTCCAATTTGGGACTATTTATCAGGTTTGGTTGATGATGAGCGTGTCCAAGAGGGCAAACAAAAACTTGCTCAACATCGTGCTGTTTTAAATCGAGTTGAACAGGCTTATGGTGTACCCGCAGAAACTGTAGTGGCGGTGTGGGGTGTGGAAAGTAACTACGGCGATATTTCAGGTAAATATCCATTATTGCAGGCTTTGGGAACGCTCAGTTGCGAGGGTCGCCGCCAAAGTTATTTCCGTAGTGAATTTTTTGCGACGATGCGTGTTTTACAGCGTGGTGATTTAACACAAGATCAACTCTATGGCTCATGGGCAGGGGCTTTTGGTCATACCCAGTTTATGCCATCGACCTACGAGCGTCTGGCGGTGGATTTTGATGGTGATGGCCGCCGTGATCTGGTTTCAAGTACCACAGATGCTTTGGCTTCGACGGCCAATTTCCTAAAACGGGCAGGGTGGCAAACAGGTATGCCATGGGGATTTGAAGTGACAATTCCACAAGGTATGTCAGTTGCAGGTGAAAGCCGCCGTAATAAAAGGTCGCTGAATAGCTGGGTTGCACAGGGTGTGACTCGTGCGGATGGTACAGCCTTGATTCAGGGCAATTTGTCAGGCAGTACGCCAGCAGGACTGATTACACCCGCAGGTGCCAATGGCCCAGCATTTTTGGTATTTAAAAACTTTGATGCAATTTATAGCTATAACGCTGCTGAAAGTTATGGTTTAGCGATCGCTCATTTATCTGATCGTTTACGAGGTGGTACAGCATTTTTAACGTCTTGGCCAACGGATGATGCAGGGACTTCTCGAGCAGAGCGTCGCGAAATTCAGCAGTTTTTGGTCAAGCGAGGTTATGATACTGGTGTGGTGGATGGATTGATTGGAGACAAAAGTCGTCAAGCCATTCGCCAAGAGCAAACGCGCTTAGGCCTGAATCCTACAGGTCGTGCTGGTCAACAAATTTTACGTGCATTTAGGCAAGAGCAAGCAAAACAAATGATGCAATAAATATATTTAAATAAAATAAGGTCTGCTTAAACACAGACCTTATTTTATTTAGGGTGCAGCATCTAATTTTATGGCTTCTAAAATATCAAAAATTACCGCAGTGACATCTTGGCTTAAATCACGATCATTAAAAATCTCGTAAGCAGTAATGGTCACATCTGTATCGCTAGGTAGTTGTTTTTGTTCTTCTTCAATCAGGTGTTCAATTGGCAAGAGCGTTTGTTTAATTTCGAGATGTAGAACTTCATTATAAGCAAGATTCTCATCTTCAAACTCTAATTCATGTTCATTGAAATAGGGGATCAAAATAGAATGAAGATACGGACTAAGATCCTGAATATCTAAGATTTCAATATCACGAGTCTGTTCAATCGTACTGATGTGGTCATTCACTTCAATAAGGATATGATAATAACTCATGCTGATCTCCATTAATACTAAGATGATGTTTTGACACCACAATAACATGAATAAATCAAAAGAATCGACTCATTGTTACGATCTTTTTAAAAACATCAGCTTATAGATTTTTCATATCCTTATAACAGAGACTTAACGAGAAAAGCCGAGTAGTTCCAGATCGACATCTGCGAGTTGAAAGTTCTTCGCATCTTGTTCCTTGATTCTTGGATACATCATTGATTTTGGATCTTTGGTATGCTTTAAACCCAGTGCATGCATGTCCAAACTCATGTGCCAGAGTGAGGCGTAAATCATCCAGTGATGAAAATTCATAAATAAAAATCTGTTTACCATTGAAATGCCCTTTGTGAAACAAACGTGGCTGAAATGTTTGATTAAATTGATGAGCTGATGCTACAAGTTGCTTATTATTTTGATTGAGTTTTTGAATATCTCGATTAAGTTGCTGAGTTTTTTGATTATAAACTTGAATCTCTTGTTGTAGGGCGAATTCAGCCATAAAAGGCTATCTTGTTAATAATAAATCACGGTCAGCCTGAGTGAGACGGAAATGGCCCATCTCTTGATCTTTCATAATAGGGTACATTAAAGCTTGAGGGCTGTTTGCATGTTGTAAACCAAGGGCGTGTCCTAATTCATGTGCTAGTGTTAATCGTAAATCGTTATCTGATTCAAACTCATAGATTAAAATTTGTTTTCCATTAAATAAGCCTTTATGAAATAAATGTGGTTGAAAGCGTTGTTTGTATTGTTTGACTGAAGCATCTAGTTGTTGATCCAGTGAGTTAAGTTCATCTATTTTTTGATTTAATTGAGTAATTCTTTGATTGTATTGATTAACTTCTTGTTGCACTAACTCAATATTACTTTGTAGCTCTTGTTGTTTCTGCTGAAAATATGTCGAATTCCCAGATGAAGATTGGTTGTGTTGAGCAGAAAGCTGCTCTTGATTATATTGCTGAATTTGTTGATTGAGCTGTTGTTGTTTGAAATCTAAAAATTGCTTACTCCGCATAATTTCTTGTTCAATTTGCTCTAATTGCTGTTTTTTATCTTTCCATACCTGTTGATTCGCTTCGAGTTGAGTTATATGTTCTCGGCGTTGTTCACTTTCTTGTTGGCGTTCATCGTAAATGAGGTGAATCGCAAGTTGGGCATTGGGGTCATAAACAAAATAATCTTGACCTGTACCATCTTTCCAAATTTGAGTTGCTTGTTGGCTAATTTCTTGTACTTGTTCAATACTGAGTTTAAAACGAGGATCTACCTCAGCGATTCGATAACGCAGGCGAGTATCTATTGGATGAGTGATACGGTCAGCTAATGAATTGAATTTTAGTTGAGGATGTTTCTGAGTTTGATAACTTAACCCTAATAAGAAAATAATTAACCCTGAAAAAATTAAAAAGCGCATGATTGTATTTTCTATTCTTCTGAAAATGAGATGAATCAGTTTAAGAGAGACTTTTGATCTAAATAAATTGAACTATAACAAGAATAAGAGATATCTGGAAAATATATCAACATGTATCACATTCTGCTTTAATGCATATTCTGAAGGAATAAATAAAATAAACATTAAGGCACAATATGCTGAAATACTTACTCAAAGCCCCCGAAGCGACATGGAGAGCTGCATCACCAGCTCAGGCAACAGTTGAAAATTTAAAAATCAAATATTTGGGGACGGCGGGATTCATTCTTTCTGATCAGCATCGTACGGTGGTGCTTGATCCTTTTATCAGTCGTCCAAACTTAACCCAAACGTTTACTC
Organism: Acinetobacter sp. WCHA45; assembly: GCF_002165255.2. Lineage (NCBI taxonomy): Bacteria > Pseudomonadati > Pseudomonadota > Gammaproteobacteria > Moraxellales > Moraxellaceae > Acinetobacter > Acinetobacter sp. WCHA45. Next base: position 2,849,562 of record NZ_CP028561.1, on the reverse strand, counting down.
AGCCTTTATTGAGTGATTCTGAATTAGTCAGACAACATATACCAAATGCAGATGATGTATTGATTGGGCATGCTCATTACGATCATATTTTAGATGCACCTGAGGTTTGTAAGCAAACAGGAGCACGTTTAATTGGATCCAAAGCGACTTTAATGTATGGACGTTCAGCAGGCTTGTCTGAATCGCAAATGCTTGAAACAAAGGGAAGAGAAATCATAGATTGTGGTCAATGGCAAGTGGTGGGTTTACCATCCATACATGGTAAGGCACTGTTTGGCCGTGTGCCATTACCAGGGGATATGACCACTCCACCTCCTTATCCTCCCAGATTTCATCATCTGCGGCATGGTCAGGTGTTCAACTGGTGGATTCATACGGGCAAACTCAGCGTGGTGCATATTGATTCCGCCGATTTTATTGAACAAGAGTTGCAGGGGAGACCGGCAGATATCGTGTGCCTGTGTGCGATTGGATGGAAATATCGTCCGAACTATGTCAAAGATGTGGTGCGATTACTGAAACCGAAATACATTATTCCATGTCATTGGGATACGATGCTCACGCCTATTGATCAACCACCAAAATTATTACCTGGTGTGAATATTCCTGAATTTTTAGAAGAAATAAAAGCTTCTGGAGTCGAACCATTATTTATGCCGATTTCGGGTGAACTATATTTCGATCAAAATAATGAATCTTAAAATAAAAAAAACCGCGCTTTCGCGCGGTCTTTTTTAAAGAGACAAATTATTTTTTGTCATCTTTCACTTCTGTGAACTCAGCATCTACAACGCCATCGTCCGCTTTTTGTTGTTGACCCGCATCACCACCTTGGAATGCATTTGGATCAAAACCTTCTGCGCCGCCAGCACCTTGTGCTTGTTCATAAGCACGTTGAGTGATTGGCATCAAGATGTTTTGTAAAGCTTCAGTTTTCGCTTTGATGTCTTCAACATCATTTTCTTTGGTTGCTGCTTCAAGCTCAGAAACCGCAGTAGCGATTGCAGTTTTTTCATCTTCAGTCACTTTGTCACCTAGATCTTTAACTGCTTTGTTTGAGCTAGATACTAAAGCATCTGCTTCGTTACGAGCTTTCGCTAACTCTTCAAATTTACGGTCTTCTTCAGCATTCGCTTCAGCATCTTTAATCATTGCTTCGATTTCAGCATCAGACAAACCTGAGTTCGCTTTAATCTGGATTGATTGCTCTTTACCCGTGCTCTTATCTTTAGCTGATACTTTTAAGATACCGTCAGCGTTGATGTCGAACGATACTTCAATTTGCGGTACGCCACGTGGAGCAGGTGGGATATCGCCTAATTGGAAGTTACCCAACAATTTGTTTTGTTGAGCCATTTTACGTTCACCTTGGTAAACCGAAATGTCTACAGCAGGTTGGTTGTCAGCAGCTGTAGAGAACACTTGTGATTTCTTCGCAGGAATCGTGGTGTTCTTCTCAATGATCGGAGTCAATACGCCGCCCATTGTTTCGATACCTAAAGTTAATGGTGTTACGTCTAATAAAAGAACGTCAGTTTTGTCACCAGACAATACCGCACCTTGAATCGCAGCACCGATTGCAACCGCTTCATCAGGGTTCACGTCTTTACGTGGCTCTTTACCAAAGAATTCTTGTACTTTTTGTTGTACAAGTGGCATACGAGACTGACCACCAACTAAAATTACGTCAGAGATGTCTGAAGTCGAAAGACCAGCATCTTTAAGTGCGATTTTGCAAGGCTCGATTGTACGAGCAACTAAATCAGCAACTAAACCTTCAAGTTTTGCACGCGTTACGTTGATCACTAAGTGTTTAGGACCAGTCGCATCAGCGGTGATATATGGAAGGTTGATTTCAGTTGCATTTGATGAAGAAAGCTCGATTTTTGCTTTTTCAGCAGCTTCTTTCAAACGTTGTAACGCAAGTGGATCATTTTTCAAGTTCACACTTTGTTCTTTCTTGAACTCTTCAACCAAGAATTCAATTAACGCGTTGTCAAAGTCTTCACCACCAAGGAAAGTATCACCATTTGTTGATAACACTTCGATTTGTTGGTCACCATCAAGGTCTGCGATTTCAATGATTGATACGTCGAATGTACCACCACCTAAGTCGTAAACTGCAACCTTACGGTCGCCTTCTTTTTTGTCCATACCGAACGCAAGTGCCGCAGCAGTTGGTTCGTTAATGATACGTTTAACGTCTAAACCAGCGATTTTACCCGCATCTTTAGTTGCTTGACGTTGCGCATCGTTAAAGTAAGCAGGAACGGTAATTACCGCTTCAGTAACGGTTTCACCTAAATAGTCTTCTGCAGTTTTCTTCATCTTTTTCAAGATTTCAGCAGAGATCTGTTGAGGTGCTAATTTTTTATCGTTTACTTCAACCCAAGCATCGCCATTGTCTGCTTTGATGATTTTATAAGGTACAAGACCGATGTCTTTTTGTACCGCTTGATCTTCGTAGCGACGACCGATTAAACGCTTGATTGCGAATAATGTATTTTTCGGGTTTGTTACAGCCTGACGTTTAGCGCTTTGACCCACTAAGATCTCGCCATCTTTATAAGCGATGATTGATGGAGTTGTACGTGCGCCTTCAGCATTTTCGATTACTTTTACTTTATCGCCTTCAAGTACAGCAACACATGAGTTGGTAGTACCTAAGTCAATACCAATAATTTTTGCCATTTGGAATGTTCCTCTAAAATTTTGTTGCAATGTTTTGCTTGTTATTCGATATGAGAGTCAATCAGTTTTTTTCAAGCATTTTTATGAAAAAAAAATCAAAAATCTCTCAAAATTCTGCACTTTTGAGCAAAAACGCTTGCTCACGCGCATTATTGACCCACCATCACCATCGCTGGGCGAAGTAGGCGACCATTTAAGGTATAACCCTTCTGTAAAACAGTGCCAATTTGGTTGGCTTTGGCATTTGGATCGATCCCAACCGCTTGGTGTAGATCTGCATTGAAGCCATTTTGGGTATCCGCTTCATGCACGCCAAATTTTTCCAGTGTGGTCAGTAATGATTTCAGGGTCAGCTTGATACCTTCAAGCACAGGTGTCTGTTCTTCACCCGCGGCTTGAATTGCACGTTCAAGATTATCGACAGAATCCAGTAATTCTTTAGCAAATTTTTCCAACACAGTCTCTTTGTGCTTTTCAGATTCGCGTTGAATACGCTCGACACTCTTCTGCGCTTCGTAAACAGCATTTGCAGTGCGTGCTTTTTCTAATTTCAAGCTTTCTTCGAGTTTGGTGATTTGCGCTTGTAAATCTTCAACGCTAAGCTCGTTTGCCTGCTCTACACCTTCAGCTTGAGTTTGTTCAGTCTGTTGCTCATTTTGAATGTCTTGAGCTTGCTCATTGTGCTCATTAGCCATTGATGATCTCCGTTGAAAAAAGTTCTTAAACATGTACAGTCCTTTTGGCGTGAATGCTCATAGGGTTAAACCCGAACTGCCACATCTTGGTCATTCATAGATAGGGATGAAGTATGGGCAAGGCGACAAAATTCAAGCGTTCAGGTTGATTTAAATCTTTTAATTTTGCTGATTTAAGTAAAAATTTAAGTTTTCGATGACAAAAGCAATAAATTCTTGTGTGATTTTCGGTAAATGTTGCCTTGATGCATAGACTAACGACAAGGTTAGGTCAGGTGCAGAAAAATCTGTAAATACCTGTTGCAAACGTTGTTGTGCTATATCCTGACGCACCAATAGCGTTGGTAACATGGCAATGCCTTCTGCTTTGAGACATATTTGATAGAGCGCAATCACATCATTACTTTTAAACGTAACATTTAATGGATAATTCTGAGGTTGTTGATCTGTATCAAACAAAGTCCAATACTGATTATGCGTATGGTGGGCTATACATTCATGCTGAATCAGTTGGCTTGGGTGTGAAAGGGGAGTGTGATCTTGTAAATAGTGCGGATGTGCACAAAAGATGGATTCGATTTGACAAACTGGTCGGGCAATCAGCCCATCTACAATTTTCTGGGTAATACGCAGTGCAAGATCAACCTGAGCATCCATGAGGTCGACCGTATTTTCAGTTAAATAGACATCGAAATGGATCTATGGATAGTGTTTCTTAAATTGTTTAATGCATTCATTCACACCCAGTTGGAACAGAAACAGACCACAGCTGAAACGAATCGTACCACTGTGCTGTTCAGGGGCGGCTAAACCTTCAAGCAATTGTTGCTGCTGTAAAATATTCTCACAATAGACCAACGCTTTTTCACCCGCAGGGGGGAGTGAAACTTTGTGCGTGTTACGTTGAAACAGCCGCGTCGAAAAAGTATGTTCAAGATGATCGGCTTTGTTGCACGAAGTTTACGCCATTGGCGACGATATTCAGGTCCATGTTTCTTGCGTTTCCATTCGCCCTCACCTAGAAACTTCATCCCTGTAGAGTCCATGAGTAGATGCAGCCCATCGCTACTTTTTTGGTAGCTGATTGCAATATCAATATGCTTTTGTCTTCTACAAAGCGTGGAGTACGAATATCACTGATATTCGGGGCTGCTCAGCCGCAAAGTTTAATCAGACTTTGCACAAAGCCAGTGACCATACGTAAAGATAGACGGAATAAGGATTTGATCATTAAGCAGCATTCGATGGCTGCATCGGAGTAGGTTTGATTTAGCCCTTGTTTGCCTTTTGATGAAGCATACCATTGCGTAGCAGGATCAAACCAAATGGCAATATTTCCGCGATGAAAAGCCTTTACAGATAGGTTTGTGCAACAAAGCCATTAGAAATATTAAAAAATCAGAAAATACCTCTTTTACCTGTGTTTGAGCTTGGCTATTGGCATGAAAGGCAAGCAGTGATTAGCAAAATGGTTAATGACTTTTTAAGATAAGCCATTTAGGTTACAGCATGATTTTGAATTCTTTATCTTGATCTACGACTTTATAACAGCATATAGTCGATATGAACAAGAACTATGGACAGGGCGAAAAAGGGGAAGAACGTGTCAGCATTACCTCAAAAAATTCAAACGATTTTAGATAAAGGACAAGGTCCTGCTGCACGAGCGCTAGATAAGCTGCCTAAGATTGTACAAGAATCATTGGCGAAAGTTTTAGGCTACCCATATCAATATCCAGATTTGGATGCTTTTACAAAATGCTTAATGGCAGTTCAAATTAAACAAGGGCGTGTTGGTTTTATTGGAGATGATCCGATCGAATCTCGCCGTCAATTTGATACACAAATGTTAGCGATTTTAAATAAATCGACTTCTATAGAATCGGTAGAAGATATACGTCTGCCTTTACAGAGTGGCACTGTTTTCGCAAGACATTATCATCCTGCACCTAATAAAAAATTACCGATGATCGTGTTCTATCACGGTGGTGGTTTCGTCGTTGGTGGTTTAGATACGCATGATGAAGCCTGTCGACTCATTGCGAAGTACGCAAAAGTACAAGTTCTGAGTATCGATTATCCGCTTGCACCAGAAGCATCTCCGCAGTTACTCATTAAATCTTGTGATGATGCATTAGCATGGGTATATCAAAATCGTCGTCAGCTAAAAATTTATAAAAATCGTATCGCTGTTGCTGGAGATAGTGCAGGAGGAAATATTAGTACTGTAGTTGCACAGCATGCGGTTGGTAAATCGTATGCACCACAAGCTCAGTTGTTGTTTTATCCTGTTGTAGATTTTAAAAGTAAACATCCTTCTTTTTATGCCTATGGCCAGGGTCTGGTGTTAACCAGTAAAGATGTAGATTACGTCACTAAATATTATTCAGCACAGCATCAAGTTGCGTTAGATGATCCATTAATATCACCTACGTATGGAAGTCTTAAAAAACTAGCTCCAGCATTTGTGGTAACAGCAGGGCATGATTTATTACATGATGAAGGTGAGATTTATAGCCATAAACTAAGACACAGTGGTGTTAAAGTGCATTATGTAGATTATCCAGATCAAACGCATGGATTTATTAATCTCACACCGATTTCGAGTAAAGCTAAACGCAATACAATCGAAATTGCTAAAAACTTCAGAAAGTTTTGGGATAAACACAATTAAATTAATCAGCCTATGTTTCACGTGGAACATAGGTTTTTTTATTAGTAAATAACAAATAGAAATAGCAAAAATAAATCTGTAAAACTAATATTGAGAAGTACAACAAATCACTCGTTAAAATCAGAGAAAAGCAATCATGAAAAAGTTGTTGATGACAACCAGTCTACTATTAGTAAGCAGCCATTTATTTGCCAACACAATGGTTGATATGAAAACCAGTATAGGAAATATTGAAATTGAACTTTTTAACGATAAAGCACCTGTATCAGCAAAAAATTTTGAAAGCTATGTAAAAAGTAACTTTTATGCTGGAACTATTTTTCATCGAGTCATCCCAGGATTTATGATTCAAGGCGGGGGGATGGATGCCAATATGATTGAGAAGGTAACTAAAGCACCTATTAGTAATGAAGCAAGCAATGGCTTGAAAAATACGCGCGGTACATTGGCAATGGCTCGTACTAGTGATCCTAACTCTGCTACGAGTCAATTTTTTATTAACGTTGCTGACAACACTTTCCTAAATCGTTCACAAATGGATGCTGGTTATGCTGTATTTGGTAAGGTAACGAAAGGAATGAATATTGTTGATAAAATTGTTAGTGTTCCTACAGGTAACTATGGAATGCATCAAGATGTCCCTAAACAGCCGATTAAAATCATTAGTGTTCAGATAAAGAACAAGAAGTAAAAATTAAAGCAGAAATATTTTTAAATATTTCTGCTTTAATTCAATTTGATCATCAAAATTAGGTGGAATTACATCCGTATTTTCAATTAAGTCATTAAATTACAGTTATTTATGTTGATTAAATTCACTTTTAAGAAAATTAATAAATTTTAAATTATATAAATCAGTAAATTAGGTAAGTTAAAGTTTAAAAAAAAAACAACCGAATTTTAAATTTTCTAAAAGTGCTTGCGTGTGTTTTGAAATGGTGTAGAATGCACATCCATCGGCGGTGATGCAGATAAAAACTTGTTGAGAAACAAGGATTTGGCTAAAGTAGTTAGGTTCTTGGGTTGATTGGTGAGTTTTAAAAATATCGAAATTACCTGTTGACTTTAATTTAGATTAGAGTAACATAGCCGACCTAGCTTGATGATGACGAATCATCGAGAAGATCATTAAGAGAATAGAAGAACAACTTGTGTGGATTTTTACTGGTTGATCAATCGAAAATATTTCATTGATTGAATGGTAGAAATTTCTCGAAGTTTATTTGAGCGAATTTTTAGTCAGAAAATTGATGAGCCAGATTTAGTACTTTTAGTAAAGTACAAATGATTTTAAACTGAAGAGTTTGATCATGGCTCAGATTGAACGCTGGCGGCAGGCTTAACACATGCAAGTCGAGCGGGGTGATGTGCTTCGGTACTGATCCTAGCGGCGGACGGGTGAGTAATGCTTAGGAATCTGCCATTTAGTGGGGGACAACATTCCGAAAGGAATGCTAATACCGCATACGTCCTACGGGAGAAAGCAGGGGATCTTCGGACCTTGCGCTAAATGATGAGCCTAAGTCGGATTAGCTAGTTGGTGGGGTAAAGGCCTACCAAGGCGACGATCTGTAGCGGGTCTGAGAGGATGATCCGCCACACTGGGACTGAGACACGGCCCAGACTCCTACGGGAGGCAGCAGTGGGGAATATTGGACAATGGGCGGAAGCCTGATCCAGCCATGCCGCGTGTGTGAAGAAGGCCTTTTGGTTGTAAAGCACTTTAAGCGAGGAGGAGGCTACCTGGATTAATACTCTGGGATAGTGGACGTTACTCGCAGAATAAGCACCGGCTAACTCTGTGCCAGCAGCCGCGGTAATACAGAGGGTGCGAGCGTTAATCGGATTTACTGGGCGTAAAGCGTGCGTAGGCGGCTGATTAAGTCGGATGTGAAATCCCTGAGCTTAACTTAGGAATTGCATTCGATACTGGTCAGCTAGAGTATGGGAGAGGATGGTAGAATTCCAGGTGTAGCGGTGAAATGCGTAGAGATCTGGAGGAATACCGATGGCGAAGGCAGCCATCTGGCCTAATACTGACGCTGAGGTACGAAAGCATGGGGAGCAAACAGGATTAGATACCCTGGTAGTCCATGCCGTAAACGATGTCTACTAGCCGTTGGGGCCTTTGAGGCTTTAGTGGCGCAGCTAACGCGATAAGTAGACCGCCTGGGGAGTACGGTCGCAAGACTAAAACTCAAATGAATTGACGGGGGCCCGCACAAGCGGTGGAGCATGTGGTTTAATTCGATGCAACGCGAAGAACCTTACCTGGCCTTGACATACTAGAAACTTTCCAGAGATGGATTGGTGCCTTCGGGAATCTAGATACAGGTGCTGCATGGCTGTCGTCAGCTCGTGTCGTGAGATGTTGGGTTAAGTCCCGCAACGAGCGCAACCCTTTTCCTTACTTGCCAGCATTTCGGATGGGAACTTTAAGGATACTGCCAGTGACAAACTGGAGGAAGGCGGGGACGACGTCAAGTCATCATGGCCCTTACGGCCAGGGCTACACACGTGCTACAATGGTCGGTACAAAGGGTTGCTACCTAGCGATAGGATGCTAATCTCAAAAAGCCGATCGTAGTCCGGATTGGAGTCTGCAACTCGACTCCATGAAGTCGGAATCGCTAGTAATCGCGGATCAGAATGCCGCGGTGAATACGTTCCCGGGCCTTGTACACACCGCCCGTCACACCATGGGAGTTTGTTGCACCAGAAGTAGGTAGTCTAACCGCAAGGAGGACGCTTACCACGGTGTGGCCGATGACTGGGGTGAAGTCGTAACAAGGTAGCCGTAGGGGAACCTGCGGCTGGATCACCTCCTTAACGAAAGATTGACGATCGGTAAGAATCCACAACAAGTTGTTCTTCGAAGATGTATCTGAGGGTCTGTAGCTCAGTTGGTTAGAGCACACGCTTGATAAGCGTGGGGTCACAAGTTCAAGTCTTGTCAGACCCACCAAATCTGAAAGATATGTCGTTCATTAAATGATAAGCTGGGGACTTAGCTTAGTTGGTAGAGCGCCTGCTTTGCACGCAGGAGGTCAGGAGTTCGACTCTCCTAGTCTCCACCACGAATTAAATGAAACATTTAATTCAAAGCTAGAGTAAATTATAGAAATTAATAAATATCTAAATAAATCAAAAGAGATCTTGATTTGAGTTTATTAACTTCTGTGATTTATCACAGTTTACTACTCGCTGACGAGGCGGTAGTTAATCATTAACAGATTAGAATTTGAGTCTGAAATAAATTGTTCACTCATTCTTTGATTTAAACAATTCATTGTTTAAGTTGAATGAAATGAGAACTAGCAAAAACACTGAATCAAGCGTTTTGGTATATGAATTTAGATTGAAGCTGTATGGTGATTAAATTCACAGACAACGAATAGTAGCAATTAAGTTTGCAACGCTAACACTCACTTGTAAGTGTTAACGACTGTTTGGGGTTGTATAGTCAAGTAATTAAGTGCATGTGGTGGATGCCTTGGCAGTCAGAGGCGAAGAAAGACGTGATAGCCTGCGAAAAGCTCCGGGGAGGCGGCAAATATCCTTTGATCCGGAGATTTCTGAATGGGGGAACCCACCCGCTATAAGGCGGGTATCATAAGCTGAATACATAGGCTTATGAAGCGAACGAGGGGAAGTGAAACATCTCAGTACCCTTAGGAAAAGAAATCAATTGAGATTCCCTTAGTAGCGGCGAGCGAACGGGGATCAGCCCATTAAGTTGTGTGTGTTCTAGTGGAACGCTCTGGGAAGTGCGAACGTAGAGGGTGATATTCCCGTACACGAAAGGGCACACACAATGATGACGAGTAGGGCGAGGCACGTGAAACCTTGTCTGAATATGGGGGGACCATCCTCCAAGGCTAAATACTCCTGACTGACCGATAGTGAACCAGTACCGTGAGGGAAAGGCGAAAAGAACCCCTGTGAGGGGAGTGAAATAGATCCTGAAACCGCATGCATACAAGCAGTGGGAGCCGACTTGTTCGGTGACTGCGTACCTTTTGTATAATGGGTCAGCGACTTACATTCAGTAGCAAGGTTAACCGTATAGGGGAGCCGTAGAGAAATCGAGTCTTAATAGGGCGTTTAGTTGCTGGGTGTAGACCCGAAACCAGGCGATCTATCCATGAGCAGGTTGAAGGTTGGGTAACACTAACTGGAGGACCGAACCCACTGTCGTTGAAAAGCCAGGGGATGACTTGTGGATAGGGGTGAAAGGCTAATCAAGCCTGGTGATAGCTGGTTCTCCCCGAAAGCTATTTAGGTAGCGCCTCGGACGAATACCATTGGGGGTAGAGCACTGTTTCGGCTAGGGGGTCATCCCGACTTACCAAACCGATGCAAACTCCGAATACCAATGAGTACTATCCGGGAGACAGACTGCGGGTGCTAACGTCCGTAGTCAAGAGGAAAACAATCCAGACCGCCAGCTAAGGCCCCAAAATCATAGTTAAGTGGGAAACGATGTGGGAAGGCATAGACAGCTAGGAGGTTGGCTTAGAAGCAGCCACCCTTTAAAGAAAGCGTAATAGCTCACTAGTCGAGTCGGCCTGCGCGGAAGATGTAACGGGGCTAAAACTATGTGCCGAAGCTGCGGATTTGACATTAGTCAAGTGGTAGGGGAGCGTTCTGTAAGCCGATGAAGGTGTATTGAGAAGTATGCTGGAGGTATCAGAAGTGCGAATGCTGACGTGAGTAACGACAAAACGGGTGAAAAACCCGTTCGCTGAAAGACCAAGGGTTCCAGTCCAACGTTAATCGGGGCTGGGTGAGTCGACCCCTAAGGCGAGGCCGAAAGGCGTAGTCGATGGGAAATTGGTTAATATTCCAATACTTCTGTGTAATGCGATGAGAGGACGGAGAAGGTTAAGTCAGCCTGGCGTTGGTTGTCCAGGTGGAAGGTTGTAGGCATGTATCTTAGGCAAATCCGGGGTACTCTATGCTGAGAACTGATAGCAAGCTGTACTTGTACAGTGAAGTGGCTGATACCATGCTTCCAGGAAAAGTCTCTAAGCTTCAGTTACACAGGAATCGTACCCGAAACCGACACAGGTGGTCAGGTCGAGTAGACCAAAGCGCTTGAGAGAACTCTGCTGAAGGAACTAGGCAAAATGGTACCGTAACTTCGGGAGAAGGTACGCTGCTGACGGTGATGGGACTTGCTCCCTGAGCTATTGGCAGCCACAGAAACCAGGCCGCTGCAACTGTTTATTAAAAACATAGCACTCTGCAAACACGAAAGTGGACGTATAGGGTGTGATGCCTGCCCGGTGCTGGAAGGTTAATTGATGGGGTTAGCGTAAGCGAAGCTCTTGATCGAAGCCCCAGTAAACGGCGGCCGTAACTATAACGGTCCTAAGGTAGCGAAATTCCTTGTCGGGTAAGTTCCGACCTGCACGAATGGCATAATGATGGCGGCGCTGTCTCCAGCAGAGGCTCAGTGAAATCGAAATCGCTGTGAAGATGCAGTGTACCCGCGGCTAGACGGAAAGACCCCGTGAACCTTTACTGCAGCTTGACATTGAACTTTGACCTTACTTGTGTAGGATAGGTGGGAGGCTTTGAAGTTGGAACGCTAGTTCCAATGGAGCCGTCCTTGAAATACCACCCTGGTAATGTTGAGGTTCTAACTCTGCCCCGTAATCCGGGGCGAGGACCATGTCTGGTGGGTAGTTTGACTGGGGCGGTCTCCTCCTAAAGAGTAACGGAGGAGTACGAAGGTGCGCTCAGCGTGGTCGGAAATCACGCGTAGAGTATAAAGGCAAAAGCGCGCTTAACTGCGAGACCCACAAGTCGAGCAGGTACGAAAGTAGGTCTTAGTGATCCGGTGGTTCTGTATGGAAAGGCCATCGCTCAACGGATAAAAGGTACTCTGGGGATAACAGGCTGATACCGCCCAAGAGTTCATATCGACGGCGGTGTTTGGCACCTCGATGTCGGCTCATCTCATCCTGGGGCTGAAGCAGGTCCCAAGGGTATGGCTGTTCGCCATTTAAAGAGGTACGCGAGCTGGGTTTAGAACGTCGTGAGACAGTTCGGTCCCTATCTACCGTGGGCGCTGGAAATTTGAGAGGATCTGCTCCTAGTACGAGAGGACCAGAGTGGACGAACCTCTGGTGTACCGGTTGTGACGCCAGTCGCATCGCCGGGTAGCTATGTTCGGAAGGGATAACCGCTGAAAGCATCTAAGCGGGAAGCCTACCTCAAGATAAGATTTCCCTAGGAATTTATTCCTCTAAAGAGCCGTTCGAGACTAGGACGTTGATAGGTTGGGTGTGGAAGCACGGTGACGTGTGAAGCTGACCAATACTAATTGCTCGTGAGGCTTGACTATACAACACCCAAACAGTTGTTGTATTCAAGATAAATTCAATACATAACTTGATTTAGTGTGAAAACTAGTTAAAATGCTGAACACAAAGTTAGACTCAATATCTAATCCGTTAATAACTCTTTGGTTCGTAAGTAAGGCAGACATGAAGTGAAAACACAACATGATCAATAAGACCCCAAAACACCACAACAGTTTGCTGGCGACAATAGCAAGAGTGAACCACCTGATCCCTTCCCGAACTCAGAAGTGAAACCTCTTAGCGCTGATGGTAGTGTGGCATTTGCCATGTGAGAGTAAGTCATCGCCAGCTTTTAAATACTAACACCCCCTCCGCTAGCGCAGAGGGGGTGTTTTTTATTGTGCGGAGGGAAATGGAAATATAAGGAAAACCTATCCTATATTCGCCTATTCATTTCGATAAGTTATATATTTGTGGCGTATCACTATTTGAGTTGATATTTTTTATTAAAAAATGGTTTATAGTTCAAATAAATCAATTATTTTTTATTCAATTTATAATCAAACAGGTATCTTATGTAGCAAGTTTTCGCATCTTGTGTGTTATCTCTACCGCATAAGAGTAGTTATATTTTTTCGAGATAATTATGCATCAGATTGAAAAATCAATAATCCTTGACGAAGAAAGCCCATTATTTACGGCAAAAGTTGCTAATGAAAACCTTGAAGTAGCTGTAGATGATGATCTTAGTGTATATATTCTAGTTTGTAGCAAATCACTTAGTGCCATACAGTCTTCGATAGATAAAGCTAGGCTTTCTCTGACATTGTTAGATATCGGATACTTGGATTCAATTGCTGCTGAGGACTACTCAAAAAGTGCCTATATAGAAATGCTAATTGAAAATAGCATCATAAGAGTTCAATCAATATATGATCGAGCGCTTATCTTTACTAATAGGATTCTTGATCTAGGGATCAGCAATGAAACGATAAACCATAATCTATTAGTAACGAACGAGAATGTTAAAAAATTTAGCTTAGAAGGTAAGCTGAAAGCAATTAATAAGGTGTGTAATGATTATAGGCTTATTAGAAACACTGTAATACATCATGATCGTTACACAGAAGAGCAGCTTAATCAACTTACATTGATTATTAGTGCAGACCAACTATCTAAAGAAGCTGGTAAAGGTCAATTCATGGATCCAGACGAGCTTAATGCTATTACTCAAGCTTACCTAGGCATAAAAAAGGAAGAGCTTGGAAAGTATTTAGACGGAATAGAGCAAAAATTGTTTGACCTATACGATGCTATTTTACCTGTATATAATCATCATAAAGATAAGTTACGTGCCAAATAAAAAAATAACAATCGCGTCAATCAGGACGCTCGTAAGCTCGCGCCTATTACGCGGGCGATATGTGTAGAGAGATCTCCTTATTGAACAGGAATAAATTCTTTTCCAAGCTATTTCGGTGGCAGAAAGGTCGACAGAATACTGGTTACGACAAGATGCTTGTTGGTGGTGGGCTATGGCCATATCCATTCGATGTCTACATACTAAGATTTCGCGAGGGCCAAGAAATACCTCCTCACGTAGACAAGGTAGATCGGGGCGAACATTATCGGCTTAATATAGTTCTGAAGGCGGCGGAATGCGGAGGCGAGTTCATTGGTAGATCACCAATATTTGAAAATAGGCGCATCAAATATTTTAGATCTGACATTTCGGAGCACGCAGTAAGTAGGGTTTTAAAAGGTAGTCGGTACGTTCTAAGTATTGGTTGGGTGAAAGACACATAACTTAGCGTTACATCTTTGTGTACAATTTGGTATCGATGCTCCGCAAAGATTTCTGGATTAGCAGCGACAGTCTTTTGGATATTTTTCTGCCCAAAATACAAGAAGCCCCATCATCCTGACGGGGCTTCTTCATATTCAGTTTATGTCGTTGATATCCTATTAACGACCACGTCCTATGTGTTTTATTATTCTCGATGAGACTTCCTGTCTCTCTATGATTGATAGATTAAAGCTAAAGTTGATGGCAGTATATTGGTTAAAGACGCTGATTATTGTAGGTTTAAGCTGACATCTATCTCACATGATATTTTTGTAGCTTTTCAATGATAGCTTTGAGTGTCTTAATTTCAAATTCATTTGCCTCAAAAGTTTCTGTTTGGTTTCGTTTAAAAATATCTCGGATTTCAAGAACCGCATTAGAATCAACCAGCCCAAGTTGTGTGCCTACCTGACGGATTTGATCAATTGAACGTGAACCATTGGTTGAACCATAGCCGATAAAAGCTGCTGGTTTGCCTTGCCATTCTTTACCGACATAATCTAAGGCATTCTTGAGTGCTGGACTATAGCCATGGTTATATTCAGGGCTAATAAATATGAATCCTTGTGCTTGTGCAATTTTATCTGCCCAAGCTTGCTGTTTAGGTTGGTCATAGATACCTGTTGCAGGTGGGTGAGCACCTGCAAATAACGGTAAATCCCACTCTTTAAGATCGACGATTTCTGTTTGAAGATTATTTAATGTGAGCTCAGAGATTGCTTGTTGTACCCAGTTTGCAACTTTAATTGCAGTTCGACTTTCACGAACACTGCCGACAATAATATAAATGAGCATATTTAAAATCCTATGTGTTATTGCTTTGATTTAAAAATGAATGTTTCTATGATCTTATACAATTCTTTAGCGTTAAAAAAAGCTCTCATTTGAGAGCTTTTGTGTTACATCAATTTGATGCCTTGCTGACCTGCTGGGGTCACTTTAAAGATTTCAACTTCAAAGGTAATATTTTTACCAGCAAGAGGATGGTTAAAATCAATTTCTGTAGTGTCGTCATTGACTGATTTTACGATGCCAAACAAGGTTGCTTTAGCTTTATCTTCAAATTCAATCATATGCCCGATGATAGGACGTTGTTCAAACTTCACGGTATCAAAAGTTTGAATATTTTCAGGATTCCATGGACCAAAAGCATCTTCTGGCGGTAAATGTACAGTACGACGATCGCCTGCACGTAAACCAAATAATGCTTTTTCAAATCCTGGGAGTAGGTTGCCATCCCCAATTACGAGGCTGACGGGTTCTTCACGACCACGGGTATTATCAATTTCAACACCATTTTCGATCGATACTGAAAAATGTAAATCAACTTTTGAACCATCTTCAATCCGAATTTCTTCGTTTGGTTGGATAATTTCAGACATTTTTTGTTTCCGCATTTTGGATACGTTTCTTTTCAAGGAAGAAAGTATCAATAAGTAGCAGGATTGTTCCTAAGGTAATCGCACTATCTGCAATATTAAAAGCAGGGAAGTGACTGTCTTGATAATAGACATGAATAAAGTCAACGACATAACCCAATGAGACGCGGTCTATAAGGTTGCCTATAGCACCACCGAGAATTAATGCAATTGCCATCGGAAGGATGATCATTTTTTTTGGCATTTTCATTAACCAAAAAATAAAGATAATCGAGACAAAGCCTGCTAAAGAAGTAAAAAAGTAACGTTGCCAACCACCCGCATCAGATAAAAAGCTGAAGGCTGCACCATAGTTATGCAGTAATGTCCAATTCAGGAAAGGTAATACAGGAACAGGATCGGCATAGTTTAAGTGTGTACTTGCAATCCATTTTGTCCATTGATCTAACACAATGGCAAGGACTGAAAGTCCAAGCCACATGAGATTATGAGGATAAAACTGGAACAAGCCTTTTTTTGCTTGTGTATTAGGCATACTTTCTCACTTCGCCACTACCAGTGACATTGACGATACAACGAGCGCATAAACCAGCATGACCAACGTGGGTATTCACGTCTGGCAATACATGCCAGCAACGTACACATTTTTCACCATCAGCCGCAGAAACTTTGACACGTAATCCTGTTAAGTCAGTGCTTTCACCTTGTTCAGCATACGGGTAAACGATGACTTGAGACGTGATCAAGACGAAACGTAATTCATCAGCCAACTGATTTAATAATGTTTGTAATGCTTCATCTGCCCAAAGTTCAACTTTTGCAGATAAGTTACTACCAACAAGTTTAGCGTTACGTGCTGCTTCAATCTGTTTATTTACTGCTGATTTTACGCTAATCAATGTTTGCCAATCTGCTTCTGAAAGCAAGTTTGCTGTTGATGCCGTTGGGATGTCATACCATTCAGCAGTAAATACATATTTCTCAGTTTGCTCTGGGATCAATGGCCAAGCTTCTTGAGCAGTAAAGCTCAGGATTGGTGACATCCAGCGCACAAAAGCTTGTACTAAATGATACAGCGCAGTTTGTGCTGAACGGCGAGCTTGTGAATCTGCTTTGGTGGTGTACTGACGATCTTTGATGATGTCGAGATAGAAACCACCTAAGTCATTGATACAGAAATTGGTCAATGCGTTAGTTACAATGTGGAAGTTCATCTCTTCATAGGCTTGCTGAATGGTTTTTTGTACTTCAGCAGCACGTTGCAAGATGTATTGGTCTAATGCGATCAATTCGTTTACAGGTAAAGCATCTGTTGATGGCTTGAAACCATTTAAGTTTGCCAACAAGAAACGTAACGTGTTACGGATACGACGATAACCATCAGACGCACGGCTAAAGATTTCTTTACCTGCGGTCATTTCATATCGATAGTCAGCCGAAGCAATCCAGAAACGTAAACCATCTGCACCCATATCTTTGATGATGTCTTGTGGGGTGATGATGTTGCCTAATGACTTAGACATTTTACGACCTTTCTCATCCACGACGAAACCGTGAGTGAGTAGACCTTTATACGGTGCAAGTTCATTAATCGCAATTGAAGTTAACAATGACGATTGGAACCAGCCACGATGTTGGTCTGAACCTTCAAGATACAAATCTGCAGGGTCTTGTAACTCTTCACGTTCACGCAACACTGCATAATGTGTAGTACCTGAGTCAAACCAAACGTCAAGTGTATCGCGTACGGCATTGTACTGTTCAGCATCTGCGCCAATGAAGTCGCTAGCATCGCGGTTATACCAACCATCAATACCTTCTTGTTCGATCAGTTTAGCGACTTCTTCAATGAGTTCAGGTGTACGAGGGTGTAATGCATTAGTATCTTTGTGTACAAAGAATGGGATTGGTACGCCCCAAGTACGTTGACGTGAGATACACCAGTCAGGACGACCTTCGATCATCGATTGAATACGATTTTTACCCCAATCTGGAACAAATTCGATGTCATTCTCAATCGCATTTAAAGCAGTTTGACGCAAACCTTTGGCATCCATGCTGATAAACCATTGTGGTGTTGCACGGAAGATAATCGGTGTTTTATGACGCCAGCAATGTGGATAGCTATGTTTAATCGGCTGATGTGCCCATAAACGACCGACAGCACCCAAAGCTTCGATAATTTTTGGATTGGCTTTGTAGATGTGCTCACCCGCAAAAATCGGTGCAGTTGGTAAATATACGCCATTACCACCAACTGGATTATCGACTTTTAGATTGTATTGCAGACCGACTTTATAGTCGTCCACACCGTGTCCAGGAGCAGTGTGTACGGCACCTGTACCGCTAGTCGCAATTACGTGCTCACCTAAGATCACAGGCACTTGGCGATCAGTAATCAGAGGATGTTGTAATAAGACATTCTCGATTGCTGAACCTTTAAAATCAGCCAGTACCACTGGATTTTCAAGCTTATAGCGCTCAATTGCAGATTCAACCAGATCTTTGGCAAGAATAAAGTTTTGCTTGCCATGCTCAGTTGTCACTTGAACCAATTGATAGTCAATTTCAGCATGGAGTGCAACGGCTTGGTTGGCAGGTAAAGTCCAAGGTGTGGTTGTCCAGATCACAATATCAGTCACATCTTGGACATCAACACCAAGACGGCTGCTTAAATCTTTAAGGTCAACAACGCTGAAACCAACGTCAATTGCATCAGACTTTTTATCTTCATATTCAACTTCTGCTTCTGCGAGCGCAGAACCACAATCCAAGCACCAGTTCACAGGTTTTAAGCCGGGTTCGATATGACCTGCTTTGGCAATTGCGCCAAGCGAACGAACAATGTCTGCTTCTTGCTTAAAGTTCATGGTGAGGTAAGGATTATCCCAATCACCAAACACGCCCATGCGCACGAAGTCTTTTTTCTGTAATTCGACTTGGGTGTAGGCATATTCACGACACGCTTTACGGAAAGTTGAAGCATCGACTTTAACGCCTACTTTGCCGACTTTTTCTTCGACTTTCAGTTCGATTGGCAGACCGTGACAGTCCCAACCTGGTACGTATGGCGCATCGAAGCCATCCATCACGCGGCTTTTGATGATGATGTCTTTTAAAACTTTATTGACTGCATGGCCCAAATGGATTTGACCATTGGCATATGGAGGGCCGTCATGAAGAACATATTTTTTCTTGCCAATACGCGATGCACGAATCTGCTGATAAATGTTGTCGGCATACCACTCTTCTAACCATTTGGCTTCACGCACAGCCAAATTTGCTTTCATGGCAAATTCAGTATCTGGCAAATTGAGTGTGGCTTTATAATCCACTGCATTTTCAGGAGTTTGCTTATCGCTCATGCAAGTTTTCTTCCAGTTTTATCAGTCTAAACTGACATGTATTACAAATGAAATTTAAATTTAAAAAGGAAATTCTGGTGTGCGTTCACGATAGTCTCGTAATTTTTGCACGTCATCATCAATTCCAGCTTTGAGTGCTTCAAGCGAAGGGTAATTCAGTTCACCATGTAGATAGTGAAGAAAAGTCACCCGCATCAATAAGCCATACAGATTAGCAGAAACATCAGGAAAATGTACTTCTAATCGCCACTCTGGATGTTCTTGTTTGATGGCTGGGCGTGTCCCGACATGACCTGCACCAAACAAACTATCAGCTTGATAGCCTGTAATTCCGTTCAAAGCAGGATCAGTGTGCTTTGTTTTTGCTGTGAGTGAGGCATTTTCACAGACGACATCCACCGCATAAATGCCGTTTAAACAAGGTTTATGACGGTTTAAACGAACATTGATGGTTGGAAAATCAAGGGTGCGTCCAATCTGGTCGCCATATTGCACCCGTCCCGTAATGCTGTAGGGACGGCCCAGCAGCTTTGCCGCCAAAGCAAGGTCGCCCTGCTGTAGAACCTGACGGATACGGGTTGAACTGACTCGTTCTCCATTCAGTGCCACCGTATTTAAATTGGTGACATCAAAGCCATAATCGCGTAAAAATTCGCTGTTGCCTTGGCGGTCTTTGCCAAAATGAAAATCATCACCCAGCACTAAGCTTTGTGCATTGAGTTTTAATTGGAGTAAATCTGCAAATTCAGTAGCATTTAAGCTTCTGAAATATTGATCAAACTTCGCAACTGCAATGTAGTCCACACCAAGTTCAGTTAAATATTCTACTTTTTCTCTGAGGGAGCTGATGCGTGGCGGTGCATCATAAGCTTTAAAAAATTCAAGCGGTTGCGGCTCAAAAATCATCACCAGTGTTTTTAAGCCTTGCGCTTCAGCCAACGTTTTGAGTTGGGCAATCATCGCTTGATGGCCAAGATGGACACCATCAAAATTGCCGATCGTGACCGCAGTCGGCGGTAACTGAAAATCTGGCGATAATGCGTTGAGACGAAGCAACTTCATGGGCGTTGAATACAGTGAATTTTGCAAAGGCTATATATTGCCATATTCTCGGCGTTTCGTCTTGCTGTTGTGTTTTTCATCAGCAAAAAATTCGCAGAAAGGGTTGTCAGGGCAATTGCTGACCCTACTTCATTCTGTGGGATAATCCGCTACACTACGCATTTTAAATTGTTGGGTGATCATGATGCAGTCTGAGATTGCTTTAATTATGGCATTGCCGAATGAATCAAAGGGTCTGTTTGAGCAGGCAGGCATTCAGGTTCACTATAGTGGCATTGGCAAAATTAATGCAGCATTTAAAGCCTTTGAAGTGATTCAGAAAACTGGCTGCAAAACGCTGATCAATTTAGGTAGTGCAGGCAGTTCACACTTCGATGCACATAGTCTAGTTGAGGTCATCACTTTCGTGCAGCGTGATATGGATGTGTCTCCACTGGGTTTTGCTGTGGGTGTGACCCCAATGGATGAGGACATTCCTGCCGAAATCCATGTTCAGCCGCATTTTGAATATTTACCTAAAGGGATCTGTGGTACAGGTGACTCCTTTGAAACAGGACAGCCAAAAGTATCCTGTAATCTGGTGGACATGGAAGCCTATGCCCTCGCCAAAGTGTGCCAGAAGCTTGGGGTGCGTTTGATTTCAGTCAAATATATTACAGATGGTGCCAATGATACGGCTCATTTAGATTGGGAAGAGAATCTGCTGGTGGGGGCACAGAAATTATTGGCGCTGTATCAAGCCCATTTTTAAATGCAATGGTTGAATGCTGTGGTATGTAATTAGTGGACTTATTTGTGGTGGGTGAGTTGTTGAAACTAAAGTGTTATTTTGTGTTGAGTTCGCATAATGCCCATTATGTTAAATAGTTCTCTTTTTGGATAAATATACATGTTTTCAATACATGCTAATTAGAGATTTTGGATTCAAGCAATTCTATAAAATTTTAACTTATGTGTACCTCTACTTTTAACTTCGGTTATTTATGGGAGGATTACCCAACAGTACCCACCAAATAGCCAGTAGTAGTAGCTTTTGGTCAAAAAATACGTGCATTTTATTTTTATTTGAGTAATGTGTTAATTATTGTAAATCAAGCAGAAGAAGTGCTTCATGATTAACATTGAGCAGATGTCCATAGTTCTTGATACATTACCAGACCCTGCCTTTATCTTGTCCCGAAGTGGAAAGTACGTTGCGGTATTTGGTGGTCGTGATAAGCGCTATTATCACGATGGTTCCTGTCTCGTTGGTCTGTATATTTCAGATTTAATCAAGCCTGATAAGGCCAACTGGTTTCTTGAACAGATTGACCGGACTCTGGAGTCTGGAGAACTAATCATCGAAGAGTACGAATTGAGCAACAGTGATGTAAAAGGTCTACCCGATCATGGCCCTGAAAAACCAATTTGGTTCGAAGGACGCATCCAGGCACTGAGTTTTTCTGTGGACGACGAAGATGTGGTGCTCTGGGTCGCAAGTAATATTTCAAAGCGACACGACCTGGAAATCAGACTGAGAGAACTAGGCGATACCGATCAGCTAACTGGCCTTTTCAACCGAAGAAAACTAGAGCATGAGTTGGCGCTAGACTATGAGTCATACGTACGGTATTCAGTGCCAACTTCCATCTTGATGTTGGATCTTGATAACCTAAAAAAAATCAACGACGGCAAGGGGCATCACGTAGGCGATGAGGCGATTCGGGCAGTAGCTAACATTCTTCGCTCAACACTACGGAAGACTGATTGTGCCTGCCGCTTGGGTGGCGATGAGTTTGTTGTTGCCTTGCCCAATACTGAGCATGAGCAGGCAATTCAGTTTGCCAAGCGTATACATGACAGTTCCAAAAAAGAGTTAAGCCAGTTTTCAGTGGACAGTTCAGTTGTCACGGTTAGTATTGGGGTGACAGTTATAGTGCCGGAAGATCGTTCATACAAAGACACTATCAAACGAGCTGACCTAGCTCTATATGAAGCTAAAAATGCGGGGAAAGACAGAATTGTATCGGCCTGAGAGCGCTGTTACGAATAAGGACTTAAGTCAATGATATTCGATTCAAAAAAATCTTAGAGACCAAAAACGGTACTATTATTTCCATAATGCTAACACACGGTTTTGATTCTTTTCGGCTTTTTTGCATGAAGCTTTTAAATATAGAGTTTCTCTAAGCTAAACAAATTTAAGTGACAATTCGGGTATGTGGTCGGCCTAATTCTTTAACTTTGTTTAAAGCTGCTATATGGATATTAAAAATTAAGTTTATCTAAAATTAACATAATACGGGTTATGCGAAACACTTTAATTTTTCTTTTTATTATCAATGTTTTAAATAAATCCGTTTCAGTAAACAGCGCTCTGGAACGGTTTTTCTTGATCTTTTACGTTTCACGTATGTTTATTAATCAATTTTCTATATTTTTGATGAGCTTAATTGAATAATCGCCTTAATTATTTGGCAAGAAAAAGCGACTCACAAAGTCGCTTTTCTTATGTATTTCAATTGCTAAAATTAAAGCTTTTAACTAAAGAAAACTTAACGTGGCAACACACCATACAACATCATATGCACAGTGTGCTCAACCGTACGTTGAAACATACTACGGTTACGCAAAGTTTTACCTGTGACCATTTCCATTTGCGTCGAAAAATCAGCATAGTTTTGGGTGATTGCCCAGATATTGAGAATCAACAATTCAGGGTCAATCTCTGCCGACAATTTACCTTGTTCTTGCCAAGTTTGAATCACCTTGGTTTTACGCTTAAATAGCTTTTTCAATGGACCTTTCAGGATTGGCAGAATATGTGGCGCACCTTGAATGATTTCCAATGCAAATAAACGAGAAGCTTTAGGTTGATCTTTTGAAATTTCGATTTTTTGAATTAAATAGTGAGTGATGGCTTCAGTTGGCTCAAGCTCAGACTCTAGCGTTTGCAAGGGTGCAAGCCACTTTTGTAATACCGTGGTGAGCACTTCAACATAAAGTGACTCTTTATTTTCATAATAATAGAAAATATTGGATTTATGCATATTTGCGAGCTGGGCAATCTCATCCAGACTAGCTCCACTGAATCCATAGACGGAAAAAACATCGAGGGCAGCATTCAGCAGTTGATTGCGCTTTTGTGTACTTTTTTTCTGTTCCATCTGTGAGCTTGATTCAAAAAATGTCATTGACATTGTAAGATAAATTGTCCGATTTGTGCACAATAACACAGTTTTTTTGTCGAAAAATACGCAGTTCCAAGATGAATTGAAGCGATCTAATTGATAATACTTGAAATCTAAAAAATGAATTACATATTTTGTAAACAATTCAGTGTTAAATGCTGATGAATAAGCTCATTTTTTGATGCATATCCAGTGGAATTTATGATCATGGTGCGGTTTTAAGTTGCTAAAACCGCATCTAACACTTGTTGTTCCAACTGCGCAAATGCAATAGTTTTCTTACGTGGTCGTGGTAAATTCACTTGAAATTGATGTGCAATATGTCCTTGATCTAGCAAAATAATTCGATCTGCCAATTGTACCGCTTCACTCACATCGTGTGTGACCAAAATTGCAGTAAAACCTTGTTCTTTCCAAAGGCGTTCAATCAGGCTTTGCATTTCTAAACGTGTGAGAGCATCTAGCGCCCCTAAGGGTTCATCCAGTAATAAAATACGTGGTGCATGAGAAAGTGCTCTGGCTAATGCGGCACGTTGACGTTGACCTCCAGAGAGTTGAGTTGGCCACTGTGTGGATTTGTCTTTTAAGCCTACTTTTTCTAATAAATTTTCAGCAAGTAGGTGTTGATCTTTTGGTAAACCTAATTGCACGTTGTGTAAAATATTTTTCCACGGAAGTAAGCGTGGATCTTGAAACATAACGCGAATATCATCGTTTGTGATGCCTTCACGAAAGTTTCTTGCGGACTGAAATTTAATCTCGCCATAGCTTGGTTTTTCAAGTTGGGCGATTAAGCGCAGTAGGGTGCTTTTACCACAACCACTGCGACCTACTATGGCGACAAATTCACCTGCTTGAATATTTAAGTCTAAGTCTTTGAGCACTTTGACTTCACCATAAAACTTATACAGTTGTTCAATCAGAATATTTGCACCATTGCTATTGCTTGCAGTAGTCGATGCTTCAGATTCACCAAGGGGTTGAATCAAGGGATTTTCATAGAAATTTAAATTTAGATTACTCATATAGTTGACCTTTTTATTTTTGATAGCCTGCATGCCAACGTAATAAATATCGCTCTAGTGCTCGCGCCAATACATCCGCTAATTTTCCAAGTATGGCGTAAAGTAAAATACCGACCAAAACGATATCGGTTTGCAAGAACTCACGTGCATTCATGGTCATATAGCCGATACCTGCTTGAGCGGAAATCGTTTCGGCCACGATGAGCAATACCCAAACCAAACCTAAAGCAAAGCGCAGTCCCACTAAAATAGAAGGCATTGCGCCAGGTA
Source organism: Acinetobacter sp. WCHA45 (assembly GCF_002165255.2). Lineage (NCBI taxonomy): Bacteria > Pseudomonadati > Pseudomonadota > Gammaproteobacteria > Moraxellales > Moraxellaceae > Acinetobacter > Acinetobacter sp. WCHA45. Next base: position 2,825,074 of record NZ_CP028561.1, on the reverse strand, counting down.
GAATGATCTCTTTATACAATTGCCAGCGATTGAGTCCGTAACTTTTACCCATTTCAATCAACTGAGGGTCTACTGAGCGAATGCCATGATAGGTATTGATGTAGATTGGAAAAAATACACCTACCGCGACTAAAAAGAGTTTGGCTGTTTCATCAATACCAAACCACAAAATTACCAGCGGAATGAGTGCTAGTGCAGGGATATTGCGGATCATTTGCAATGTAGTATCAAGTAAGGTCGATGCAATGCGTGATGAACCATTAAGTAGTCCTAAAAGCAGTCCGAGACCACCACCGACCAATAAACCAAGCAGGGCACGACCTGCGCTGACTTTGACATGATGCCAAAGTTCACCACTGATCAGTAAGTGCCAAAAAGCACTCACTACAGCAGTTGGAGCAGGTAACACACGGCTTTGTAATAGACCTGAGCTTGAAGCAACTTGCCAAATCAGCAGCAATAAAATTGGAAACAACCAAGGCAGGAGACCTTTGCCTAATTTTTGTGTTCCACGTGAAACATTATTTAGAAATGGCGTTGCACTCATGCCTCCTCCTGAACCAACGCTTTTGGTGTTTTGACCTCAGGCACATAGTTATTGGCAATGATTTCACCAAAAGGACCTGTGAGATGTGGTTGTGCCAGTTTCTCACGAGTTTTGAGTGGCAAAAGTGGAAATACTAATTCAGCAAAGCGGATCGATTCTTCCAAATGTGGATAGCCAGAGAAAATAAAGGTATCAATCCCCAAGTCAGCATATTCTTGAATACGTGCAGCAACAGTTTTTGGATCGCCGACTAAAGCTGTACCTGCACCGCCACGAACTAAACCGATACCTGCCCATAAGTTTGGTGAGACTTCTAATTGATCTTTGCGTCCGCCGTGTAAAGCCGCCATGCGTTGCTGCCCGACCGAGTCCATTTGTGCAAATTTTTTCTGCGCCGCTGCAATAGTCTCATCATCTAAATATTGAATGAGTTCATCGGCGGCAGCCCAAGCTTGTTCATTGGTTTCACGAACAATCACGTGCAATCGGATACCATAATTTAGAGTACGTCCTTTGGCTGCTGCTTGGGCACGTAAATGATTAATTTTTTCTTCCACCGCAGCAGGTGGTTCACCCCAAGTTAAATAAGTATCAACCTGTTCAGCGGCAAGTTCAGTTGCTTCTGTTGATGATCCACCAAACCATAAGGGAGGATAGGGCTTTTGCACAGGTGGATAAAGTAATTTTGCTTCATCGACACTGAGTCGTTCGCCATGAAAAGTAAAAGATTCGCCTGTATGGGAACGAGTCAGAATCTCACGCCAAATTTTGACATATTCAGAGGCTGTCTGATAACGAGTGCTGTGATCTTCATATAGACCATCGCCCTTGAGTTCCTGCTCGTCACCACCTGTTACAAGATTGAGTAAAATACGACCATTGGATAGGCGATCAAAGGTAGCAGCCATGCGCGCCGCCAATGCGGGGGGCGTAATTCCGGGACGTAGTGCCACCAAAAACTTTAATTGTTTGGTTGCATCAATGAGGCTGGCTGCTGTGATCCATGGATCTTCACAAGAACGACCTGTTGGAATCAATACGCCAGCATAACCCAGGTTGTCGACAGCAACGGCGATTTGTTTCATATAAGCATGATCGACCTGACGTGCGCCCTTGCTGGTGCCTAAGTAACGGCTGTCACCATGAGTGGGGATGAACCAGAAAATATTCATGTCGATATTCCTTATGAAGAATGAGATCATGTGAATGAGACAGATTGCATCGTGTTTTAGATTGCAATCTGCATGGGGGATAAAGCACTTTGATTGATCACAATCAAAACCAATGAGAAATTACCTAAAGTAGACTCTCAATTATTGAACTTGGTTTTTTAATACAGCATCTGCAATGACCAGTTGCTTTGGAATTAATTTTTGAGCAAAAAAGGCATCAGCTACGTACTGCTGTTCTTTTGCAACTTTTTCAGAAATTGGCTGAACACCAAAACCCATACGAGAAATTGAAGTTTTTAAAACATCGAGTTCAAGTGCAGTTGGTTTTTCGAGTAATTTTGCAGCATCATCAGGATGGGTCTTTACCCAATCTGTGGTTTGATTCAATGTTGTTACCAGTGTTTTTAGAACTTCGGGATGTCCTTCCGCAAACTTACGATCAGCTAAATAGAATTGATGATTGCTGACCAAATGCTCGCCGTTTGCGATCACACGTGCATGGATTTGGTGCTCTGCTGCTGCGAAGAATGGATCCCATATCACCCAAGCATCGACTGCGCCTTTTTCAAATGCTGCGCGAGCATCTGATGGTGGTAAATAAACAGGCTGAATATCATTTAAAGTTAAATTATTGGCTTCTAGTAATTTCAATAAAAGATAATGAACGTTTGAGCCTTTGTTCAATGCAATACGTTTACCTTTCAGATCTTGTACAGATTGTATTGGTGAATCTTTTTGAACGATTAAGGCTTCTGCAGTAGGTGCTGGTGGCTGATTTGCAACATAGACCAAGTTAGGATTTGCTGCTTGAGCAAAGATCGGAGGCGCTTCACCGGCCTCGCCAAATACCACACTACCTACATTTAAGCCTTCTAAAAGTTGGGGGCCGGCTGGAAATTCAACCCATTTTACATGGACGCCCTGAGCAGCAAGATTCTTTTCTAATTCACCTTTTGCTTTGACAATCGGCAAAATGCCATACTTTTGAAAGCCGATATTTAATGTGGTGGTTTCTTGTTTTGGTGTTGCTTGCTGTTCAGGTTTTTTTGCACAACCTGCAACGCCCATTACGCCAGCAATAGTTGCTGCGATGATGGTTGAAGTTGCCCATGAGCGATTGATAAAAATAGTCATGTTGATTGTGCTCCCCAGAAAATTACAAGATCTAAATAAGTTGAGCAATTAAGCTAAAACTTTTTTTAATGCATAAAAAATAAATAATTGGGCTTTGCTTATGATGAAAAGTGCAAAATAGAAAAATAGATAATGTTATTGAGAAGATGAATAAGGATTGAAATTTAATTAGCACATAAGTTTTTGTTTTATATTTTGATTTTTTAAAAAACAGTGCGCTTATTTTTCTAATGAGCTGAATAAAAATAGAAAAGAAAGAGGTCAAAAGATATCTTTATCAGAAATAAAGATATCTTCAGGTCAAATATAATTAGAACAAAACTTTTTTGAAGACTAAGGAATTACGCTGATAATTGTAGAGCGCTTGTCGAGCATTCGGTAAATCATCAACACTTGCTGGGCTGAAACCCTGCTCTAAAAACCAATGTGCGGTACGGGTCGTGAGAACAAACAGTTGTTGAATACCTTGTTGTTTTGCTTTGGTTTCCAAAAATTGCAAAATTTGGCTACCACGATTCGATTTACGATAACTCGAATCGACAGCGACACAGGCAATTTCAGCGGATTTAATTTCACCTGATTCAGCAGGAATAGGATAGAGCGCTGCACAGGCTAAGATCATGCCATCTCGTTCAATCACCGCGAACTGTTCTATTTCACTTTCAAGACGTTCACGTGAACGATAGACTAAAATACCTTCCTGTTCGAGTGGACGTAATAAGTTGATTAAACCGCCAACATCATGAATATTGGCAATGCGTACTTCTTCATAGTGGGCATCTGTGATTAAAGTGCCAATCCCGTCGCGTGTAAATAGTTCTTCAATCAAAGCACCATCATAAGTATATGAAATGAGGTGAACACGATGCACCCCAGATAATGAAGCTTGTTGAGCTTGTTTGAGGTGTAAGGCGAATTCTGGATATTGTGTTTGGTATTGTTGAATATAAGGTTCAAGTTGATACGAGCTTAATTCACGTAATAATTGTTGTTGCTCATTCATTAATCCTTGTTTTTCACCCAACAAAATCAATTTATCGGCTTGTAATGCAGTTGCTGTTTTAGTCGCAACTTCTTCCGCCAATAAGTTAAATACTTCTCCAGTGGTTGAGTAACCTGTAGGCCCTAGTAACACAATATTGTGATTATCTAAGTGACGTTGAATTGCATCGGTATCAATTGAACGGACTTCACCTGTGAGCTGAAAATCAACCCCATCCCGAATGCCATAGGGTTTAGCCGTTACAAAGTTACCCGAAACCACATCAATGCGGGCACCATACATGGGTGAATTTGCTAAGCCCATTGATAGAAGAGCTTCAATTTCTAAACGAATCGATCCAACTGCATTCATGATACTACGTAGTGATGCACGAGTTGTCACACGACGACTTTGATGAAAAGGCGTTTCAATTTGGTTTTCACGTAGATTTTGATTAATTTGTGGGCGTGCACCATGCACCAAAATCAAACGAATCCCTAAAGAATGCAATAGGGCAATATCATGAATAATATGCTGAAAGTTTTGGTGTAAGACGGCCTCACCACCAAACATAAGCACAAAAGTTTTATCACGATGGGCATTAATATATGGTGCTGAGTGGCGAAACCAATGCACATAATCTTGCGTTGTGCTATGTGAAGTTTCAGTCATTTGGTTCGCCATGTTCATCTCAGATATACATCAATTTATCTGATTCTAACGAAAAAAATAAAAAGATAAATCTATTCCTAAAACAACGCTTCAACTTTGTACAGTCATCGTCCGAGAATATGTTTAGAACCCCATGATTCGGATAATACTATTATCATCAGAATTGACTAAAATAAAATCATTATTGATTTTATACCATTGCTCATTACGACCAGGGCGTGGGAGATTATTATATTTATAATCAACTTTGTAGCCGTTTCCGCGATAATGCTGTGGCATGACGTAACCTGCTTGCCAGCGATGTTGTTTTAAACGCTCAACACCACGTTCTTCACGCATACGACGTTCACGCATACGGTTTTCATCATCTGGACGATCAAAGTTACGACCTTGCCAGCCCCCACCGCGTGAGTCATCATCACGATCAAAATGTGGACCTGCAAAACTACCCATACTACTCAATAGGGTTGTTGAACCTAAAACCAAGATAATGAAAAATTTTTTCATGATGCACCTTATGGACTTCGGATGTCTCTCATGTGAAAACTGTACCTTAAAAATGCAGAGAAACTGTGAAGATCAATTCATTATTCCATTAAAAAGATGGAGATCCTTAAGCAATTTCTCTAGAAAAGTATCATCGAAGCCCGTATTTAATATAGTTTAAATTTATTATATTCAATTGGTTAAGATTGAGCGTCAATACTTTGTCCATTCATATCTAAACTATCATCACCCATCAAATAAAGATAAGCAGGCATAATACTATCCGGCGTTGGAAGGATTTTTGGATCTTCTTCTGGGTAAGCCTTCGCACGCATCGCTGTACGGGTACCGCCTGGATTAATGCAGTTAAAACGAATATTCGGATAGGTGTTTTCTGCTGCAAAAATCTTACTCATTGCTTCGGTTGCAACTTTAGAAACAGAGTATGCTCCCCATAAAGCACGAGCTTCACGACCTACACTCGAACTGGTAAATACCACTGAAGCATGTTCAGATTTTTCAAGCAGTGGTAATAATGCTTGAGTTAACGCGAAAGGTGCACGTAAATTTACGGCCATGACATCATCCCAAACATCAACAGGGTAATCCGCTAGTTCAACTCGATCACCTAACATGCCCGCATTATGTAAAATGCCATCCAAGCGACCAAATTGTTGCTCAAGCGTATCGACAAGGAGCTCATAGTCATGACTGGATGCAGTTGAAAGCTGTAATGGCAATATTGCAGGCTGTGGTGCACCTAAACCTTCAATTTCATCATAAATGACTTCAAGTTTATTCAGGCTACGTCCATGCAAAACCACAGTTGCACCATGAAGGGCATAACTAAGAGCAGCAGCTCGACCAATTCCATCACCTGCGCCCGTGATGAGAATGATACGATCTTTGAGTAGATCTGGACGAGGTTGATATTCTGAATATTTCATTGTTATGCCTCCTAGTTCTTATGTTGAATGTTTAGCTCATCATACCCTGATTTTCTGATAAAGCAGAGATTTTCTGTTTGAGCAGTTGATGTAACTCAGTCACAGTTTGGATAATTGCATCTGCTTGCCAAGCGTTCAGATCATCACGAGACTCTATTGGTAAATACCCGTAAGCTGCCAAAATGGTATACATCTCTGCATTTCGACCTGCATCAATATCACGTGGGTGATCCCCCACATAGATAATGTCTTTGGCATCCAGATTCAACTGTTTCGCCGCTAGATACATCGGTTCAGGATCGGGTTTGGTATGTGTGACATCTTCAGGACAAACCAAAACTGCACAGCGTTCGGTTAAATTTAATTCAGCCAATAATGATTCACTTAAACCACGTGGTTTATTGGTGACAATTCCCCAAGGAATCTGGTTTGCCTCAAGTTCTTCGAGCAGAGGATACATCCCAACAAATAAATCCGTATCCACCACAATATTGTCACCGTATACATCTAAAAAGCGCTGGCGATGGGCGAGAAAGATGGGATCGGTCACATCCAATTCTGGATACACCAATTTGACCATTGCCCGTGCGCCTTCAGATACTTGAGTGCGAATGGTTGCTGCATCAACAACAGGGCGCTGTTCATCACGGCACATTTGTTGAATGATGCGAATAAAATCTGCAGCAGTGTCGATCAAAGTACCATCAAGATCAAATAAAACGGCTTTCATTAGGCACCTGTATTTGTGGTATGAACCATATAATTCACATCTACATTGGGTGCTAACCAATAATGCTTAGTGATAGGGTTGTAATGTAAGCCTGTCATTTCTTTTAGACTCAAGCCTGCGTTACGAATATCATGCGCCATTTCTGAAGGGCGGATAAATTTATGATAATCATGCGTACCTTTTGGTAACAAACGTAGGACATATTCTGCGCCAATAATTGCGAATAAATAGGATTTTGGGTTGCGATTAATGGTCGAAAAGAAGACGTGTCCACCTGGTTTAACCAGTGTTTGACAGGCTTTGATAATTGAGGCTGGATCAGGAACGTGCTCCATCATTTCCATACAAGTCACTACGTCATATTGTCCTGCTTGTTCTTGCGCCAACTCCTCAACTGGGATTTGACGATATTCAATATTTTGCACATTGTCTTGCTGTGCGTGTAAACGTCCTACAGCAAGCGGGGCTTCGCCCATGTCGATCCCTAAAACATCAGCGCCACGACGAGCCATACTTTCTGCCAAAATACCGCCACCACAGCCAACATCAAGCACTTTCTTACCTGCTAAGCCACCAACACGTTCGTCAATCCAATTTAAACGTAAAGGATTGATTTGATGAAGTGGGCGGAACTCAGAATGTTGATCCCACCATTTAGCAGCCAATGCTTCAAATTTTGCGATTTCTTGTGGGTCAACATTCAATTGTGACATGGAAATACCTCTATATTAGGATGATTATTTCGGTTTAATCTGTTGTTAGTGTAGCGCTTCTTGAAAAAAAAGCGATAAATCCAATAAAAAACTTCACACAAGCAAAACGAATTAGTCGTGTTTGATTTATATTTAGCATATAAACTTACGAAAAATGCTTAGAGGAAAAGCAAACTCAATGAAAAAGTTAGTATTAGGTGGTTTAAGTGCAGCTGTAATGGCATTTTCGATGAATGCAATGGCTGCTGATTTTGTTGCTGGTAAAGACTATACCGTGGTTGCCAACCCGGGTAAAACAGCTGCGCCAGCGGGAAAAATTGAAGTACGTGAATTCTTTTGGTACGGTTGCCCGCACTGCTTTAAGCTTGAACCGCATATGCAAACGTGGTTAAAGAAGATTCCAAGCGATGTATATTTCCTCCGTACGCCTGCAGCGATGAATAAAGTATGGGAGCAGGGTGCTCGAGGTTACTATGTGTCTGAGGCACTAGGTGTACGTAAGAAAACCCATATTCCATTGTTCCATGCCATCCATGACGGCGGACAACAAATTTTTGATCAAGCATCACAAGCAAAATTCTTTGCCCGTTATGGCGTGCCTGAACAGAAATTTAACAGTATGTTTAACTCTTTCCCAATCACTGCAAAAGTGGCTGAGTCAAATAAATTGGCACAGCAATATCAACTTACGGGCGTACCTGCCGTTGTTGTAAACGGTAAGTATGTTGTGCAAGGTGAAGATGGTAAAGTGACACAAGTTGTTGATTACTTATTAGAAAAAGAACGTAAAGCGAAATAGTTCATACTATGAGCAATAAAAAAGGACTGCAGTAGCAGTCCTTTTTATTTAGTTTTGATCGATTTGTAAATCTTTTAAATCGATTTGAACTTTTTGTGTCGGTAAAGACAGAGCTTGGTTTACATACAGGTTAATCAGCTTCTCACGAGAACCAATTGAACGCTGGTAATAGCTTGAATTCAATAGCAAAGCTGCGCCGTAAGTCAGAGACCAAATATAAGAAAGATAATCACGAATCGACATATCATAATTCTGTGATTTTAAATATTTTTCAGTCATATCTTTGAGCGAAATAATACGCTGTTGGCGGATCGCATAAAGCTCATCGAACAGATGTTTGAGCTTGGACTCAGTCATCGTCAGATGTTCTTCTAACTGATGCAGTAAAATCGTACGACTCGGTGAGGTTAAATGATAAAGCATATAGCGAGGCGCATATTCTTTGACATCAGTGTTATATTTTTCTGAAATCTTTAGGATTTCTTTTTCATTTTGAATAATCAGTTCCAACAGTAATTCATTTTTACTGCGGAAATGTTTATATAAAGTACCTTTAGCAATATCTAGCTCGGCAACCAGTTCATCCAAGGTCATTTCTTGGTTGTTTTCTAATAAAAGTTTTTCTGCAACCTGCAAAATTTTTTCTTTACGAATTAAGAACTGAGTATGACGATCAGGATTCATGATGCTTATAGGCTCCTCATAGTGTTCTAAACGGCATTTGCATTAGTGTGTTATTAATCATAACGCTAAGCAATGCTTTTATATATCAAACTTTAGCTTTGATAAGATCAGGCGTTTTGTGGTTCCCAGTTCGAGATACCTCGGAAAAGTAAGCGGACTTGGGTCGCTGCATTGTCAATAAATAAGTTTTGTTGTTCTAACAAACGATCAATTCCAAATTGTTTCGGTAAGTTGATCCACGTCATTGCCCATGTAAATGACATATTAATCAGAATCGTTGATAACACTTGTAAATCTTTGGCTTCTCGAATGTGTTTAAAGGTCTCGAGTTTGCATAAATCGATTGCGAGATCTTCAATCAAAAATTCAATCTCACGTGCAATCGCAATACGAACAGTTTCGGAGCCGCCCCAACGTTCTGCAATCATAAATTGCCATTGCTGAGGGCTATGATTGACAGCCTGTACAAACAGTTCAATGCTTGTCCGTGTTTTAGCAGATCCGCTATGTTTTAAATAGCTTTGCCCCAATTGATGAATCAAGCTTTTTAAATGCAAAGACACTTGGTCAACCAGTTCTTGCCCTAATGCCTCCATATCTTGGAAATGACGATAAAATGCCGTTGGGACTAAGCCAACTTCACGTGCAACTTCACGCAAACTAATACTACTAAATGAACGCCCAGAAGTACTGAGGTGGAGCGCTGCATCAAGTAAAGCCTGACGACTCTGTTGTTTTCGTTCATCTCTAATCGACATGAATAAGATCCATTAAAACCATACGGTAGAGTCTAGCAAAAAAAACATCATTTTTTTAGCCCTAATCCATAGCTAAATCAGACACATTTTCAATTAGACAAAGAAATATCAGCAATCGCTTTTGGCGTGGTGAAGCCTAAGAATAATTATTTTATTAATATTTCTAATTACTTATAAAAAGCATAAAAAATTTTCAAAAAAATAGTGAACAAGTGTTGACTCAGTGAACACAAATAATTATAGTGTACATATGTTCACTACAAGAACATTTGTTCACTCAAAATAAATAGCCAGATACAAAACGAGGAACGTATGAACGCAGAGTTAAGTTATCAGCCACATTGGATTCGCGAAGATTTTGTTGATTTTGTTTTGCAAAAAATAAAGCCAACGTTTGCTTGGAAACGCATTCTTGCAGAAGTTACCGCTGTAAAGTCGTTAAGCTCAGATATGGTTTTACTCACCATAAAACCAAACCACAACTTTGATTTAATTGAAGTTGAAGCAGGTCAAAGTGTTTTGATCACGCTAATGATCAATGGGGTTTATCATCAACGTAGCTATTCAATTGTCGATATGACTAAAAATGGTGAAATTCGATTAGGCATTAAGGTTCAAGGCTTAGTATCAAAAGCAGCACAACAATTGCGTGTAGGGGATCGTTTTGAAATCTCTCAAGCACAAGGCGATTTTGTGCTACATCAAGGACAACAACCTGCGCTGTTAATTGCATCAGGTTCAGGGATCACTGCAATTTACTCATTGTTAAAACAGGCAGTTGCTCAAAAGCTTAAAGAAATTCATGTCGTGTATTTTAACCGTGCTGAAGTGTTCCATCAGGAAATATTGGCTTTAGCAAAACAATATCCACAACTGAAATATCACTTTTTTAATACAGCACAGCAAAAGCAGCATTTAGATACCACTTTATTAGAAAAGTTAGTTCCTAATTTTAAAGAATTACAGGCATATGCTTGTGGGCATCACAGCATGATGCGCCAAGCACAAGAGATTTATGCTCAACATGATGTGGTAGGAAATTTTCATCAAGAGTTTTTCCAACCTGTACAAATTGAGCAATCTAACGAAGCTCAACCGATTACTTTCCGCCGTGCGCAACAGAATTTTATTGCAACGACCAATCTATTAAGTAGTGCGGAGCAAGCAGGTTTACGCCCACAGCATGGTTGTCGCATGGGGGTATGTAATCGCTGTAGCTGTACCAAAGTTAGTGGTGTAACACAGAACGTGATTACGGGTGAGATTGATGATCAGCCTAATCGTGCGATCAAGTTATGTGTAAGCCAAGCCCTTAGCCCAGTCACGATTGACCTATAAAAACAAATATTGAGGATAATTGAAATGAATATGGCATTAGAATTTAAAGCAGCATCAAAGTCAGCACATTTTACGCCAGAGCAAGTTGAAGCATTTGGTCGTCGCGTAGAAGAGATTCGTTTGGCTGTTATGCAGAATTTAGGCGAAGAAGATTCAAAATATATCTATAAAGTCCGTAATTTTGTGCGTTATACCGAGATTGCATCTCGTGGCATGTTGATGTTTGGTGGTTGGATTCCACCTGTATGGTTATTAGGTACAGCAATGTTAGGCGTATCTAAGATCGTTGAGAACATGGAACTTGGACACAATGTCATGCATGGTCAGTTTGACTGGTTGAATGACCCAAGTTTACGTGGTGAAGATTATGACTGGGACAATACGTGTTCAGGGAATGATTGGCGTTTTACTCATAACTATATGCACCATACTTATACCAATATTGTGGGCAAAGACCATGACGTTGGTTATGGCATCTTACGTGTCACGGAAGATCAAAAATGGGAAGTTCGTCATTTGGCCAATATTCCATTGGCATTACAGTTAATGTTCTTTTTCCAATGGTATGTGGGCGTACAAAACCTACATTTAGAAGATGCTTTGGTCTACAAAACTAAAACATGGAAACAAGTGTGGGCAGATGCAGCCGAGTTTCGTAAAAAAGCGACTCGCCAAGTCCTCAAAGATTATGTGTTTTTCCCTGCGATTGCGACCATTAACTTTATCCCAGTATTGGCAGGCAATGCTGTAGCCAATGTGATTCGTAACTTATGGTCTTCGGCAGTGATTTTTAATGGTCATTTTACTGAAGATGCAGAAACCTTTGAAGCCGATAATACTGAGAACGAAAGCAAGGCTGAATGGTACTTACGCCAGATCCGTGGTTCGAGTAACTTCACAGGTGGTAAGTGGATGCACTTTATGAGTGGTAACTTAAGCCATCAGATTGAGCACCATTTGTTCCCAGATATGCCAGCCAATCGTTATGAGCAAGTGGCACCACAGATCAGAGCTTTATGTGCTGAATATGGCGTGAACTATAACGAAGCGAATTTCATGAAGCAATTTTGGACAGTTTGGGTGCGCTTAGCAAAATGTTCATTGCCAAATGATACGTCGGCACAATTGGCACAAGGTTGGACTAATTTAAAAGCGAGATTTAAATTTGCTTAAAGGATTGCTTATTCGTGGAATTGTAACGAATAAGTAAAACTGAAAGCACGTGTAATTGAGCTATACTATGGCGCAATCATATTTGTGCCATAGTTTTAAGGAATCGTTATGCGTATTGACCAAAGAGCATTAGACCAATTACGTGAAGTAAAAATCACACGTAACTATACCCGTTACGCAGAAGGTTCAGTTTTGGTTGAGTTTGGTCATACCAAAGTGTTGTGTACAGCAAGTATTGATAACTCAGTTCCACGTTTCTTGAAAGGTCAAGGGCAAGGTTGGGTGACTGCTGAATACGGTATGTTGCCACGTTCGACGCATACACGTAGTGACCGTGAGGCAGCGCGCGGTAAGCAAACAGGACGTACCCAAGAAATCCAACGTCTCATTGGTCGTAGTCTTCGTGCCATGGTGGATTTGAAGAAGTTGGGTGAGAACACGATTACGATTGACTGTGATGTCATTCAAGCAGATGGCGGTACTCGTACAGCAGCCATTACAGGCGCAGCGGTAGCTTTAGTTGATGCTATGAATGTGTTACTGAGCAATAAAAAGATTAAACAAGACCCGTTAAAAGGTCTCGTAGCAGCAATCTCAGTAGGAATGTACCAAGACGAAGTCTTACTCGATTTGTGTTACGAAGAAGATTCAAATTGCCAAACGGATTTGAATGTGGTGATGACACAAGCGGGCGAATTTATTGAAATTCAAGGAACGGCAGAAGAGAAACCGTTCACTCGTCAGCAGTCTAATGCCATGTTAGAGCTTGCAGAAAAAGGAATCGCAGAATTGATTCAGAAGCAACAGCAGGCACTCGGTTGGTAATCTCCAGTTGATAGTGCGGGCGGTCTGGTATGTTTAGACCGCCTTTTTTTTATTTATCAATTTAGATGCTAATGAAGCATAAACCTATAAATACTCAGGAAAATGAGTACAACCCAAGTCAAAAGTCCAACCATAGCATATCAACACGAACTTGTTGCCAAGGGCTGTAACAGCAAGTAACGAAATAAACAGGTCAATTTATTTCTCAACATAAAATCACACAATCTTTGCAGTTTGTCACATAACCCATTTATTTGAATCATTTTGCTTTGATAGATTAGAAAAATGAAAAATAAAGAAGGACGGGAAGCATGGTACAAGTTTTTTTGGTTTTATTAACGGCAGTGACTTTTGTTTTAATGGCTGCAGATCCAAGACCAGCAGATTTGACACAAGCTAAGTCAGCTTGGAATGAAAAAGTCGAAGTCTCTAGTGACACTTCGACTCAGAAGGAAACAAAAGATGTGGATAATGCTTAAGCATTAAAACGCATAGATAAATCTACAGCTCTCACATCCTTAGTGAGTACACCCATTGAAATATAATCTACGCCAGTTGTGGCAACTTCGCGTAAGTTCTCAATAGTAATATTGCCTGAAGCTTCTAACTTACAACGTCCTGCAACATGCTTCACTGCATCAATCATTTGTTGCTGGCTGAAATTATCTAACATCACGATATCAGCTCCAGCTTCGAGTGCTTGGTTTAACTCGTCCCAAGTCTCAACTTCTACTTCGACAGGTTTATTTGGGGCAATGTCATGTGCCTTAGCAATTGCTTGAGCAATACCACCCGCTGCCATGATATGGTTTTCTTTAATTAAGAATGCATCAAATAGACCTAGACGATGGTTCTGTCCACCACCCACAGCAACTGCATATTTTTGTGCAATACGTAGACCGGGTAAGGTTTTACGTGTATCAAGCAATTTGGTATTTAAACCCTCAAGTTGTTGCACATAATTTGCAGTTTTAGTCGCCACAGCAGAAAGAGTTTGAATAAAGTTCAAAGCAGGGCGTTCCACAGTCAGTAAACTACGTGCAGAACCTGCAAGTTTTAAAAACGCCTCATTTGCCGCTACAAGTTCACCCTCTTGCTTTAACCATGTAATTTGAACATTACTGTCATATGCTTGAATGAGTGCATTCACCCAAGGCTGACCCGCCAATACCATATCTTCACGGGTAATAATCGTTGCGGTTGCTTGCTCTTCTTCAGGGGTAAGCATTGCGGTAATATCACCATCCCCAATATCTTCTTGTAATGCTTGTTGAATATTGATTTGAATAGATTGTTCAAGCAAAGATTGAGGAATACTCATACCCGTTCCAGTATATTTATGACCAAAAAACTTGTGCGATATATTAGCACCCTCCTCATAAAAAATAAGTATTTCATCTCGATTATTCCTGATAAAGCATGTCAGAATGCAGTAAATAAACATTAAATTGCTGATTCGGGTCATAATGCAACAGACTAAATTTACTCAAGTGCAAGATGGAAAATTAATCGGTGCGACCCAGATTGCATCACCTAATTTTAATACTCGTCCTGATGATACAGATATTCAACTAATTGTTATTCATAATATTAGTTTGCCACCTTCACAGTTCGGTGGAGGCTATATTCAGCAGTTTTTTCAAAATAAATTAGATTGGTCTATCCATCCTTATTTTCAGACCATTGAAGGGATGCAGGTATCCGCACATTTGCTGATCTTGCGTACGGGAGAGGTCATTCAATTTGTAAACTTTAATGATCGCTCATGGCATGCAGGGCGCTCGAGTTATCTGGCTCAAAAAGAATGTAATGATTATTCGATTGGGATCGAATTAGAAGGCAGCGATGATTTGCCTTTTGAAGTTGAACAATATCAGGCTCTCGTAGAAATCGTAACGGTATTGCGACAGGCCTATCCAAAAATTCAGAATCATATTGCAGGTCACTCTGATATCGCCCCAAAACGTAAAACTGATCCCGGGTTATATTTTGATTGGCAATTATTCCGTCAATTACTATCTAAAAAAACTTCGTCGAATTTATGATTTCACAACGAAATCTATTTTGACTTTCATTACAATAACGCTTTTTTAAAAGATAAGCCGTAGGTGAATGCGATGGCATTGTGGCGATCGACTGTCATTGTCAGTGCAATGACGATGTTATCCCGAATTTTGGGATTGGTACGTGATGTTGTGCTACTCAATGTATTTGGTGCGGGCAAGGACTTCGATACTTTCGTTGTTGCCTTTCGTATTCCTAACTTTTTTCGGCGTTTATTTGCGGAAGGGGCATTTTCTCAAGCCTTTATTCCTGTTCTAACAGAATATAAAACCAGTCGTGCGCATGCCGAGGTTCAGATTCTCATCAGTCGAGTTTTTGGTTGTCTACTCACAGCTATGTCATTATTGACGTTTGTCGCAATGGTTGCTGCACCTGCAATTATTTATATCTACGCACCCGGATTTCATAACGATCCTGAAAAATTTGACCTTGCCGTTGATATGTTTCGTCTTACGATTCCCTATCTGATGTTCATGTCATTAACGGCTTTTGCGAGTAGCATCTTAAATAGTTATGGTTCATTTGCATCGCCAGCGTTTTCACCTGTGTTGCTGAATCTGGCAATGATTGCAGGGGCGTGGTGGCTAACGCCGTATATGGCGGAGCCAATTATGGCATTAGGCTGGGCTGTTGTCGTGGCAGGGGTTTTACAGCTCGCAATTCAGATTCCTGAATTATGGAATAAAAACTTACTGATTCCCCCAAAAGTTGATTTTAAACATGAAGGTGTTGACCGTATTTTAAAACTGATGTTACCTGCTTTATTTGGTGTATCAGTCACGCAGATCAACTTATTGCTGAATACGATTTGGGCTTCATTCATGCAAGATGGTTCAGTGTCATGGTTATATAGTGCTGAACGTATGACAGAGCTGCCTTTAGGCTTGATCGGTGTGGCGATTGGTACAGTGATTTTGCCATCACTTTCAGCCCGCCACGCCGAACAGGATCAGGCCAAATTCAGGAGCATGATTGACTGGGCTGCCAAGATCATTATGTTGGTGGGCATTCCTGCAAGTATTGCCTTATTTATGCTGTCTACCCCAATTATTCAGGCATTGTTTCAGCGCGGTGAATTTACGTTGGAAGATACACGAATGACAGCATTAGCTCTGCAATGTATGAGTGCAGGTGTGATTTCATTTATGTTGATCAAAGTGTTTGCACCTGGTTTTTACGCTCAGCAAGACACCAAAACCCCTGTTCGTGTCGGTTTGATGGCAGTGGCTGCGAATGCGATTTTAAACGTTGTCTTTATCGGTTTCTTTAAATTAATTGATTGGCATGCAGAACATATGGCTTTAGCTTTAGCATCATCAGGCTCAGCTTTGGTGAATGCGGGTATGCTATATTTCTATTTACATAAACGGAATATCTATCGATTTGGTGCGCATTGGAAGAAACTGGCAATGCAATTTACCATTGCGAACATCACTATGATTGTCGCACTTTGGTATGGATTGACTTGGTATCAAGGTGATATTTCACAGTGGTTAAGAATTGCTGAAGTGGTTGGGTTGTGTGTTGTTGGTGTAGTGGCCTATGTGATTGGATTATTGATTACAGGTTTTAGACCAAGACAACTTAAGCATTAATATAAAAAAACCTCCTGTACAGGAGGTTTTTTCTTATTTTACTTCTAGTAATTCAATATCGAAAATGAGTGTGCTATTTGGCGCAATCACATCGCCTGAACCCACTTCGCCATATGCTAAATTTGCTGGAATAAAGAAACGACTCTTACCACCCACTTTCATGGTTTGAACGCCTTCAGTCCAACCTGCGATGACTTGGTTAAGCTTGAATTCAACTGGATGATTTCGTGCAATTGAACTGTCAAATACCGTATCGTCTAAGAGTCGTCCTTCGTAATTTACTTTCACTGTTGAAGTTGCTTTAGGTGATTTACCTTTGCCTTCTTGGATCACTTGGTACTGTAAACCTGATTTGGTGGTTATAATCTCAGCTTTCTTTGTATTTTCAGCTAAAAACGTTTTTCCAATTTGCTCATTTTTTTGAGCAAGTTCCTGAAATTCTATCAGTTGTTTTGCTTCGAGACGCTTTTTATATTGGCTTAATAGGTTAATCATTTCTTCATCAGTTAACGATGCAGACTTACCTTGTATCGCTTCTTCTAGACCTTGTGAGATTGTTGCAATATCAAGATCTTTTAATGTCTCTGCGTAACTCTTACCAATTAAATAACCGTAACTATATCCTAACTGATCTTTTTGTGGGCTTTTTAAAGTAATGGGTGCTGCATGTGCTGTGCTCATCATTGAGACAATTAAAATCAAACTTAGTTTTTTCATTATTTCTTCCAAAATAAAGGAGAGCGTATGCTCTCCTTGGTACTAATTATTTTACAGCGATTAATTCGACATCAAAAATTAATGTGCTATTTGGTGGAATAGAACCAGGAACCCCTTGTTCTCCATAAGCAAGTTGAGAAGGGATATAAAGCGTTGCTTTGCCACCTTCTTTCATTAATTGTAAACCTTCTGTCCAACCGGGAATGACTTGGTTGAGTGGAAATTCGATTGGCTCACCACGGTCATAAGAACTGTCAAAGACCTTACCATCGGTTAATTGACCTTTGTAGTGAACTTTCACAACAGAGGTTGCAACAGGTTGTTTGCCAGTACCTTCTTTAATAATTTTGTACTGTAAACCGGAAGCCGTTTTTTTTACACCTTCTTTTTTCTCATTCTCAGCTAAAAAACTATTGTTTGTGGTTTCAGCTTTTTTGGTTTCATTAATTTGTTTTTGTTGAAGTTCCTTTTGGAATTCCATATAAGCAGCTTGTAATTCTTCTTCGGTGTATGCAGCAGGCTTTTTGGCATGCCCATCACGGAAACCTGTGATAAATGCAGCTGTTTCCAATTCAGGTGGTGTTTGTTTTGCAACTTCATAGCCTAAGGCATAACTGATTTTTGCAACAGGTGCTGCATTCTTATCCGCTTTTGATCCAAGTTCAGTCGTCGGGTGCTGAGTAGCATAGTAAACAGGAACAAGGGCTGCGCCACCTAAAACGACTGCTGCAATGACAGGTAAAGCTTTACTCATGAGATGTCCGAAGTAAGATTTTAATAAAAAATATGGTCATGATCTTAGCATGTCTAAGCTTAAGCATTGAATAACTCAGCTAAAAAATGCGTGTATTTTTTATATAGTTTCTGTGTTTATCAAGAAAAAGCCAGACTATGAGATCTGGCTTTTTGATATGACTGTTATGATGGATTTTTAATCATCTTTATTTGCTTTGTAAGCATATGAATAATTGTACCCATACCCATACCCATACCCATACCCATACCCATACCCAGCACGTTGAATATCATTTAAAATGAAGCCATTTACTTTGACATTCGCTTGTTCAAAGCGACTTAAACTTAGTTCAAGCTCTTTCATTTGTGATTTAGCATAGCGTGCTACAAGTAAGTTCACACCCGCATATTGAGAAATGATAATTGCATCGGTTACAGCAAGTACAGGTGGTGTATCAATGATAATATGATCATATTCTTGGCTTAATTGATTAAGTAATAATTCAAACTGCTGAGATCCTAACATTTCCGATGGATTCGCTGGACTTTTACCCCGTGTAATAATACTTAAGCCATCTACTTCAGTTGTATGAACTACTTGGTTTAGATCAGCTTGATGACTTAAAAATTCAGATAAACCAGGCTTTACATCTAAATTAAAATATTTATGCATATAGCCACGACGCATATCTGCATCAATCAACAAAACTTTCTTGTTAGTCTGTGCAAGAATAGTGGCCAAATTGGTTGAAATAAATGATTTACCAACTTCAGGAGAAGGACCTGCAATGACAATAATATTATTCTTCGCATTTACGAGTGCAAAATGAATCGCTGTTCGAATACTACGTAAACTTTCAATTGCAATATCATCATTATGCTTAACCGCAAGGATAGGAATACTCTTCTTTTTCTTTAAAATGCTGATGCGTGTCTCTTGAATCGGAGAGCGGGGTACAGTTGCGTAAACAGGTAGATTGAATTCATTTTCAATTTGCCCACTATCTTTGATACCCGTACGTAACATATTGCGTAACAGCGCAATAAGTGTACCAATGAATCCACCAAAGAAAATAGCAAGAATAAGTACTTGTAATTTCTTTGGCTTAATTGGTTCAACAGGTTCAACCGCAGTATCTACAATACGAACATTACCAATTTCGCCTGCTTTGGCAATTCGAAGCTGTTGATAAGAATTTAATAAAGCCGTGTAAAGTTGGGTTTTAACCTCAACCTCTCTGTACAATTGAAGATATTGTCGTTGTATATCTGGCAATTTTTTTAATGTACTGTTTAATTCAGAGATTTGTTTATCTAATGCAGTGATTTGAGCATTAATTTCTCGCATCGCTGGATGTTCAGCAGTGTATTTTGCTGCCAAATCTGCTTGTTGTTGCTGCAATTCTATTCTTTTTGTTTCTAAAGTGATGCTTTGAGTAAGGTAAAGCTCAGACTCTTTGGCGACATCAACTGTATTATATTTTTGGCGAAATTTATTAAATTCACGTTCTGCATCATCGAGCTGTTTCTTTAACTCTGGTAGTTGTTCATCTAGAAATTTAAGCGTTTGGGCAGTTTCAGCAGAACGGCGTGCAACATTTTGGGCACTATAAGCTGATAATATTGCATTTAAAACGTTAGTAATATGTTGTTTATCTTGCCCTTGATAACTTAGACCTAAAATCCCAGTGAGTTTACCTCTTTCTGCGACTGAATAATTTGAGTTAATCGCTTGTACCGCAGCAGGCAGCGATTGCTTTTCTATGAAATAATGTGCGTCAAATATATCCGAAGAAAAAATAGCAATTTTCCAAACACCCGCACGCGTGGTTAATTGGTTCAACTGATTCAGGGGTGCTGTTAATAGAACCTCTTCAGTTTTTGTATCGGTTAAGCTAAAACTCTTACCTTTAAAGCTTAAACTTAAGGTCTTATCCAAATAATAGTTGGGAACCTCAAATTGCTGTACATCAAAAGCTTTTTGGCCATCGTGAAAAGTGACTGCTTTGGGCGCATATTCTGTTTCATAAACAGTTTTATGAATTAAGCGCTGGCTAAAGTTATCCTCTTCACTTGAAACTTTTAGATCAAGATGAAGTGCTTGAATTACTGATCCTAAAACTAAACGGGATTTTAAAATTTCAATTTCAGACTGAGCGGGTGATTTTTGGTCAATCATTTGTGATAAATCACCCAATAAAGCAGCTGAGGCTCCCTTACTGTCTTCAACTTGAACTAAGGCATCAACCGAATAAGTATCAGGTGTTGCACGAAGGTACAAAAGTGCACATACAAGACTAAGAATAATAAATAAAGCGATTAATTTCCATTGAGCAATAAGAGAGAAAAAAAGCTCTTTCAAGTCAATTGTGTCTTCAGTATTGGTATTTTGGCTCATAATCTTAATCTAAAAGTTAAATATAATTTTTCCAATCAGTGACACACTGTTGAATAAGCTGACATGTCTCATCAAAAAAAGCCTGATCATGCTGATATGGGTCTGGCACATTTTTATTCTGCCAGTGACCTAATCTGAAAACTTTTCCTTTAGCAAAAGGCCAAGTTTGTTCAATATGAGCTTGCTGATTTTTGCTCATCACCAGAATTAAATCCGCTTTTTTTAAATGTTCAGCATTTAATTTTTTTGCGATATGCCCACTTATATCAATACCTAAATGTTGCATACATAGCTGTGCTTTGTCATCAGCAGGATGACCTGAAAGTCCAGAAATACCAGCTGAATCTATCATTAGCTGAGGGTAATCCTGTTTTAGTAGGTATTCTGCCATAGGGCTACGACAAATATTACCAACGCAAACCACTAAAATACTTCGAATCTGCATGATTACTTACCTAGCTGATCAAAGCTATAAAGTGCACTCGAGAACGGTACAATCTGGTTCATAACACGTTGCCAGCGAGTTAAGCCTGTTGCATCGATATATACAATATCGTTACTACGTAAACGGAATTGATTTGCCAACCCAAAGTCACCAAGGCTCATTAAATTCAAATGATAAAGTTCAGTTCGTCGATCATTTGCGTTAGTGCGTAATACATAAATTCGGCTGGCACTTGCGGATAAAGGATTCAAACCTAAACCTTCACCGAGAGCATCGCTCAAAGTCATGCCCTGATCACGCATTGGCAGAGCTTGGTTTTTACCAGACTCACCCATAATATATATTTTCTGATTGTCTTTAGTACTTACGTAAATTGTATCGTTTGGTTGAATTAAAAGTTTGTGTAGCGAATAGCCTGCTTTTTCTAATTCAAGTGTATTGAGATTATACGTAGTACCATTACGTACTAATTGTATATAAGTATTATCACCTAATTCAGATACACCACCAGCCATACCAAGAGCCGTATATAAATTGATAGGTTGGTCATTTAAATAAAATTGACCACCTTTTCTTACACTTCCTTGTACAGAGTAACGTTGCCCTTGATAGTTTAAGACTCTGACAATTACGTCAGGGGTTTTTAAATAATGAGCAAATTGATTTCGTAATTCTGAATTTAATTGACTTAACGTTTTACCAGATGCCTTGTATCGACCGACTAAGGGCAATTGGATGAACCCATTATAATCAATAGGGTATCCATTGGCTTGAATCGATTGATCATTCGTCAGATTGTTTACAGGCGGGGTAATTTCAGGGTATGCCCAAAGTTGAATGGATAAAACATCACCTGAACTTAAACGGTATACGTGCTGAGGCTGGTTGAATAAATCGGTATGGTTTTGTTGGTAATTCAACTGGGTTGGTTTTATAGACTCTAAAGTATCTTGTGTAATTTTTATCACACTTACAGTTGTCCCAAGATCAGTCTTATAAACTCCCTCACTTGGAATGTCGTATGTTTGAAGACCAGAAGTGACAGCACATCCAACAGCACTTAAGCTAATTGCAAGGATGGAAAATAATTGATAATGCTTCACAATTTACCCTTCAATATTTATAAAATTTATATCAGCTTAGACACAATCATCTGTGTTTAGACTTAGAATTTTGCTTATTCTAGCTTAAAAATCCTAAAAAATCACCGACAAATCCGTTGGCTTTGTATGCTAAGTTTATCCATTGGAGCGTAAAACCTCGGGGTTTAGCCCGAGGATATAAGCGACTGGCGTAAGCCATACGACATGAAATGTCGTTTTAAATACTTTTGCTATAATCACTATTAAGAAAAATA
Source organism: Acinetobacter sp. WCHA45 (assembly GCF_002165255.2). Taxonomy (NCBI): domain Bacteria; kingdom Pseudomonadati; phylum Pseudomonadota; class Gammaproteobacteria; order Moraxellales; family Moraxellaceae; genus Acinetobacter; species Acinetobacter sp. WCHA45. Next base: position 2,802,803 of record NZ_CP028561.1, on the reverse strand, counting down.
CGGTTAAAATAATTGTATGAAGACACTCAAATTACGCATAAAAGACAAACATTGCAAGGTGCTAAATCAGATGGCATCTGAGGTGAATTTTGTCTGGAATTACGTGAATGATTTGTGTTTTAAACATCTACAACGAAAACAACAATTCTTTTCAGCATACGACATTGCCAAATACACAAAAGGCACATCGAAAGAATGTAATTTGCATAGCCAAACGATTCAGGCGGTCGCAGAAGAATTAGTGACAAGACGCAAGCAATTCAAAAAAGCAAAACTGAAATGGCGAGTCAGCAATAAAAAATCAGCTAGGCGTTCATTGGGTTGGATACCGTTCAAGAAAGTAGCAATCAAATATGCTGATGGCTATGTTCAATATGGCAAGCACCAATTCAAACTATGGGACAGCTACGGACTAAGCAAATACAATGTTAAAACAGGCTCATTTGTTGAGGATAGTCGTGGGCGTTGGTATGTCTGTTTAGTTGTAGAAGCACCAAAGATAGAGAAAACAACATCAACCACAGCCATTGGCATTGATCTAGGGCTAAAAGACCTTGCAACATGCTCAGATGGTGTGAAACTCAAAGCCCCTAAAATCTATCGCCAATATGAACAAAAACTTGGCATAGCCCAACGAGCTAGAAATAAGAAACGTGTCAAAGCAATTCACGCCAAGATTAAAAATATACGTCAAAACATGCTGCATCAATTCAGCCATAAACTGGTGAATGAACATGCAGCAATCTTCGTTGGCAATGTGAATGCCAAAGCACTCGCACAAACTAAATTAGCTAAATCAGTGCTAGATGCAAGTTGGACAACACTAAGAACCATGCTCAAGTATAAATGCGAGAACGCAGGGGTATGGTATGAAGAAGTCAATGAAGCGTATACCACCCAAACTTGCTCGTGCTGTGGCTCACGCTCCAGTAGTCCGAAAGGTAGGGCAGGCTTAGGAATAAGAGAATGGCAGTGCATGGAGTGCGGTACGCTCCATAATCGAGATATAAACTCAGCACTGAATATTCTTGCGCTCGGACATGAGCGTCTCGCAGGAGGAATCCCCGTCCTTTAGGTCGGGGAGGATGTCAAGGGTGAAACCGTTTAAAAAGAAAAATACGTCATACAATTTCGTTATAGTGTCGAGCAAAACTCTGCTATATTGTGCCCAGAAAAATTGATGGTTTCTATTTCTTTCATTTAAGTTTTAAATACATTGTAGGGATTAAGGCTAATTTTATGAGACTTGCCGAATTAAAAATAGCAATTATTGGTTTGGGTTATGTAGGTTTACCATTAGCCGTAGAGTTTGGAAAAAAGGTATCCGTTGTTGGCTTCGATATTTCGAGCAAACGAATTGGCGAACTAAAAAATGGGCAAGACCATACTCTTGAAGTCTCTCCAAATGAATTACAACAAGCTTCTCAATTAACATTTACTTGCGATTTAGAAAAATTAAAAGAATGTAACTTTTTCATTGTCACTGTTCCAACCCCTATTGATGATTACAAGCAACCGGATTTAACGCAGTTAATTAAAGCATCGACAAGCATTGGGCAAATTCTGAAAAAAGGTGATATCGTCGTTTATGAATCGACGGTTTACCCCGGTGCTACAGAAGAAGTCTGTATTCCTGTTCTAGAAAAGGTATCAGGTTTAGAATTTAATACAGATTTTTTTGCAGGTTACAGCCCAGAGCGGATTAACCCTGGTGATAAGCTTCATAGGGTAACCAATATTTTAAAAATCACCTCAGGCTCTACTCCAGAGGTGGCTGAGTTTATTGATGAAATTTATAATTTAATTATTGAGGCTGGAACGCATAAAGCTTCAACGATTAAAGTGGCTGAAGCTGCTAAGGTAATTGAGAATATTCAACGAGACGTAAATATTGCTTTAATTAATGAACTGGCTTTGATTTTTAACCGGATGGGAATCGATACTGAAGATGTGTTAAAAGCTGCAGGGACAAAGTGGAACTTCTTGCCTTTTCGTCCTGGTTTGGTCGGTGGGCACTGTATTGGGGTAGACCCGTATTATTTAACCCATAAAGCACAGTCTTTAGGCTTGCATCCAGAAATTATTTTAGCTGCACGTCGCCTGAATGATCGAATGGGTGAATATATTGCTACTCAATTAATTAAGGAAATGGTTAAACAACGTATTCAAGTAGTTGGTTCTAAAATTTTAGTAATGGGTTTGAGTTTTAAAGAAAATTGCCCAGATATCCGTAATACAAAAATTATCGATATGGTGAAAGCATTAAAAGAATATGATTTAGATTTAGATATCTATGATCCTTGGGTTGATATAGAAGAAGCAAAGCATGAGTATGGTTTGACCCCTATTACTCAGCTGCAAAATAATCATTATGATGCTGTGATTTTGGCTGTTGCCCATGATGAGTTTAAGAATATGTCGCTAGTAGACTTTAAGGAACTATTAAAAGAAAATTATGTGCTTTATGATTTGAAATATATTTTGGATGTTCAAGATAGTGATCTAAGATTGTAATATGAATATTTTTTCTAAAAAGATTCTATCTAATTCCTTATGGATGATGGTAGAAAAATTCATCGCAATATTTGGCCTGATCTTTGTTACATCTTATGTTGCTAAATATTTAGGACCAAACAACTTTGGTAAAATCGCATTTACAGCAACATTATTTGGTTTTGTACAAACATTAACTTGGTTTGGGAATCAAGAAATTTTATTTAAGCGAGTAAGTCGAAACCCTAATTCAGGGCTAAGATATCTTTTTGGAACTCAAAATTTAAGAAAGATTTTATTTTTAATATGTACAATGCCTATTTTATTGGGCTTATATTACTATTCTGATTTTTTAACGTTAATTTTTGGTATGGCAACTGCTCTTGCAGCATATTTCGTTACTCAGGATGTATATACGATTTACAATAATGCGGTCTTACATTCTTATATTAATGCAATTGTAAATGTAATAGGCTTAGGTGTAGCTTTAATTGTTCGGTATCTAATTGTTTTTTTTGAGTTAGATTATGCTTTCTTAGGAATTCCTATCGTTCTTACTGCATTGATTCCTTATCTAATAAAAAAGTATATTTTTAATAGAAAACAGTATATAAAGCCTATTAGTTTAAAGCCTTATAGAAAGTATTATTTAGGTGCGGGAAGTGCTTTGGTATTGTCTACCTTGGCTGTTACATTGTATACGCAAGTAACAAGTCTTATGTTAGTTGCGCTTACATCCACTCGTGAATTAGGTATCTATGCTGTTGCGGTAACTTTGGGTACGTCTTGGGCTTTTATTAATACATCTATCATTACTTCAGTTTTAAGTAAAATATATCAACAAAAAAAAAATTATGTATCCTATGTCATGATTGCAAAATTAAATGCTGTGGTAGTGGTTGTATCTTTAATCATTATATCTATATTAGTGATCTTAGGTGAGTGGATATTAAATTTTCTTTATGGAAGTGATTATAGAGATGCCTATGAATTGATATTGATATTGGGGCTGGCAACTTTATGTAGTGGTTTAGGTACTATTTCAGCACGTTTTTTGGTGAAAGAAGAAAGTTATAGTTATATCTCAAAAAAAATGATGTGTGTTGCCATAACTGCGTTACCTATATCATACGTAATGATTTATAATTTTGGGCTAATTGGTGCAGCATATAGTGTATTGATTATTGAGTTGCTTTCGCTAACATTTTTTAATTACTTCTATAAAAATGGCCTTTTGTTTAAGATACATTTTTTCCCTATTTTTAAAAAATCATTAAAATCTCAGTCTTAGGAATGGTCAAGTGTTAAGTATTACTGTTGTAGGTACAGGTTATGTAGGTTTATCTAATGCCGTACTCTTTGCTCGTCAGCACGAAGTAACGAGTTTAGACATTGAAAAAAGTCGTGTTGCTTTAATTAATCAAAAGATATCTCCTATTGCAGATACTTATATTGAACAAGCTTTTGCTGCAGAAAAATTAAGCTTAAAAGCAACAACAGATAAGGTAGAGGCTTATGAAAAGGCCGACTATATCATTATCGCCACCCCAACAAATTATGATTCTGAAACCAATTATTTTGATACATCTTCTATTGAAAGTGTGATTGCAGAAATTTTGCCTTTAAATAGCACTGCAACCATTATTATAAAATCTACTATACCAGTAGGTTATACAGAGCAAATTAAAGCAAAATTTGAAACAGAGCAGGTTGTCTTCGCTCCAGAATTCTTGCGTGAAGGAAAAGCACTTTATGATAATTTGTATCCATCACGAATTATTGTGGGTGAGAAGTCGGAACGAGCTAAAAAAATTGCCCAGCTTTATTTAAATGCTACGATTGAACGTAATGCTCCAACTCTATGTATGGATGCTACTGAAGCTGAAGCGGTTAAACTCTTTTCAAATACCTATTTAGCGATGCGTGTCGCTTATTTTAATGAGTTGGATACCTATTGTGCAAAACACGATCTGAGTAGTTTGGATATTGTAAGAGGTGTAAGCTTAGATCCGCGTATTGGTCAGCATTATAACAATCCTTCATTTGGCTATGGTGGTTACTGTTTACCAAAAGATACTAAGCAACTACTAGCAAACTATAAAGATGTGCCACAAAATCTGATTCAGGCAATTATTCATTCTAATAGAACGCGTAAGCAATTTATTGTAAAAGAAATTCTGAAAAAGCGTCCAAATATAGTAGGAATTTATCGTCTGACCATGAAAGCAGGTTCTGATAATTTTAGAGATTCAGCCATCCAAGACATTATTCGTGAGTTAGAAGAATATAATATTCAAATTCAAATTTATGAACCAACTTTGCAACAAGAAAAATTTGAAAATTATGCTGTGCAAAATGATTTTAAAGAATTCTTATCTGGTTCCGATGTGATTCTTGCGAACCGAATAAGTGATGATTTGAAACGAGTGTCAAGTAAAGTTTATACGCGTGATTTATTTGGGGAAAATTAAATTTGGATATAATATAATGCAATTTAAAATGTTACTAAGTAAATATGATATTCAAATATTTATTTGCTCATTTAGCTATGCTCTTTACTTTTTATCAAATAATATTATATTTGGTCTTATCCCTTTTTTGGTTTGTATTTCAGAAGTCAGAAAAGTATTTCCATATGTTATAATTTTTATTTTTTTTAGTATATATTTTATTTTTTTAGATCTATATACGGTTAAAGATTTTTTAATTTTAACCTTGTCGACTTTACTTCTATCTTCAAAATTTTCAGGAAAAATTCTAAGAGTTCTTCAAATAAATTCTTATGTTCTTTTAGCTATGCTATTTTATTTTTTAACTCTAGATCATAAGGTTGGTGATTGGCAAGATGTACTTGAGTTTAAAAGACGTCTTTTTTTGTTACTTCCTAATGGTAAAGAATTAAATCCTAATCCCATAGGTGTTATATGTTCTATATGTGCTATAGGGTTTATTTTTAATAAAAAATATATGTTAGCTTTACTACCATTAATTCTTTTGATTTTTACCCAGTCTAGGGCTGCAATATTACTATTTTTTATTATCTTTATAATAGGTAATGGGGTATCTATTAGAAAGCTTATTATTCCATCAATCATAATACTACCATTAATTTATTTTGTGTCAAAAACGCCACTAATGGACCGTTTTCGAGAGGATGGTGATGGTGGGAGAGCTTATAGATATGCGATATATAATGATGTTTTGAATAATCATTATATAACAGGATATCCTGCTCAAGAATATACTAAAATGGCTATAAAATATGGTACCTTGGATAATATGTATTTATTATTGATTTTGAAGTACGGTGTTTTTATAGGATGTGGGTTGCTGATATTTTATGTATATTCTTTTATGAAGAATAGATTTGATGAGTACTATAAGTTAAGATTAGGTATATTTTCTTCTTGTATGCTTTTTGGGTTATTTGAAACAGGATTTGTTGCTAATTATATGTTTTGGATGATGTTTGCAATGAGTTTTAATGGATTTTCAAAATTTGATCTTAAACTAAGGTAATATTATGATGAGAGAGCATTTTTTAGTTACTGTATATATTACAACATTTAATAGATTGGACTTATTGAAAAGATCTTTGGATTCTGTTCGCACTCAAACTTATAAAAATATAGAAATTATTGTAGTTGATGATTGCTCTACAGATGGCACGCAAGAATTTCTTAAGGAAATTGCAAAGGGTGATGAAAGAATAAATTTTTTTTTAAAAGAGAAAAATGGCGGTGCATGTGAAAGTAGAAATATTGCTATTCAAAGTGCTAGAGGGGAATATATTACAGGCTTAGATGATGATGATTACTTCTTACCAGATCGTTTAGAAAATTTTATTAAAAATATAGTTTTTGATGATAATGTGGTTTTATATTTTGATAATTGTTTAATTAAAGTGAATGAGACAGAAAATATAAATATATCATTTAAGCAAAAAATATTAAATTATATTAGACCTACTAAGGTTTACGCTAAAGATTTATTATTTATGAATTATATTGGAAATCAAGTTTTTATTAAAACTAGTATTTTAAAGGAAAATGGCGCTTTTGATCAAGCTATGCCAATGTGGCAAGATTTAGAATGTTGGTATAATGTACTGAAAAAAACAAAAGGGTATGCTAAACGGTTATCTTCTTATACATATGTTGTTGATATATCCAATGAAATTGATCGTATTTCAAATTTGAAAGCTGAAAAAGCTAGTAAAGCTTATCAGAGATTTCTATTCAAACATAAGCTTGATCGAAATTTAGCTGAAATTCTATTTTGTCAATTTTATGAATATGATAGGAGTTTAATAAGGCCACTCTTACTTTTAAAAAGACTCAAGTATAACTTTAGTGTATTTATCATAGTGAATACAGTAAAAAATTTCCTTCTTTATATTAAAAATAGGTAATTTTAATGAAAATTTTAGTTGACGCTTCATTAGTCTCAAAAGGAGGGGGAGTTCAAGTTGCTTTAGCCTTTTTAGAAAATATTTCTAAAGATCCATGTTTTAAAGCTATTTGTATTGTAAATGAAGTAATTGATCGACAGTTAGATTATTCTGTTAAGGATAATTTCTATTTTTATTGTGTTGAAGAAAGTGTTCCTATATATAAGAAATTTAGACAGGGTAAAAGAATTTCTGTTCTTGAGAGAAGATTCAATCCTGAACTTGTTTTTGTTGTATTTGGGCCTGCTTACTGGAAGCCTAAAGCTAAAACATTACAAGGTTTTGCTTTGGGTAAAATGCTATATGAAAAAGAATTAAATATAGGATTATATGAAAGAGTTTTAAATTTTATTAAGAAAAAAATATTTCAAAGATCACAAAGCTATTTATTGGTTGAAACTGAATTAGTTAAAGAGAAGTTGGCAGCTCACTTTAATTACTCTCTAGATAAAATTTATGTTATTGGAAACTCATATAGTCCAAATTTTAAGAAAAATATTCTAGATAATCGCACTCAAATCTTTCCTATAAAAGATAAATTTAGAATTCTTGTACCTGGTAGTTATTATCCACACAAGAATGTGGAAAAAATCATTCTAGCCTTGGCTGAAATAAAGAAAAATCCAGTATTTCAGCATAACTTAGAAATCGTTTTTACTATTCCTAAGGAAAGTATAGACTGGATAAATTTATCAATATTAGCTAAAAATAATGCAGTGGAGGAATTTATTTCAACAACAGGTTTTGTTGAGAACTCTAAATTTGCTGAACTTTATCTAGCAAGTAATGCTGTGATTTGCGCTAGCCTAGTTGAATCTTCTACTGCTGTATTTCCTGAAGCGTTTTTGGCGGAAAGACCACTATTGGTAAGTAATCGCCCTTTTGCAACAGAGTTATGTGAAAATGCAGCTTTATACTTTGATCCTCTCGATGAAAAAAGTATAGCTAAAGCAATCTTACAAATTATTATTGATGTTAATTTGCGTGATGTATTAGTACAAAATGGTCAGAAGGTTTTATTAAAAAATTATCCATCTGCAGAGCAAAAATGGGCTTTGCAGAGAAATTTAATTACTCATTTATACAGTCAGTAGTCATTATTATGTTTTCAAACAAAGTTCTCTTAATTACAGGTGGTACAGGTTCATTTGGTAATGCTGTTCTAAAACGCTTTTTAGAAACAGATATTAAAGAAATCCGTATTTTTAGCCGTGATGAAAAAAAGCAAGATGATATGCGTAAGAAATACCAGTCATCTAAACTTAAATTCTATATTGGTGATGTGCGAGATTATAACAGTGTTCTGAACGCAACGCGTGGTGTCGACTATATTTACCATGCGGCCGCACTGAAACAAGTTCCCTCTTGCGAATTTCACCCTATGGAAGCAGTTAAAACCAATGTGCTGGGTACAGAAAATGTATTGGAAGCAGCCATTCAAAACCGTGTAAAACGTGTGGTGTGCTTAAGTACAGATAAAGCCGTTTACCCAATTAATGCCATGGGCATTTCCAAAGCCATGATGGAAAAAGTCATGGTGGCAAAATCTCGTAACTTAGAAGAACTGGAAACGGTAATTTGTGGTACACGTTACGGTAATGTGATGGCATCTCGTGGTTCTGTTATTCCATTATTTGTAGATCAGATTCGCCAAGGTAAACCCCTTACCATTACAGATCCTAATATGACTCGTTTCATGATGACTTTGGAAGATGCAGTCGATTTGGTGCTGTATGCGTTTGAGCATGGTGAGAACGGCGATATTTTTGTACAAAAAGCACCGGCAGCAACCATTGAAGTCTTGGCACAGGCATTAAAAGAATTGCTGAATGTAGAAGAACATCCAGTTTCAATTATGGGTACACGTCATGGCGAGAAAGCCTATGAAGCACTACTTAGCCGTGAAGAAATGGTTGTCGCCATAGATCAGGGTTATTACTTCCGAGTACCAGCAGATCAACGCGATCTGAACTATGAAAAATATGTGGAAGAAGGTGACTCAAAAATTACAGAATTTGAAGATTATAACTCGCATAATACTGAACGCTTAGATGTTGAAGGTATGAAAAAGTTATTATTAAAACTCGAATTCGTACGTGCTTTAACTCAAGGTCAATATATAGATCCAGAGGCTTAAACATGAAAATTCTAGTCACAGGCTCTAACGGCTTTATTGCAAAAAACTTAATTCAATTTCTGTCTGAAAAATCTGAAATTGAAGTTTTACCATTCAACCGTAATTCTAGTTCAGCAGAACTAGAGCAATCTGTACTTGCTGCAGACTGGATTGTGCATTTAGCAGGTATTAACCGCCCTTTAAATGAGCAAGAATTTACTGAGGGGAATATCACCCTTACCCAGAAAATTGCAGATATTCTCAAGCAGGCAAAAAAGCAGACTCCGGTTATTCTTTCTTCATCAATTCAGGCAGAACGTGACAACGCCTACGGGCAGAGTAAACTCGGTGGTGAGCAGGTATTATTAGAGCTGAATCAGCAGCAAGGGAATCCTGTATATATTTGTCGTTTAGCCAACGTCTTTGGTAAGTGGTCACGTCCTAACTATAACTCGGCTGTGGCGACCTTTTGTTACAACACTGCACATGATTTACCTATTCAAATTCATGATGAAAATGCCATGATCCGTTTGGTCTATGTAGATGATGTCGTGGAATCATTCTGGAATATTATTCAGGGTGCGCAGCAGGTAGAGCAAGTTTTTGCCATCCAGCCTGAATACCAAATTAGCGTGGGTGATTTGGCAAAAACCTTGGCAGGTTTTAAACAGTCCCGTGAAAGCTTAATTACAGACCGAGTCGGTACAGGTTTAACTCGCGCTTTATATTCTACGTATTTAAGTTTCTTAAAACCTGAACAATTTGACTATAGCATACCTAAATATGGTGACCAACGCGGCGTATTTGTCGAAATGCTGAAAACACCTGATGCTGGTCAGTTCTCATATTTTACTGCACATCCAGGCATTACTCGCGGTGGGCATTATCATCATACCAAGACTGAAAAATTCCTTGTGATTAAGGGTAAAGCCTTATTTAAATTTAAGCATGTGGTTTCAGGTGAGTTTTATCAACTCGAAACGCATGGTGACGAGCCGAGAATTGTTGAGACAGTACCTGGATGGACACATGACATTACCAATATTGGTGATGATGAAATGGTCGTGATGCTATGGGCAAATGAGATTTTTGATCGTAGTAAACCTGATACTTATGCAATGCCGATAACAGATTAAGAGTTGAATTGTTGTGAAAAAATTAAAGTTAATGACCGTCGTAGGTACGCGTCCTGAAATTATTCGTTTGTCTCGAGTTATGGCAGCATGTGATCAATATTTTGATCATGTTTTGGTACATACAGGGCAAAACTATGATTATGAATTGAATGAAATCTTCTTTACAGATTTAGGAATCCGCAAGCCTGATCATTTTTTAAATGCTGCAGGTGGAACAGGTGCCGAAACAATTGGTAATGTGATTATTACCGTTGATAAGATTTTAGATGAAGTACAACCAGAAGCATTATTGGTTCTTGGTGATACTAATAGCTGTATGGCTGTTTTACCTGCTAAGCGTCGTAAGATTCCAACATTTCATATGGAGGCTGGCAATCGCTGTTTTGATATGCGTGTGCCTGAAGAAATCAATCGTCGAATCGTAGATCATACAGCAGATATTAACTTAACTTATAGTACGATTGCTCGTGATTACTTAATAGCGGAAGGTTTACCTGCAGATTTAGTCATCAAAACGGGTAGCCCTATGTTTGAAGTACTAAATCATTATAAATCGAAGATTGAAGCATCAGATGTTCTTGAGCGTTTGGGCTTGAAAGAACAGCAGTACTTTATTGTGAGTGCGCATCGTGAAGAGAATATTAACTCTGATCAAAACTTCCTAGATCTTGTCGCTATGTTAAATGCAGTGGCTGAAAAATATCAGTTCCCTGTCATTGTTTCTACACATCCTAGAACTCGTAAACGTATTGAACAGCTCAATATTGAGTTCCATCCATTGATTCAATTACTAAAGCCACTTGGTTTTAGTGACTATAATAAATTACAACTTTCAGCAAAAGCAGCATTATCTGATAGCGGTACGATCAATGAAGAATCTTCTATTATGAATTTCCCTGCATTGAATTTACGTCAAGCGCATGAACGTCCAGAAGGTATGGAAGAAGCAGCAGTTATGATGGTGGGGTTAACCGCTGAACGAATTTTGCAAGGTTTAGAAATTTTAGAGTCACAGGCACGTGGTGAAGAGCGTCAATTGCGTTTGGTGGAAGACTACAGTATGCCAAATGTGAGTGATAAGGTTGTTCGTATCATTATGAGTTATACAGACTATGTCAATCGTGTGATTTGGAAAAAGTATTGAGGTTGTAAGGTGAAGAAGGTCTATTTAATCACAGAATATTATCATCAGAATCAGAATACAACTGGTTATTTATTGGGTAAATTGTATGAAACATTCAATGAGCAAAGTGATATAGACCTTACTCTAATAGCAAAAAAAGATCTGAATTGTCCTGAATATTCGAATGCACACTACATTAATGCAAAAGAGCCAGATAAAAGAAGTCTTATTAAGAGATTTTTATACGAATTAGTAATATCGATTAAGTTCTTAATAAAAACTTTGAGAGTGGTGGAAAAAGGAAGTATCGTATTTACAGGAACGACTCCTATTTTTCTACTTTTTGTACTTTATTTCGTTAAAAAAGTTTTGAATTTTAAATGGGTTTTGCTTGTTCATGATGTTTTTCCAGAAAATTTAGTCCCTGCAAAAATTTTGAAAGAGAAAAATTTTTTATATAAAACTGCAAAGTGGTTATTTGATAAAATCTACGCTAGTGCCGATGAAGTAATTGTAATAGGGAGAGATATGAAAGAATTAATCTTCCAAAAAACAAATAAAGAGAATATTACGATTGTACAAAATTGGATTGATCCATCGGATGTTGGAATTGAGATTAAGCAGAATAACCAAATCTTGAAAGAGTTGAGTTGGAATAAAGATGATACTACGGTGTTCCAATTCTTCGGAAATATCGGTCGAATGCAAGGTGTAGGAATTATTTTAAATGCCATAAAAAAAATGGAAAATTTGCATTTGGCAAAATTTATTTTTATTGGTAATGGAGCTTATGTTTCTGAGTTGAAGGATCAAATACAAGCGATAGGCTCTGAGAATGTTCGTTATTATGGTTCTTTAAATCAACAAGAGAAAACAAAAGGTCTTAATGCTTGCGATATTGCATTAGTAACCTTAGCTGAAGGAATGTTGGGGTTGGGTGTACCAAGCAAATCCTATTTTTCTATGGCTGCAGATAAACCTATTCTGGCTATTATGGATCAAGAGTCTGAAGTAGCAGACATGGTTAGAACTCATAAAATAGGGTGGGTTGCATCACCTGATGATGAAAACAAACTGGCTTTTATTTTGGATCAAATAGTTTTGAGTAGGCACCAACTAGAGTTGAACTCTTCTAGAGCTATTCTGGAACAATATTATTCAGAGCAAGTGGCAATGGATAAGATTTTAAAAATAATTGCGAAAATTAATTAAGTGGTGTCGATAATGAATCTTTTAATTACGGGTGCTAATGGGTTTCTCGGCTCGCATTTATGTAGCTATTTTTCTAGCCAAGAATCTTATAATGTATGGGCACAAACTAGAAAACAGCCTTTACAGTCAAAAAGAAGTATCAAAGCGATAGTTTTTGATTTGAATGATGATTTAGAACATATAGATTTATCGCAAGTTGATGTCATTATTCACTGTGCAGGTCGTGCGCATGTAATGAATGAAACAGAATCTTCTCCTTTAGACGCATACCGTCAAATTAATGTCAAGGGTACACTCAATCTTGCTCGTAAAGCTGCTCAAAGTGGTGTAAAACGCTTTATCTATTTAAGTAGTATCAAGGTAAATGGTGAAGAGGCTACCCAGCAAACTCCTTTTACCGCTGATGATCAAATTCGTACTGATGATCCCTATGGTCTATCTAAATACGAAGCCGAACAAGCATTGATGAAATTGGCTGATGAAACAGGTTTAGAAGTTGTTATTATCCGACCTGTTTTGATTTATGGGCCAGATGTAAAAGCTAATTTTAAGAGTATGGTATCTCTTGCGACAAAGAAAATCCCCTTACCAATTGGTTGTTTAGATAATAAACGAAGTATGGTTAGCGTGTATAATTTAGCAGACCTGATCCATGTGTGCATGACACATCCAAATGCAGTTGGTCAAGTCTTTTTAGCTAGTGACCAAGATGATATCTCTGTGAAGCAACTGTTTGAGAAGTTAGCTTTTTTGCAGAATAATAAGTTAATTGTATTACCAATATCGAAGTATCTTATTTGTTTTCTCGCAGGTCTTATTGGTCGATCTGCAATGGCATCTCGTTTATGCTCAGAGTTAGTTGTGGACAGTTCAAAGAATACGCAAGTTTTAGGTTGGAAAGCTCCATATTCAACAGAACAAAGCCTAATTAAAATGTTTAGGGAAATGTGATAAACCAATGGTATTTGCTATTATTTTTTTCTTGCTCACTTTTATGTTGACCTATTTAATGAGGGTTTATGCATTAAAGAGAAATATTATTGATAATCCAAATGAGCGTAGCTCCCATAGCATTCCTACTCCTAGGGGTGGAGGTGTTGCCGTTGTTGTCAGTTATATTGTAGGAATAATGTTACTTATTTACTTAGGTCATTTATCTCAACACGTTGGTTTAACTCTCATTTTTTCTGGTTTCATAATCGCTTTGTTAGGTTTCTTAGATGATCATGGGCATATTAACTCCATGCTCCGCTTAGCAATTCACTTTATGGTGGCTATAGGAGTTGTGGTTAGCTTGGGTGGTTTTTCAGAAGTAAAAATTTTTAATAATTTTTTGTTAGGTTTTAGTGCAAATATAATTGCGGTTCTTTTTTTAGTTTGGCTACTGAACTTGTATAATTTCATGGATGGAATTAATGGCATTGCTAGTGTTGAAGCGATCACAACGCTGATGAGCATGTCTGTAATTTATTTTATATTTAACCTCCAATTAAATATAGAAATACTCTGGTTATTGTCCGCATGCGCATTTGGTTTTTTACTCTGGAATTTTCCAAAAGCTAAGATTTTTATGGGGGATGCTTGTAGTGGTTTCCTTGGCTTGACACTAGGTATCTTAGCGTTAATAGCACTCAAAGAAAATTTAGCTTTATTTTGCGCTTGGATTATTTGTTTAGGTGTATTCATCGTAGATGCTACTTTTACACTGATACGTCGAGTGTTGGGTGGTTATAAAATGTACGATGCTCATCGTAGTCATGCATACCAAATTTTATCTAGGAAACTTAGTAGCCATACCCCCGTAACAATAGCAGTTGCTTTGGTTAATATTCTTTGGCTATTGCCTGTCGCATACTGGACAGTAAATACAGAATTTAATTATCCTGAGTTTGGTGTATTGGTTGCTTATCTCCCATTAATATTAGTCACGATATATTTGAAAGCTGGTGCTTCTAATGAATAATAAAAACAAGCCAAATTTACTGATTTTAGGGGCTGGTGGTTTTGGGAAATCCGTTGCGGAAGTGGCAACGTCGCTAGGTATTTGGCACGAAATTTTTTTTGTTGATGATAGTTGGCCTAGTACAACAGAAATAAATAATTATAAGATTATCTCAGATATTTTGAACCTAAGTGAGCTAAATTTATATGCTTATCAAGCAATTGTTGCCGTAGGGAATAATGGATTAAGACACAAATGGTATAAGATATTAGATGAATTAAATATACCGTTAGCCTCTGTTATAGACCCTACCTCTATCCTTTGTTCAAGTGTAAAGGTAGCGGATGGTGTAATTATTATGGCTGGTTGTGTAGTCGGTGCGGCAGTAAAAATTCAAAGCGGAGCTATTTTAAATCTCGGGACTTTAATTGATCATGATGTAGAAATTGGTTCGTGTGCCCATTTAAGCATTGGAGTTAAGGTAACTGGTGGTACGAAAATAGCCCCTCTCTCTTTTTTAAAGGCTGGCACTATTGTAGCAGGCTAAAAATTCATAAATTTGATTAAGAAGATATTTAATGTTTATTAAGGCAATAATACAAAAGTTTTCATTAGCACCAAGGCTTTTTAAACAAGCTTTTCTTGTCCTTTTAGATTTATTTGCTTTTCCTGTAATCCTATGGCTGTGTTATGTCATTCGCTTATTTGATTTAGGAGCAGAAGTTATACCTGGGCTTAACCACGGTGTAATTTTAATCACATTTCTTTCAATTATTAGCTTATTGTTGACAGGCGTTTATCATTTTATTGTTCGAACATTTGATGAAGTCTTTATCATCAAACTGGCATTTGCTGTATGCAGTATGATGATAATACTGTATGGATTTAATGCATTTAGTCATGCATATATTCCGATGTCGATTCCATTTATGTTTGGCTTTATGATGTTTGCATGGATATGGTGCAGTCGAGCATTTATTCGTTTTATTGTGAAAGCAACATTGCACACACATGGGGGCTGTAAAAGGGTTGCAATCTATGGTGCAGGTGATGCTGGTCAGCAAATCGCAGCAGCTTTACATCGCTCAGATGACCATACGCCAGTTTTCTTTATTGATGATAAAGTTTCATTACAAGATCAAATTGTAGGTGGCTTAAAAGTTTATTCTACTGCGAAAGCACTGCGGAATTTTAAAAAATATAAGATAGATGAAATCTTACTTGCTTTACCTTCTGTGGGGCGTGTACGAAAAAGTGAAATTATTCAACAACTAGAACCAGCGTTTGTGAAAGTCACAGAACTGCCAGGGCTCACTAAACTTGTTGATGGTGATATTCGAGTTTCAGATATCCGTGAGGTTGATATTATCGACCTTTTAGGACGAGATCCTGTTCCACCTATTGCCCATTTATTGGCTAAAAATATTCAAAATAAAATTGTTATGGTGACAGGTGCTGGTGGATCCATTGGTTCAGAGCTTTGTCGACAAATCATAAAAAATCAACCTAAAATGCTGGTTTTATATGAATTAACTGAGTTTGCATTATATGATATTGATAAAGAGTTAAGGCAAACTGCCAGTTGCGACATTGTTCCCATTTTAGGGACTGTACAAGATCAACAAAAATTAGAACGTATCATTGAACAATATCATGTGCAGACAGTCTATCATGCCGCCGCTTATAAACATGTTCCATTGGTTGAGTGTAATCCAATTGCTGGATTAAAAAATAATGCAATTGGAACCGCAAATAGTTTAAATGCCGCTGTAAAAAAAGGCGTGGAAACCTTTGTATTGATTTCAACGGATAAAGCGGTTAGACCGACGAATGTCATGGGTGCATCGAAACGGATGGCGGAATTGTATTGTCAAGCCGTGGCTGAAACGAAACCAAATACTCAGATCAGTATCGTACGTTTCGGAAATGTATTAGGTTCATCAGGTTCAGTTGTACCTTTATTTAGACAGCAGATTGCAAAAGGTGGCCCAATTACGGTGACTCATCCTGATGTAACACGTTATTTTATGACGATTCCTGAAGCTTCTCAGTTAGTCATTCAAGCTGGGGCATTAGGTTCAGGTGGTGATGTGTTCTTACTTGATATGGGTGAACCTGTTCGAATTCAGGATTTAGCACGACAAATGATCGCTTTAAGTGGTTTAAAAGTTCGAGAAGCAAATACAACGGATGGTGATATTGAAATCGCTTATAGTGGTTTACGTCCGGGAGAAAAACTTTACGAGGAACTACTCATTGATCAAGATAACACAGATTATACCGAGCATACTCGTATTTTACGTTCTTTTGAAAAGCATTATCCGTTACAAGAGATTCAGTCTGTATTCAGTCGAATCAATCAAATGACTGCAGTAGATCATGATGTAGATTGGGCTTTAAGTCAGTTAGAATATTATGTTGATGGCTATAAACGTAGCGGCGAAGTACGAGTTAATTAAGAGAGTATTGTATGATCAAAAAAGCAATTTTACCCGTCGCAGGTTTAGGCACTCGTTTTTTACCAGCAAGTAAATCCATTCCAAAGGAAATGGTGACGGTAGTCGATCGTCCAGCAATTGAGTATGTAGTACGAGAAGCGGTTGAAGCGGGTATTGAACAAATTATTTTGGTCACTCATTCCTCAAAAGCTTCAATTGAAAACTATTTTGATCGTAATTTTGAGCTTGAAACAACTTTAGAACAAAAAAAGAAATTTGACCTGCTGAAAGAAATTACTGATATTTTACCGAAGCATGTCAGTGTGGTCAGTGTACGCCAACCACAACCCCTAGGACTAGGTCATGCGGTATTGTGTGCGAAAGATATCGTGGGCGATGAAGCTTTTGCGGTGTTATTGCCTGATGTACTGGTCAAGAATCAAAGCTGTGATAATGATTTGTCACTCATGATTCAGCGTTTTGAACAGTCGCAAGCAGCACAAATCATGGTAGAAGCGGTGCCTGATCATCTAGTCGATCAATATGGTATTGTGGATGTTGCAGTTACACCGAACGAAGGTGAAAGTATTACGATGCAGGGCATTGTTGAAAAGCCTGCTGTCGGCACAGCTCCTTCAAATTTATCAGTGGTGGGACGTTATATTTTACCCGCTCAGATTATGGGTCTATTAGCAGATACACCCCGTGGGGCAGGGAATGAAATCCAACTCACGGATGCGATTGCAGCATTGCAGCAATCAGAAACTGTGGAAGCCTACCGTATGAAGGGACAAACCTTTGATTGTGGTAGTAAGCTTGGATATTTAAAAGCTGTATTACACTATGGTATCGAGCATCCAAAATTGGGCGCAGAGTTTAAGGGCTTAATCCAAGAATTAGTCCTATAGTTTTAGGGCGTGTAGTTATGAAAGTTGCAATCTTTGGCAATACATTATATGCAGGCGTGATGTCTGCATTATTGTCTGAATCTGGGCATTTTGTATATTGGTGTTCCCACCTCAACCCAAATGAAAGTGGTCAGCAATATTCTTTTCATGATGAAAATGTCAGTCGCTTACTTGAAAAACAACTCAGTAGTGGATTTTTGATTTATCGTGATCTGGATGGTATTCCTTTAGACATTGATGCCTACTTATTTAGTTTTAATCAAACCCAAGAGCAACAAGTTTTTCAACTGTTAGCATCACTAAAACAGCGTCCGATTATTCATCCTAAACTGATGATCAATGCATCCACCTTTGGTTTACATGGGACTGAGCAGTTTCAACAAATCCTTTCTGAAGATGACTGGGTCTATTTACCAGATACCATCCAAGAGGGAAATGCGTTACAGAGTTTGACCCAAGCTAAGCAGTTGATCGTGGGATGTACTCAAGCTAATGTTCAGACCAAAGTCAAAGAATTACTTCGTCCTTTTTTCCCTTTGGCGCAGCAATATCTATTTATGCCGATTCTAGATGCTGAGTTTACCAAACTGAGTATCTCAGGCATGTTGGCAACACGGATCAGTTATATCAATGATTTGGCTGTGGTTGCTGAGAAACTTGGGATTGATATTGCATCAGTACGTCAGGGTATGGCAGCGGATAACCGTATTGGTTCAGCTTACTTAGCCCCTGGTGCTGGTTTTGGCGGTGAAAATTTTTCTCATGATATTCTGACACTCTCTAATACAGTTGCAAATACAGGCGTGAAAAGCCAATTGCTTGCACAAGTGTGGCAAATTAATGAGCAACAAAAAGAAATCCTGTTCCGTAAGTTTTGGAACTATTATCATGGGGATTTACAGGGAAAATCTGTTGCAATTTGGGGTGCTTCTTTTAAAGAAAATACCTCAAGTATTCAGCAATCACCTATTCACCAAATGCTTGCAGCACTCTGGGCGCAAGGGGTAAAGGTTCATCTTCATGATCCTCAAGCTTTAGATGAAATAAAGCTAATGTATGGTCAACGTGACGATCTGATTCTTTGTGAAAATCAGTATGATGCGGTAAAAGATGTGCATGGTCTTTGTGTACTTACGGCTTGGAAACAATACTGGAGTCCAGAATTTAAGCAGCTTGAACAGTTGATGAGGCATCCTTTAATTTTGGATGGTCGCAATATTTATGATCCTGACTATGTCAAAGCACAAGGTTTTGCATATATGGGCGTGGGACGTTAAAGATGATCGAGCAGATTCAGCCTTTTGCTGTAAAAGAGCAGGCTTCCGTCGTGGAGCACCTGATATCTTTACAACAGCAATTTAAAGAGGTTCATCTAAATACATTATTTGCAGCAGATTCTGCACGCTTTAAACGTTTTTCGGTTGAGTATGACCAAATTGTTTTGGACTTTAGTAAGCATCGTATTGATCAAACGATTTTAAATAGCTTAGTGGATTTAGCGCAGGCACAAGATTTAAAACGGTGGATCAAAACACTGTTTTCATCTGAGCAGATTAACTATACAGAACATCGTGCAGCGATGCATTGGGCTTTGCGTTTACCTCAATCGGGTTCAGATTTTTCCGAAGTCAATCAACTGGTACAGCAGCAGCTAGAACGTATGTATGCCTTGGTGGATAAAATCCATGCAGGGCAGTATCGTGGTGCGACGGGTGAGGTGATTCAGGATGTCGTCAATATTGGCGTGGGTGGGTCTGATTTAGGCCCATTGATGGTTACGCATGCGCTTTCTGATTTTAAGGTAAAAACCGCCAAACCTTTAACTGTACATTTTGTTTCAACGATGGATGGGAGCCAGCTTTCTGAGCTACTGCATCAGCTTCGACCTGAGACGACTTTATTTATTATTTCTTCAAAATCGTTTGGTACGATTGATACTTTGTCCAATGCCCAAACAGTACGACAATGGTTGGAAAAAGCATTGGGGCATAATGACAAGATTCTGCAAAATCATTTTATCGGGGTTTCGACTAAGCCTGACAAGATGACAGAGTGGGGCATTGCTGCTGATAAACAGCTGTTGCTCTGGGATTGGGTCGGCGGTCGTTATTCACTGTGGTCATGTATTGGTTTACCAATTGCCCTGACCATTGGTGTTGACGGATTTAAGCAACTGTTAGCAGGTGCTTATGCGATAGACCAGCATTTTCAATCCGCACCATTTCAGCAGAATATTCCTGTTTTGATGGGGCTATTAGGCGCGTGGAATAACAATTTTCTGGATATCCAGACCCATGCAGTTTTACCGTATGATGGTCGTCTCAAATATTTTGCAGCTTATTTGCAGCAGCTTGAAATGGAATCTAATGGGAAATCGATTCAACGCAATGGAGAAAAGGTCAGTTCAGCCACTTGCCCAATTGTTTGGGGAGAGGTTGGGCCCAATGCACAGCATGCCTTTTATCAGCTTTTACATCAGGGTACCCATTCCGTTAGTTGTGACTTTATTGCACCTGTAAAACGTTATAATGCAAACCAATTTACCTATGCCGAAAGTGCAGAGGCATTGGTTGAGCAGCATCATTTGGCTTTATCCAACTGTTTGGCACAGTCGCGCCTGTTGGCCTTTGGGAATCAAGCCTTGGCAGCAGATGAGCTAGAAGATTTACCAACCTATAAACAATATGAAGGCAATCAACCTAGCTCCACTATTTTACTCAAAGAGTTGAACCCTTATAGCTTAGGGATGCTGATTGCGATGTATGAACATAAGGTTTTTGTGCAGTCGGTGTTGTGGAATATTAACCCTTTTGATCAATGGGGCGTTGAAAAAGGCAAAGAAATTGCCAATCAGCTGTTACCGATTTTGAACCGTGAACAGGATGATCTCTTTAAATTTGATGCATCAACACAAGGTTTGTTGAAAATATTATTAGGAAAAACAGATGGCTAAAGTTTTAGTGACGGGTGGTGCGGGCTATATTGGCTCCCATACCTGTTTAGAGTTGCTTACCGCAGGTCACGAGGTGATTGTCTTCGATAACCTCTCAAATAGCTCTGAAGAGTCTTTGCGTCGAGTACAAGCATTAGCAAATAAAAATTTGGTGTTTGTGCAGGGTGATATTCGCAATCAGGCTGAGTTAGATTCAGTTTTCCAAGACCATCAGATTGATGCAGTCATTCATTTTGCTGGTCTGAAAGCGGTTGGTGAAAGCCAGCAGATTCCACTGGTCTATTTTGATCATAATATTGCTGGCAGTATTCAATTAATGAAGTCAATGGAGAAAGCTAGTGTATTTAAACTCGTTTTTAGTTCATCTGCAACGGTATATGATGAGGCCAATACTTCTCCGTTGAATGAAGATATGCCAACAGGAATGCCAAATAACAATTATGGTTATACCAAACTGATTGTTGAGCAAATACTGCAAAAACTGGCACAGGCAGACTCGCGTTGGTCGATTGCTTTACTTCGTTATTTTAACCCTGTTGGCGCGCATAAAAGCGGTCAGATTGGTGAAGATCCACAAGGAATTCCAAATAATTTAATGCCTTATGTGACTCAGGTGGCTGTAGGTCGCCGTGACAAGTTATCTATCTATGGCAATGACTATGACACCATCGATGGTACAGGGGTTCGTGATTATATCCATGTAGTCGATTTAGCCAAAGCCCATTTATGTGCCTTAAATCATCGCTTATCTACACAAGGCTGCCGTGCTTGGAACATTGGCACGGGCAATGGCTCATCTGTATTACAAGTCAAAAACACCTTTGAGCAAATTAATGGTGTGCCTGTTGCGTTTGAATTTGCACCACGCCGTGCAGGTGATGTGGCCATTTCATTTGCAGATAATACCCGTGCTATAGCAGAGTTAGGTTGGAAGCCGCAATATACATTGCAAGATATGCTGGCGGATAGCTGGAATTGGCAAAAACAAAATCCAAGTGGATATCAATAATTATTGTTTCATATAAACAGGGAGTAACAGCTCCCTGTTTTTTAACTTTTCGCTTATCCTTGAATCAAATCTGTCAACTCATCCACATAATTTTGCATAGGTTGCGGATTTTTATCAGCACGACTTTCAATATTTAAGCGTAGTAATGGTTCTGTATTCGATGCGCGGACATTCAAACGCCATGCACCAAAATCAAGGCTAACACCATCGGTACGGTCTACTAATGGATTTTGGTCTGCATAATGATCAAAGATCTTTTGAACCGTTGCTTGTGTATCCGCCACTTTAAAATTGATTTCACCGCTACATGGGAATTTGGCAATCATATTTTCAACGAGTGTCGAGAGTGATTGTTCTGTTTCTGAGAGTAGGGCAATCGTGAGTAACCAAGGAATCATACCGCTATCACAATAAGCAAAGTCACGGAAATAATGATGTGCACTCATTTCTCCACCGTAAACAGCATTGTGTTCACGCATGACATCTTTGATGAAAGCATGTCCAGACTTTGATTGAACTGCGATACCTTGGTATTGCTCTACGATATCAAAAGTATTCCAAACCAAACGTGGGTCATGCACAATTTTTTCGCCTGATTGTTTGATCAGGAAAGCTTGTGCCAATAAACCAACAATGTAATAGCCCTCGATGAATTGTCCTTTTTCATCGAATAGGAAGCAGCGGTCAAAGTCACCATCCCAGGCAATCCCCATATCCGCCTGATGTTGCAGCACTGCGTCACGGGTACTGTCACGATTTTCAATCAAGATTGGATTTGGAATCCCATTAGGAAAAGTTCCATCGGCTTCATGATGGATTTTGATAAATTCAACGGGAATATTGAGTTGTTGGAATTTTTGTTCAATGGCATCAATCACATGACCCGCAGCCCCATTGCCTGCATTTACCACAAGTTTAAGTGGCTTAATTTTTTGTGGGTCGATGTAGGTTAATAGGTGATCAACAAACTCTGGCAAAATATTATAGTTTTCAGTTGTACCTTTTTGCTCAACTTCTGTAAAAGTACCTGCTTCAGCGAGTTCTTGGATGTCTTTTAAGCCTGTATCAGCACTGATTGGACGTGCATTTTCACGAACTAATTTCATGCCGTTATAATCCATTGGATTATGGCTCGCCGTAACTTCAATGCCACCTTGTACATCAAGATGGAAAGCGCCGAAATAAACTTCTTCGGTGCCCGTCATGCCTAAATCTAGAACATTGACACCCGCATCATTGAGACCTCGAATGGTTGCTTGCTTTAAGCCTTCACTACTTAGACGGATGTCACAACCAATCACCACTTTTTTAGGTTGATAGATTTGTCCGTATGCACGACCAATTTTATAGGCGATTTCTTCATTGAGTTCGGTGCCTAGTTTTCCGCGAATATCGTAGGCTTTAAAGCAGGTCAGTTGAGTCATATTTAAAGGTACTGTTTGTTGTTTATTCATGTGTTGCAGTATACAAAGACTAAGCTGGATTGAACATTGAATGATACAGATTTAATCATTTAGTACATTTATTCTTGGCTCTAGTTGTCGGATAAATTTTAGTTTTAATGAAGCTGGTTTTGTAAAAATAAAAATGGTTGTTTCACGTGAAACAACCATTTTTGATCCATAAAGTCTCCCTTTTAAAAGGGAGATGACGAGCGATTATAGCTCTGCAAGGGGATGTTAAGCTGATTTTGCTAGAACTTCAGCCATTGCTTTTGCAACTTTATAAATATTATTCATATTTAAACCTGCAACGCAGATACGACCACTACGTACCAGATAAATTGCATATTCCTCACGAAGAATATCGACTTGCTTACCCGTTAAACCTGTGTAGCTGAACATACCTTTCTGGTTTACAAGGTAGCTAAAGTCACGCTCAGGAAGTGCTTTCGTCAACTCATCTTTTAAGATACTACGCATTTTGATAATACGTTCGCGCATCTCTTTGACTTCGCCTTGCCATTGTTGATTCAGATCAGCGTCATTGAGCACTTGATCAACCAACCATGCACCCGTTGTTGGTGGGCTTGAGTAGATACGACGTACCGTTGCTTTTAACTGACCGAATGTGCATTTTGCTGCTTCAGCATCATCACACACGAAAGTTAAACCACCAACACGCTCACCATAAAGTGAGAAGATTTTAGAGAACGAGTTGCTGACGATGAAGTTTAAACCAGCTTGGTCTAAAGCACGAATCGCATAAGCATCTTGTTCCATGCTATCGCCAAAGCCTTGATAAGCGATATCAAGGAATGGAATCAAGTTACGCTCTTTTAATACCGCAATTACTTGATCCCACTGTGCTGGATTTAGATCCGCACCTGTCGGGTTGTGGCAGCAAGGGTGTAACAATACAATGCTTTGCTCTGGCAAAGTTTTTAATGTCGACAACATACCATCAAAATCAACGCCACGTGTTTCGGCATCGAAATATGGATAGTAGTTGCTCTTGATGCCAGCACCGTTGAAAATTGCGACATGGTTATCCCACGTTGGTTGGCTCACCCAAACTTCTGAATCTGGGAAATAAGTTTTTAAGAAATCTGCACCGACTTTTAATGCACCTGAACCACCCAATGTTTGAATGGTTGCAACACGACCTTGTTGAATAGCAGGGCTGTTTGCGCCAAACAATAGAGCTTGAATTGCGTCACGGTAAGGTTTAAAACCTTCCATTGGAAGATAAAGTTTGGTTTTATCATTTTTAGGTGCAATACGTTTTTGCGCTTCGATAATGGTATCAAGCTGAGGAACGATACTGTCTTCGTTATAGTACAAACCAATACTTAGATTAACCTTTTCAGCGCGTGGATCAGCATTAAACTGTTCCATTAAAGAGAGAATTGGGTCGCCTGCATAAGGTGGGATATGTTGAAACATTAACAATGTCCTTTTATTCAACAAGGTGCATGGATGTGTCTTGTGGAGCACTGCTCCAGATGCCCAATAATGTACCAATAAAGCGCCTATGAAGCACGCTGTTATTTACATTTCTGGTGCAGTATTTACTTACAAAAATTCGTATAAAATCGATCGATTATAAGGATTGTCTACAATCAAGCTGTCATACCATGGTCGTAGCATACGTAACATAAATACTGGGAAAAATGCCTTGAATCAATCGGAATAAAGTACTTAGATTTTAGTAAGAGTATGTTTTATATATAATTATTATATATTTTTAGTACCTTTTTAGAACATTCTATTGTGAGGCAATCGAATAGTATTGACTGGATCATTCTATTTTATTGTCGACAATCCTATTGCATTTTTTCTTCTATCTCGTTATAAAATCATAAAAACTGTAGAGATTGTCGACAATATGCAAGATACCCTTGTTCCTCAAGCCATCAGCACAAGTCAGAGTATTACCCTGACGGAACATGTATTTAAGCAAATTCAATCAGCAATCGTATTAGGACAAATTCCTGCGGGCAGCAAGATTTCAGAACCCGAGTTGGCACGTATTTACGGGATCAGTCGTGGTCCATTGCGTGAGGCGATTCATCGTCTAGAAGGCCAGCGATTGGTTGAGCGTACCGCCCATGTTGGCGCGCGAGTTGTTTCTCTTTCTCTACAACAATTTAAAGAACTTTACCAAATTCGTGCTTCACTTGAAGGCTTAGCTTGTAAGTTGGCTGCACAGCATATTGATAAAAAACAAATCTTAGCATTGCGTGATGTGTTGCGAATGCATGCTGAAGATGAAAATTTTAAGGCAGGTAAGGGTTATTACCTACAAGAAGGTCAAGACGATTTCCATTACTGCATTATCAAAAGCAGTGGCAATAAAACCTTAGAAAAAATGTTATGTGATGAGCTGTATCACCTCATCCGTATGTACCGAATTCAATTTTCAAACACCCCAAATCGACCGAGCAAAGCTTGGGATGAACATATCCGCATTTTAGATGCGATTGCAGAGGGTGATGGTGAACTTGCTGAAATGCTAATGCACCGTCACATCAATGCATCCTACAAAATTGTTGAGCAAACATTGCTGCAAACCCAAGGAGAACATCAACATGGCTAAATCTGCTGGTCAGCTATTCCGCGACGCGGTCGCAAATGAAAAACCATTACAAGTGGTTGGTGCGATTAACGCCAATCATGCA
This sequence comes from Acinetobacter sp. WCHA45, assembly GCF_002165255.2. NCBI lineage: Bacteria > Pseudomonadati > Pseudomonadota > Gammaproteobacteria > Moraxellales > Moraxellaceae > Acinetobacter > Acinetobacter sp. WCHA45. The sequence goes on along the minus strand of NZ_CP028561.1, from coordinate 2,776,903 downwards.
TTGTTAGCAAAACGTGCAGGCTATAAAGCAATTTATTTGTCAGGTGGTGGTGTTGCCGCAGGTTCGTTAGGTTTACCTGACTTGGGAATTAGCAACCTTGATGATGTCTTGACCGATGTACGCCGTATTACGGATGTCTGTGATCTACCATTATTAGTTGATGTGGATACAGGTTTTGGTGCTTCAGCATTCAACATTGCACGTACCACTAAATCAATGATTAAGTTCGGCGCAGCAGCAATGCACATCGAAGACCAAGTGGGCGCAAAGCGTTGTGGCCACCGTCCAAACAAAGCGATCGTGACCCAACAAGAAATGGTTGATCGTATTAAAGCTGCGGTTGATGCTCGTACCGATGAAAACTTTGTGATCATGGCACGTACCGATGCTTTAGCGGTAGAAGGCTTACAAGCAGCAATTGATCGTGCAGGTGCTTACATTGAAGCAGGTGCGGATATGTTATTCCCTGAAGCAATCACTGAATTGGCAATGTACAAGCAGTTTGCTGATCTGACCAAAGTTCCAGTATTAGCGAACATTACTGAATTTGGTTCTACACCATTGTTTACGACTGAAGAATTGGCTTCTGCGGATGTGAGCATTGCGTTGTACCCACTTTCAGCATTCCGCGCGATGAACAAAGCAGCGGAAAATGTGTATGAGACTCTGCGTAAAGAAGGCACACAGAAGAACGTTGTTGACACCATGCAAACTCGTCAAGAATTGTATGAACGCATTAACTACCATGCGTTTGAACAATATCTTGATGCGTCATTTGAAAAAGCAAAATAAGGAATCCCCCTAAATCCCCCTTTTTCAAAGGGGGACTTCCCTCCCTTTGGAAAGGGAGGTGAGGAGCGGTTGTGGCTCCGCAAGTGGGATTTTAGAACTCATAATTCACATAGAAAGAACAGAAAAGGACAATCTTATGAGCAGTAATGAAACTCCAACAGGCTTCAAGCCAAAAAAATCAGTTGCGTTAAGTGGTCAAGTTGCAGGGAACACTGCACTATGTACCGTAGGTCGTAGCGGTAATGACTTACACTACCGTGGTTATGACATTCTTGACCTTGCAGTCGGCAGTGAGTTTGAAGAAGTCGCTCACTTATTGGTACATGGCAAACTCCCAAATAAAGCTGAACTCAAAGCCTATAAAGCTAAACTTAAAGCGCTTCGTGGTTTGCCAGCAGCATTGAAAACCGCACTTGAACAACTTCCACCATCTGCACACCCAATGGATGTGATGCGTACAGGTGTATCAGTTTTAGGTTGTTTAACGCCTGAACATGAAGACCACAATGAAGCAGGTGCAAAAGACATCGCTGACAAATTGATGGCAAGCTTGGGTTCAATGTTGTTGTATTGGTACCACTTCAGCAACAACGGTCGTCGTATCGAAGTTGAAACGAATGATGACTCAATCGCTGCACATTTCCTCCATTTACTTCATGGCGAAGCGCCATCTGAAGAATGGATTCAAGCAATGCATACGTCTTTGATTCTGTATGCTGAGCATGAATTCAACGCTTCTACATTTACGTCACGTGTTGTTGCAGGTACAGGTTCAGACATGTACTCAGCAATTACAGGTGGTATTGGTGCGCTACGTGGTCCAAAACATGGTGGTGCCAACGAAGTTGCATTCGTGATTCAACAACGTTATGACAACGCTGACGAAGCAGAAGCAGACATCCGTAGCCGCGTAGAGAAGAAAGAAGTGATCATCGGCTTTGGTCATCCTGTTTATACCATCTCTGATCCACGTAACGAAGTGATCAAGAAAGTGGCGCGTGACCTTGCTGAAGCGCAAGAGAACACCAAAATGTACCTCATTGCTGAACGTTTAGAAGCAGTGATGAAAGAAGTGAAGAACATGTTCCCGAATCTCGACTGGTTCAGCGCGGTGAGCTATCACTTGATGGGTGTTCCAACAGCAATGTTCACTCCATTATTCGTGATTGCACGTACAGCGGGTTGGTCTGCACATGTGATTGAACAACGTCAAGACGGCAAGATTATTCGTCCAAGCGCGAACTATACTGGCCCTGAAAACTTAGAATTTAAACCATTGGCGGAGCGTGGTTAATGACAAATCAATACCGTAAACCGCTGGCAGGTACCCAGCTCGAATACTATGACGTGCGTCAAGCCGTTGAAGATATTCAGCCAGGCGCATATGAAACTTTGCCATACACATCTAAAGTGTTGGCAGAGCAGCTTGTACGTAAAGCTGATGCAGAAAACTTAACTGATTATTTAAAGCAATTGATTGAACGCCGTCAGGACATGGATTTTCCTTGGTATCCTGCACGTGTGGTATGTCATGACATCTTAGGTCAAACCGCACTCGTCGACCTTGCTGGTTTACGTGATGCGATTGCTGACAAAGGTGGCGATCCTTCTAAAGTGAACCCAGTAGTTCCAACGCAGTTGATCGTGGATCACTCTTTGGCAGTGGAATATGGCGGCTTTGATCCTGACGCGTTTGAAAAAAACCGTGCAGTAGAAGATCGTCGTAACGAAGACCGTTTCCACTTTATCGAGTGGACGAAGACTGCATTTAAAAATGTCGACGTAATCCCTGCGGGTAACGGCATCATGCACCAGATCAACTTGGAGAAAATGTCTCCAGTGATCCAAAATCGTGATGGTTTAGCGTTCCCAGACACATGTGTAGGTACAGACTCACATACACCACATACGGATGCGCTTGGTGTGATCTCAGTGGGTGTAGGTGGTTTAGAAGCTGAAAACGTGATGTTGGGTCGTGCATCTTGGATGCGTCTTCCAGACATTATCGGTGTTGAGCTAGTCGGTCAGCGTCAAGCAGGCATCACGGCGACTGATATCGTATTGGCACTCACTGAGTTCTTACGTAAAGAACGTGTCGTTGGTGCATATCTTGAGTTCTTCGGTGAAGGCGCAGACACCATGTCGATTGGTGACCGTGCAACCATCTCGAACATGACACCTGAATACGGTGCAACGGCTGCGATGTTCTACATCGACCAAAACACGATTGATTATTTACGTCTGACGGGTCGTGAAGATGCGCAAGTGGCATTGGTTGAGCAATACGCAAAAGAAATCGGTCTTTGGGCATCGGATATGACCAAAGCACAGTACCCACGCGTACTTCGTTTTGATCTTTCAACAGTGACTCGTAACATTGCAGGTCCATCAAACCCACATGCACGTGTATCTACTGCTGACTTGAAAGAAAAAGGTATTGCAGGTGTTGTTGAAAACCGTACTGATGGTTTAATGCCTGATGGCGCGATCATCATTGCGGCAATTACTTCTTGTACCAATACCTCAAATCCACGTAACACGGTGGCAGCAGGTCTATTGGCACGTAAAGCCAATGAACTTGGTTTAGTGCGTAAACCTTGGGTGAAATCTTCATTTGCACCAGGTTCTAAAGCTGCTGCACTTTATCTTGAAGAAGCTGGCGTACTGAAAGACCTAGAAAAACTTGGTTTTGGTATCGTGGCGTATGCATGTACTACGTGTAATGGTATGTCAGGTGCGCTTGATCCAGTGATTCAACAAGAAATCATTGACCGTGATTTGTATGCGACAGCGGTACTTTCGGGTAACCGTAACTTCGATGGTCGTATCCATCCTTATGCAAAACAAGCGTTCTTGGCATCGCCTCCACTTGTGGTAGCGTATGCGATTGCAGGGACAATTCGTTTTGACATCGAAAAAGATTCATTGGGTACAGACAAAGATGGTAATCCAATTTACCTGAAAGACATCTGGCCATCTGATGCTGAAATCGATGCACTGGTAAAAGAAGCGGTGAAGCCTGAACAATTCCGTAAAGTCTACATTCCTATGTTTGACCTCGGTGAAGTTGAGCAAGCGGAAAGCCCACTTTACGACTGGCGTCCAATGAGTACTTACATCCGTCGTCCGCCGTATTGGGAAGGGGCGTTGGCTGCACCACGTACTTTGACCAACATGCGTCCGCTTGCAATTTTGGGTGATAACATCACGACTGACCATTTATCGCCTTCAAATGCGATCATGATGGATTCGGCTGCGGGTGAATACCTACACAAAATGGGCGTACCTGAAGAAGACTTCAACTCATATGCGACACACCGTGGTGACCATTTGACTGCACAACGTGCAACATTTGCCAACCCGAAATTGTTTAATGAAATGGTGGTTCGTTCTGACGGCACGATTAAACAAGGTTCAAAAGCGCGTGTAGAGCCTGAAGGCGAAGTGATGCGTATGTGGGAAGCGATTGAAACTTACATGAACCGTAAGCAACCGTTGATCATTGTTGCAGGTGCGGATTATGGTCAAGGTTCAAGCCGTGACTGGGCAGCGAAAGGTGTTCGTCTTGCAGGTGTTGAAGCGATCGTGGCTGAAGGTTTTGAGCGTATTCACCGTACTAACTTAGTGGGTATGGGTGTGTTACCGCTTGAGTTTAAACCAGGTGTGAACCGTAAAACGTTGAAGTTAGATGGTACTGAGCTGTATAGCGTGATTGGTAATATCTCACCGCGTTCGACTTTGACTTTAGTGATTGAGCGTTCAACTGCTGATGGTAAAGAAGAAATTTTTGAAGTGCCTGTGACCTGTCGTTTAGATACAGAAGAAGAAGTTTCTGTATATGAAGCGGGCGGTGTATTACAGCGTTTTGCACAAGACTTTTTAGAAGGTTCGGTTGTGTGAGTTAATGCTTTGACGTTGTAAAAATGGAAGGAAAGCTCTATCTTAGGATAGAGCTTTTTTTATTTGTTATTGTGAGATTATGCTAAAAGGTATTTGGATAGAAAACTTTAAAAGTTATCGGACAGGACAACTTTTGCCTTTAGCACCTCTTACGTTAATGATTGGTGCAAATGCATCAGGAAAATCTAATGCTATTGAAGCATTTCGGTTTTTAAGCTGGTATGTAGGTGGAGAAAAATTATCAACCATCCAAAATCGTATTAATGATTCTGAAAAAATTTTTAGAGGGGATATTAGGGATTTATTTTATTTTGAATCAGAGGAGTTTACTTTAGGTGCAGATTTTTCTGAGTTTTTTTCTGATTTGAGGATTGAAATTACATCTAATGAGTTAAATGAGTTAAATGTAAAAGATGAAAAATTAAAATTTTTTAAAACAGATAAATATTTATATAAAATAGATGCTTACCCCAAAGCCATTGTTAGAAATAATTCTAAAGATAATGATAAAGCACTCAGAATTCAGATTTCACCAAAAATAGAAATGAATCGTCTTTCAGGGATATTTACACGTTTTGATAGTAATTCGTCAAATTTACAAAGGGTTAAAAATACCTTTCAAATACGAATTGATCTAGAAGAGAAAGTCGATGAAAGAATAGAGCAAAGGCTTAATGAGGTAAGATTCATAGAAGAAATATTATCTAGTACGTATTTTTTTGATTTTGTCCCATCACAAATGCGTAATGAGAGTCTAGAAGATACAAGATTGCGTCAAAATGGTCAAAATTTATCAGGTGTATTATATACCCTATGGCAGCACGAACCACATCAAGAAGATATTTTAAAATTTATTAAAAGTTTACCTGAACAAGATTTTAAAACTTTAAAATTCTATCCCGATCATCGTGATCGTATCGAACTCGCTTTAGTCGAAAATTTTGCTAATCAAGAACAAGAGTGGAATTCTGATGTCCTATCAGATGGGACGCTAAGGGTTTTGGGTATCGCTGCAGCAATTTTATCTGTTCCTGAAAATTCTACGTTGGTGATTGAAGAAATTGACAATGGTATTCATCCATCCCGAGCCAAATCATTACTTAACACAATGTTGTTGTTTGCTGAAAAAAGGAATTTAAAACTTTTGCTCACAACACATAACCCAGCTCTTATGGATGCATTGCCAGATCAGGCATTAGGTGATGTGGTTTTTGCATATCGTGATCCAAAACAAGGGGATAGTCGTTTAATTCGTTTAAGTGATTTAGATGATTATGAGGGATTGGTTTCTCAAGGTTCTCTTGGTGAATTGGTTACAAAAGATGTGGTTGACCGTTTTGTAAAAAATCCTGTTTCTTCACAAGAGAAAAAGCAAAATGCATTAAATTGGTTGGAACAAATGCGTGGAATATCTAATGAGTAGTATTTGTCTAGTAGATACCAGTGTTTTTCTTAATATTTTAGATGTTCCTAATCGCAATAATGAAAGAGATGAAATTTTAAAGAAATTTCAAGAATATGTAGAGTTGGGATGTAGCTTTATTATCCCAATGGCAACTGTTATTGAAACGGGTAATCATATTGCACAAAACGGCGATGGAAATATTCGTCGTAAAGTTGCACAACTTTTTGTTGATACTTTGGAAAAAACCTTCACAGGTGAAGCACCCTTTCGTATTTCCGAATGGTTATCACAATTTGAAATTAGAGCATGGCTTATAGAGTTTCCAAGTCATGCACAACGAAATAAATCACCAACCAAAACAACTGAAGGAACAAGTTTTGGTGATCTATCAATAATTAAAGAATTTGAGAAAAACTGTACAAAATTTCCAATGAGTGAGATTTTTATCTGGTCATTAGATGATGATTTGCAAATTTATCATCAACTAAGTAAATAAGGTTTAGATGTTGTTCAGGTAATTTTAATGTGAATATAGATTTTGTACTCCTACTTAACCTTTCTGCCACTGCCTTTCGTCAGAAAGGTCAATAAATAATCAAAACTATCACGCTATAGTATATGAACCATTTCTAAAATCTATGGAGAACAAAGATGGTTACTGCTGGCGAAAAACCTGGAACTGGCTTCTATTTTTGTGTCCAATGCGGACATCGCACCTATTTAGAAATTGGTACTGATCGTCTACCTCCGTGTACCAAATGCCTTGGCAATCAATTCAACAGTAAGAATGCCTAAGCCGCAAACACCAAACAGTTACCCACTGTTTTGATGAAAGCCCTGTCACTCGATAGGGCTTTTTTGTTACTGTAAAATATGAAATAACAAGATAACGATATCCGACAAATATAAGGAAAACCAAGATGGAAACAATATTAGGACTTTGTATCGGCGTAGGATTAAGCGCTGCCTGTGGATTCCGTGTCTTTGTTCCTTTATTGGTGATGAGCATTGCAACTTTGTTGGGTTGGTATGAACCTGCCAAAGGTTTTGAATGGTTAGCCATTCCATCTGTATGCGCTGCACTTGGATTTGTAACCATCTGTGAAATCGCAGCTTACTATGTGCCGTGGATCGATAATCTCTTGGATACCATCGCTACGCCTGCTGCTGTAGTGGCAGGCACACTCAGTACGTTGGCAGTCAGTAGTGGAGAAATGTCACAGTTTGCGACGTGGGCAGCCGCACTGATCGTGGGCGGTGGAACGGCAGGTGTGGTGCAAATGAGTACCGTAGCGGCACGTGGCGTTTCAACAGCAAGCACTGGTGGACTGGGGAATTTTGTAGTGGCAACGGGTGAGTTGATTGGCTCAATTGTCTTGTCGATCTTGGCATTTGTGATGCCTGTCGTGATTACGGTATTTGTGATTATTCTCGTGATTGTGGTTGCACGTTGGATACATAAAAAGAGAAAAAATCAGATCAATCCGTCAGCGTGTTAATAACACTCGAAAAATCATAAGGAAGCGAGTAAATTACACACACATTTTGATGGTGCGTTGGCGTTTATGGCATTTACTTGGATTCTATTCACGATCATGGCTGCGTTTATGCAGGCGTGGCGCAACGCATTTCAAAAACAGCTCAGTACCACAGTCGATGCTTATGGTACGACATTGGCTCGATTTATTTTTTCTCCGATTTTTGCGTTTAGTTATTTAGCATTCCTTTATCTGCATCAACCTGTCACTGTTCAAGCCCATTTTTCCAATACATTTTGGCTTTATGTAGTGATTGCAGGAATCAGCCAAATTTTTGCGACAGCGTTGATGGTGAAACTATTTCAACAAAAGAACTATGCGATTGGTATCGGGTTGGCTAAAAGCGAAGCGATTTTGGCAGCCTTGATTGCAGTGGTTTTTCTACAGGAGCGGTTGACCACTTTGGGCTGGGTTGGTGTATTGATTGGGGCAATCGCAGTTTTTTTATTGAGTAAAGGTCGACATAGTACGCAACTTTCCTTCAATACTTTAATCATTGGTTTAGGCAGTGGTTTATGTTTTGCCATTACTTCACTTCTGGTACGTGAAGCCAGTTTAGAGCTGAGCATGTTGCCATTTTTGCATCGTGCAGGATGGGTGTTATGCAGTTTGATTAGTTTTCAGTGCATTGCATTATTGCTGTATTTGGGAATCTTTAGTCGCAGTACGTTGTATAACATGTGGCAACGTCTTGGTCTGACCTTTCGTGTAAGTATTTGCAGTTTTTTAGCATCTTTGGGATGGTTCAGTGCCATGAGTATGCAAACTGTGGCGATTGTGAAAACACTGGGTCAGATCGAAATTCTATTTAGCTTACTGATCTCAGTATTTTTCTTTAAAGAAAAGTTGGCAAAGACGGATCATTTAGGTTTATGGCTGGTAATTGTGGCGGCCATTATGGTGATTTGGGCCTAATCTGTTTTTTAATGAAAAAATACACGGCTAAATTGGAATATATTGAAATTTAAATCAGTTATTTTTTATTGAAATGGAAAATAATTCTTATTATTGGATGAGATATGCAAAATTATTTCATTAGTGGCGAAAAATACCAGTTTTTAGGAAAACAATCCCGCACTGATCTGCCTAAACTATGTCTCAAGGGTTGAGGAACGATTAAAGTTCCGTAAGGGGATCGAAAAGAGTAGCATGCACCGATGCTTATAAAGCAAGTGTGTACAAACCCAAAAGGTCTCGATTCGGCTTAGGACGCTATAGATCAAAAGTCTATAGGCAAAGGTTATGGCTTACAAAGTCATAGGTGTTGAAGTAAACAACATGTTTTCCCTTGATACCCTAAAATTTAATATAAACAGAATATGACCAATCAGATATAAATAATAAAAACCCGATCAATGAATTTAAATATAAGTGTGAAATAGGTCTTATAATATTTATTTTTTGAATATAAACTCCTGTTTTTATAATAAAAAACAAAATGATATAATTGAAACTAGAAAATTGATCATATTGGAAGAGGTCATAAAAATAATGAAAGAATTCGATCTTAAAATACGTTATCCGCATCAAACTAATCGAAATGAAGCTGATCATTTGGGTGCTTTTGATTTAGAAACGATCGTTGCTCGTTTCGATGAGATGGGATGGCGTCAGCAATTGGTTCGTCAGTTACAGCTAGATGGTGTAAGTACCAGCTTTATTGTACGAGATGATTACACTGAACAAACCTTACGCATCACAATAGATGCCTTTTCACAAACACAGCAGCTTGAATTTAAATTAGAAAGCGATATTCCTGTGTTTATTCCTAAAAAAGATTTATTCGGATTGGTGACACGTAAGAGCAAAGACACGATTTCTTTTAATTACTTAACGTTGAGTCGTGCCAAAGAATATTTGATTACTTTTTTAAATCGAGACATTGCAACTTTAGAGCAGCTTTATAAAGACAGTTTAAATAAAGCGATAAAAACAGCATCATAAAAATATACGAGTTAATGTCGCAACAATAATAATCAAAATAGGCAACGGCATTAACTCTAGACATCTTCAATACCATTTCAATAAAACGAGTTCTCTGTTCAAGATTTCATCTCAAAATTCGTTTTTGGCTGAGAAGTCGCTATAATTGCCCCGCTTTATTTAGAACCTTTACTGCTCATGCCCCTAAATGACAACTTTATTTATCTACCGCCGCAAGATCCACTTGAGATGATCTATGAGGATGAAGATTTAGTGGTGATTAATAAGCCAGCAGGGCTATTGTCGGTCATGGGGCGTTTGCCTGAACATCAAGATAGTGCGTATTTGCGCGTTTTAGCACAATATCCTTCTGCTAAAGTTACACATCGTTTAGATATGGCAACATCAGGATTGTTGATGTTCGCAAAACATAGAGATGCTGAAGTTGCGATTAGCAAAATGTTCCAAGCGCGAACGGTTAAAAAATATTATGTGGCGCTTGTACAAGGACAGATTCAGCAAGACGGCAGTGTCGAAGTGCCCTTGATGACAGATTGGGAAAATCGTCCTCGTCAGATGGTGCATTTTGAATTGGGAAAGCCTGCCAAAACGCTATTCCAATCAATTGAGTATGATGTGACAACAGATCAAAGTAGAGTGTGTTTAGAACCAGTGACAGGACGTTCACATCAGCTTCGTGTACATATGATGCATATTGGGCATCCCATTATGGGCGATAAACTTTATCATCCTGAGCCTGCCAAATTCCATTTTAAACGTATGGCATTGCATGCCACCTATCTTGCTTTCCAACATCCATTAAAACAATCTGCAATCGAGCTTGAGTCGGTAGTTCCTTTTTAAAGTATGCTCACAAGAGCATTCTCAAAGAAAAGCATAGTATGGCTAGCCAAATTTGAAGATCTATAATAGATTATAAAATCATATAATGTTTTGAGCCTTTGTTGGATGAGATGGATGCGAGTAGTTAAAAATTTCTATCCTTTTTTGATGATCATATAATTGTTGCGTCTAAAAACTGACATAAAAATAGGTTAATCTATAGCCAATCATGAAATCAAAACATAACAAAGGATATTGATATGACACGCGACTATGAACAATTTCCAGACAATGATAATGGTAATGTCTTGTGGCAGATGGTTGAAGATGGCAATGATCTCACTGAGCCACATGAAGTTGAATTTTCGATTGTGTTTGAAAAACAAGAGCAAGTTGAAAAATGTGCACTCCATCTGTTGCACCAAGAACAAAAGATCTCACTTTATCAAGAAGAGTTACACTCAGATGGCTCAGATATGTGGGTGTTGAATATCCATATTAATATGATGCTTGAATACAATGATATTGCAGACTTAGAAGAGTGGATGACACGTATTGCACAAGAGTTTGATGGTGAATATGACGGTTGGGGTTGTATGAGCTATATCTACGATGATGAAGACGAGTAATTATACCTATTCAGCCTGCATCTGCAGGCTGAAACATTTTTAATCGTTGGTAGGATGCAATTTAATCTTATTTACTCACATCCAAATAAAGACTTTCTTTGACTTCTTCCATCACGACATAGCTATGTGAAGATGCCGAAGCAGGTAGTTTTTTAAGTAAATCACCTAATAAACGTCGATAAGCACTCATTTCTTTTAATCTTGCTTTGACTAAATAATCAAACTCTCCTGAGATCAAATGACATTCCAAAACTTCGGGAATATCAACAAGGTCACGTGCAACTTGATCAAAAACATCACCAGATTTGGCTGAAAGTTTAATTTCTAAAAATACCAAAAGACTGCGGTCAACATGGGCAGGATTGAGCCGTGCGTAATAGCCCATGATGATCCCTTCACGCTCTAAGCGTTTAACACGTTCTGAACACGGGGTGGTGGACAAATTGACACGTGAAGCCAGCTCACTAATCGCAATCCGACCTTCACGTTGCAGAATATCTAAAATCAGGCGATCAATACGGTCTAATTTACGCATAGATTATTCCCTTTTATTTTAATTTTTTCACGACGAAAACATGAAATTACCTAGATTATAATCCTAAAAATAGTGAAAAAAACTATTGATGCAAAAATATACTAGTTAAATAAACTAGTGTGCGTGAGGGATTGTTATGCGCGTCATCGTCTTAGGAAGTGGTGTTATTGGTGTAGCAAGTGCTTATTACCTTGCACAGCAAGGTGCTCAAGTCACTGTGCTTGATCGTCAATCGGGTCCTGCCAAGGAAACTAGCTTTGGTAATGCAGGGCAAATTTCCCCAGGATATTCGACACCGTGGGCAGCGCCAGGAATTCCTTTTAAAGCAGTTAAATGGATGTTTCAACATCATGCACCACTAGCCATTAATATTGACGGCAGTATGTGGCAGTTACAGTGGATGGCTCAAATGCTGAAAAACTGTAATCCACAAAGCTATGCAGTGAACAAAGAGCGCATGATGCGTGTTGCGGAATATAGCCGTGACTGTCTGCGTGATCTAAGAACAAAAACTGGCATTAATTACGAAAATCGTTCTAGAGGTACGTTGCAAGTATTCCGTAATGACGCTCAGCTAGAGACGGTGCAACGTGATATTCAAGTGCTCAAAGAATGTGGTGTGGATTTCGATTTACTTAATGCACAAGAGTTAGCACGTGTAGAGCCTGCTTTAGCGCATACCGATAAGTTAGTGGGTGGCTTACATTTGCCAAATGATGAGACAGGTGATTGTTATTTATTCACCAATGCCTTGGCAAAACTGGCACAAGATTTGGGTGTGGAGTTTAAGTTTGATCAGAATGTTGAAAATTTAATTGTTGAAGGTGATGAAATCAAAGGCGTCATGGTCAATGGAGCAGTTTTAACAGCCGACCGTTTTGTTTTAGCTTTTGGTAGTTATTCTCGTGACTTCCTCAAACCATTGGCGCTCAATTTGCCTGTATATCCAGTGAAGGGCTATTCATTAACAATTCCAATTGTTGATCCTGCACTTGCACCACAATCCACCGTTTTAGATGAAACTTACAAAGTTGCGATTACACGTTTTGATCAACGTATTCGTGTTGGTGGTATGGCGGAATTAAGTGGCTTTAACTTGGGCTTGAATGAAGACCGCCGTGCAACTTTGGAAATGGTGACTCAAGACTTATTCCCGGGTGGTGATTTACAGCAAGCTTCGTTCTGGACAGGTCTACGTCCAATGACACCTGATAGTACCCCGATTATCGGTGCGACTCAGTATAAGAATTTATTCTTGAATACTGGACATGGCACTTTAGGTTGGACGATGGCATGTGGTTCAGGAAAATTAATTAGTGATCTGGTGATGAATCATCGCACAGATATTAGTACGGATGGTTTGTCCATTCAGCGCTATTCACACGCAGCATAATTACAGCGTACAAGGAAGTTTATTATGCCTCGCCCAATTACTGCGGTCATCCATACTCAGGCTTTGCGTCAAAACCTTGATGTCTTGAGGGCAAGTGTTCCAAATAGCAAGGTGTTTGCTGTAGTCAAAGCCAATGCCTATGGACATGGAATCGAACGAGTTTACGATGCTTTAAAAACTGCGGACGGCTTCGCATTGCTTGATATAGATGAAGCGAAACGTTTGCGTGCATTAGGTTGGACAGGTCCAATTCTATTGCTGGAAGGAATTTTTTCGCCACAGGATTTATTTGACTGCGCTGAATATCAGTTGAGTTTCACGGTACATAGCGAGCATCAAGTCGAATGGATACAGCAGCATATCTATCCAGCCCAGTTTGATATTTTCTTAAAAATGAACAGTGGCATGAACCGTCTAGGTTTCAAGCCTCAACAATACCGAAAAATCTGGCAGCATCTGCAACGCCTCAATAATGTTTCCAACATCACTCATATGACGCATTTCTCTGATGCGGATGGCGAACGTTTTGGTCAAGCTGGGGTTGAATATCAACTCGCAGAATTTGAAAGCACCATTCAGGACTTACCTGGCGAAAGATCGGTGAGTAATAGTGCTGCCATTCTCAGATATCCCTCGCAAGTACACTCCGATTATGTCCGTGGCGGCATCATGCTCTATGGCAGCTCTCCCGATTATCCGAAGCATAGTATCCAAGATTGGGGACTTGCACCGACCATGAGTTTGCGCAGTGAATTGATCGCGATCCAGCAGTTAAATGCCAATGAAAGTGTGGGTTATGGTTCAAGTTTCGTAGCTGCACATGCAATGACGATTGGTATTGTCGCGTGTGGTTATGCAGATGGTTATCAGCGTACCTCTCCTACAGGCACGCCCGTGTTAGTCAATGGAATCCGTACCCGAACCATTGGGCGAGTCAGTATGGATATGTTGGCAGTCTATCTAACGCCAGTTCCGAATGCTGAAATTGGCAGTGAAGTTGTGCTTTGGGGAACATCAAAAACAGGACAAATTCTCTCTATTGATGATGTTGCAGCAGCCTCAGGCACAGTTGGCTATGAACTTATGTGTGGCGTAACTGCACGAGTTCCATTTATCACTCAAGACTAAGGAAGTCATCATGTTATATTCAGAGATCCAGAAAATCAATAGCACCGAAGTGATGAGTGCTGTCACGGTTTTTAATCAGGTGGTGTATCTATCAGGACAAGTGCCTAAAAATCCTGATTTAGATATCGAAGGACAAACGCGTGATGTATTGGCAACGATCGAGCAATTATTAGCCTCCGCAAATAGCGATAAATCACGTTTACTTTCGGTACAGCTTTTTCTGAAAGAACTAGCGGATTTTCCTAAGGTCAATGCGATCTATGTTGATTGGTTAAAAGACTGTGTGGCGCCATCACGCGCTACGATTCAAGCTGATTTGGTCAATCCAAATTGGTTAATTGAAATTGCAGTGATTGCAGCACAAAAATAAAGCGAATCGCTTTATTTTTGTTTAAATGAGATTAAAAAAAAAGAAAAGTAACGTATTTGTCATAGATAAAAGTAAGGCAAATACGTATTTTCTTGCAGTCAAAATGAATGGGTCATTTATAAAGGACAGCTGGTTAAGCTCATAAATTAGCGACCGATTCATTTTAGGAAGTAGTAAAAAGGAACTTTTTTATGACGGTGATACATAATCAGTCTTCAGGTGATGATGCACCTCAAGACTTACAACGGAAACTTTCCAATCGCCATTTGCAATTGATTGCGATCGGTGGTGCGATTGGTACAGGACTCTTTATGGGTTCAGGTAAAACGATCTCCCTTGCAGGCCCATCTATTCTGTTCATTTATATGATTATTGGTGGGATGTTCTTTTTCCTGATGCGTGCATTAGGAGAGTTATTACTTGCAAACTTACAGTACAAATCTTTTGTAGATATGGCACATGATCTGATTGGTCCATGGGCTGGTTATTATTTGGGTTGGACGTATTGGCTAGGTTGGGTTTTGGTCGGTATCGCTGACTTAGCGGCTGTGATTAATTATCTTGGCTTTTGGTTGCCTGACGGCACAACCTTTACGCCAATTGGTCAGGCGATGATTAGTGCGGGCTGTGTCTTATTTGTCTTAGCGTTGAATTTGCTTACGGTCAAATTGTTTGGTGAAGTCGAATTTTGGTTTGCTTTAATCAAAATTTTGGCAATTATGGGATTAATTGTGGTGGGTGGTTATATGATTTTCAGCCACTTTGTTGCACCACATGGTAGCGTTGCTTCATTTAGTAATATTTGGTCGCATGGTGGGATGTTCCCCAAAGGTTTAGATGGCTTCTTAGCAGGATTCCAAATCGCAGTTTTTGCGTTTGTTGGAGTGGAGTTAATCGGAACAACAGCCGCTGAAACCAAAGATCCTCACAAGAACTTACCCAAGGCGATTAATGCGATTCCGATTCGTATTATTTTGTTCTATGTCTTGGCTTTACTCGTGGTGATGTCTGTGACACCTTGGGATCATATTCGTGCGGATAAAAGTCCTTTCGTTGAATTATTCTTAAATGCAGGGATTGTGACTTCTGCGATTATCATGAATCTTGTGGTGTTATCTTCGGTGATGTCATCCATGAATAGTGGTGTGTTTTCAACGAGTCGGATGTTATTTGGTTTATCGAAAGATGGTCAGGCGCCTAATGCTTTTGGTCGGTTATCAAAGAGTGCTGTTCCAGCCAATGGTCTGATCTTCTCTTGTATATTCATCATGGGGGGCGCGGTACTACAATACTTCGTGCCAAATACGATTGAAGCATTTACCTTAGCAAGCTCTTTATGCGTGATTCTATTTATCAGCGTCTGGAGTCTGATTATGGTGTGTTATATCCGCTACCGTAAGTTACGTCCTGAATTACATGCCCAATCAACATTCAAAATGCCGGGTGGGGTGTTCATGTCTTATATCGTGATCGCGTTCTTGATGTTTACTTTAGTGATTTTGGCGCTTGAGCCCGATACCTTGAAAGCCTTATACATTAGTCCGTTATGGATTTTAATTTTAAGCGTGACTTATCGTGTGCTCTATAAACCGAGAATGCGCCGATTAAATGAAAAGTCAGTTGTTTAGTCAGATAGATTGACCGAACTAAAACACGGGTGTCTCTATCTCAATGAGGCACCTTTTTTATTGATGAGATGAACATTCCACCAACCTTGGCAAGGTCACCGAGATTTACGTCATTAAATTACATTAATTGTAAATATATGATTTAATTGGTTGTATGTTGTTTTCGGTGGGGTAAAATTTTGATCAATTTAGATCATTTAATGTAGTTTTGGTCACTTTATTTTAGACATTTTAGTTTGTAAAAGTCACCTATGTTTTGATGCTGATTTTCATGAGAAATAATAACAATATATAATTTAATATAATGATTCTTGATCCTCATGAAAATTTTTTATATTCAATTCAATAAATGAATATTATGCTCAATCCTATTTTGGATCATTTGGATAGTCTCTGCTTGAATTTGTCCAGGTAATAGATCATGAGCGATATTGCTGAATCGGATTGCAACCTTACAAATCGAACTAATAATTTCATCGACTTCTTGGGCAGAAAGTTCCGTTTCCTGAGTACCAAGTTTTACAAGAGCTTGTCGAGGAATATCTAGTGCCTCACCCATGATATCCATTTGATGATATCCCCCTTGTCCTTCACAGAAAGTAACATCATAGGCAGGGGCGAGTTTCCATTGTCCATTTTGGGACATCAGAAATGAAAAGTTTTTGCAATGATCATCTCGATTATTGAAGACTACATTGAAAACAGCTCGCTTAAATGCAATTGCTTTTTCGCGAACATCATTGGTGCAAAAGTGTGCAGCGCGAAGAAAGTTGCTGTAGTCTAAACTCCCTGGTGATTTAAAATCAGCTCCAGTGAAGGCTGCTAAACTTTGCATAGGGATACGCATGCCATCGTGGCGGTCAAATCTTTTTGATGCAAATGCGGTTAATCCATTCGGAAGAGTAAAATATTGGGTGTTAGGGGTGTCAATATCACAATGACGTAAACATTCTGCATAAACAGCTTCAATTGCACAAACTTCAGGATGCTCTTGCTGAGCGGGAAATTTGATCAGCCATGCTTCATGTTGATGTGAGCTAACTGTTGAGAATTCGTTGGTGACAGGATCACGGTAGACGAGCGCTTTTGGCCTTGCACCTTGTGGAGATCCACCCATAATTAATAAATGCTGTAAAAATTCTGCACCTTCTCCTTTGAGAACTTCCTGAACTTCTTGAGCGAGTTTAATCAGTGGAATATTTTCAGTTAATGTTAACTCAGGTGCTGAAGGTTCAAAGGATAACGCCCCCATCGCATGTATACTGATATACGTGAGTCGTTCTAATGGCCCAATCCGTGCTGGATTGAGTCCATTTTTTTTAAATAAGCGATCCATAAGAAGCATGCCCCAACCATCGGGCAAGGCATCATATATAGGACCTGGCAATCCCATTTGATGTGTAGGAAAGTTCGTTCTTAATGAGTCACCTTTTAATGGAAGTAGGTAAGAGGAAAGTTCTAAACCTTTACTGATCGCTTCTGCACTGTATTCAAAGGCGATTAATGGCCGACCTGTGATTGCGGTTGAGGAGACCAGTGTACCCCAAAGCCAATATTCACCCCATCCATTGTAGTAAACATTAAGTTTTTTGAGCATGCACTTATTTCCTTTTGATACGTTGGCGAGCCGTATTGCTCTCATAGCGGAGAATGTCATTTACACTGTTTAAATGAGGTTTGAAGAGTTCCTCTAATTCTTTTAATCGGCCCAATACCATGGCAACGCGCACTAAATTTTCAAATGAAACATTTCGACCAGCTTCCAGATTAGATACTGTATTCACACTAATACCAGCACGTGTAGCGACGTCTGCCTGAGTCATTTCCAGATAAAGTCGTTCTTTGCGAAGCCTTTCACATAATAACGTGACAACCTCTTCAGGTTTTTGAAATTTAAATCCATAATATTGTATCTTATATCTATATATATCTATTAAAACACAAAATAATGGATTTATAAAAATAAACCATTTGATGTAGGGAGGGTGCTTAATTGGCCTGATTGGATCTAATTAGACTAAAGAAGTCTAATTAGACATTTACAATTTAATAGAGTCTAACAACCTGCTTTAAGCTTAATCAGTTTCGCCTGATGTCGCGAGGAACCAGTATTTGCTATCAGTTCAATCTGGAATATCTGGCACAAGTGGTTTGGAGCAATGAGGTTATGGGCAGTGGTTCATCTTTTCTGATAACTTATTGGGTACCGATTCACAATTTATTCATCATATTCTGAAAATATTTCTTCAATTTCATTGTGCTGCGGCAATTTATGCTTTTTTAATCACTTCGAATTGTAAATCAATACTGCAAATTCTTGTTTAAATGATCATTAAATTTTGTGCTAACTTGGACAGACATTATTTGGCTAGTGGGACAAACAGTTATTGCTCTTTAAGATGATTAATTTAATCACTCACGCTTGGAAGTCCATATTAAATCATTACAGGAATGACTGGTAAACCACGAATAAGAATGCGTGGCAAACTTATCCAATAATTTGCATTAAAGATGAGAAACGATCATTAGATACATCAGTAGTTTGAATACCCCAAGTGCTTTTGCATCTTTATACTTGAAAGAGAACTTGATTCGCTCTTCCTCCTCATTCAGGCTAAAATTTTCTGCCCGTAATGTTAAATCCTGTAATGTCTTTTTGAGCTCTATCTTGCTCTGCTGAGAGAGTTCTAGATGAAGATATTTCTTGGGAAATAAGCTATGAATAAAAGAAAGAAGTTTCTTCAGTTGCCGTTTTTCATTCAGTTCAAAAATTAACTGGGCTGAATTGGGCTGAACTTTTTCAAGATAAATTGAGTAGATCGTATGAAGCTGTTTTTTATATTTACTTTGTACATTTGCATAACGCTCTTGGACATGGTGAATGACTTTTTTCTCCTCCTGATTGGTTGGCAACATGGTGACCAATGCATTCGGAGTTTTCCTTAAAAAATCTGTGGTAAATAACCTCGATGATTTTTTTTGGTTTACATAGGAGGTTTTCAAATGCTGGGCTCTAGCACGTAATTTTTGCGCGATTTGCAAAGGAATGGCTTCAGGTAACATAAGGTCTTGTTCTTTTTCTACTGCAAGAATGTGATGCAATAATTCAAAAGTCATCGCTGAGTCATGAGCTCCTAGCATCAGTGAATCAGGCGATTTCTGTTGACCTAGTTGAAATTGATGATCATGTTGCCTGTAACGGTCTTTAGTGAGTTGCTCAAATAAAAACTGTTTGATCGCCCGCTGCTGAACAGGATATTTAATAGAATCATCATGTTTCAGAATATTAAAATAGGCTTCTTTAGGAAGTGGGCTGTGCATTTGATTCAGCTGGTAGCTAATTGCCAGATGCATTAAATGCAGATAGCTTGAACAGGTCGTGTCAGGGGTTAGGTGCCCGGCAAAATGAGAAAGTGCATACCAGGTTTGCTGAGTATTTCTGTTTCGCAACAATGCATAACGGATACGTAATTGCTCATGTGGGCTATAGTCAGTAAATGCATCTGAAAGTGTTGAGTTTTTTAAAATCAGGTAAAGATGATTAAATGCAGAATGGCGCAGACTATGGTAAGTAAAATTGTGTTCTCCAAAAACTGGCTGGATCAATTGTTTCAATAGGGAATTCACTTCATTTTCATGAGTTTCTTCTAAGGACTGTTTTAAAAACAGCGGTTGTGCAACTGATTTTCCTTGTTCTTTTAGCAGACGTTTTCTATTCTGACTATATATTTTAAATGCATGTAATTCGTCGGCTTTAAGTAGATGATGCAGGGGAATCTTGCGGTAAGCTGAGTAGCTTTTTTGATTTTTATTGCGATTGTTGCGAATAGTGATTATCACAGCATCTTCACTAATAAATAGATCACGTACGAAGATATTCAATGTTTCATTGATCCGTAGTCCGACTCTGAACCCCAGAATAAAAATCAGTTTAAATATATTTTTATCCTGAATCGAAATATTTTGAGTATTTTCGAGCTGCTCTAGCATGTGGTGAAAAATATGGGGCGAGATCAATGCGGTTCTGCAGATTTTTACCTGGATTAAATTATCCAGATCAACAGTGGGTGCGTTAAAAAATAGGGTCTGTTTGTGATGAAACTCCTGTAGACGTTTTTGTAGAGTTGCTCTAGTTGTTTCTTTCTTTAATAGAAGCATTTCTCCATACAAATCTTCAAAATCAGCATCTGAAAATGATGAAATATCTTTGTCTTGGGTTGCCTGCAGCCAATGGACTGCAAACTGTGAAAACATGGTCTTCAGAGAACTTTGCTTGAGCGGCTGAAAATCTGCACGTATAAGCTTGCGCTTAAATCGTTGCTGCTGCTGAATAATATGATTTAGAAGGTCCAGTTGAGGTTCCGTTAATTTTGAGCGTAGAATGCTCCACAGCAGCAAACGTTCCAAGGCTGGAGATTGTTCTTTAGCATATAATTCTATGAGTTGATCGCTATAGTTTTTTGCACGAATAGCTTGACGTATTTCTACTAAAATATCGGCTATATCTAATGCAATAGTGACTGTAGACTGGTTCTGAGGGTTCTCATAAACTTTCTGAATCGTATGGGTAGGCGTGGGTTCAGGCTGACTAAAATAAGCTGCTAATTGTTTTTCAAGAGGACTGGAACTATAAATTTCATTTTTTAAGATACAAATGGACATTTGATCCAGCCCGCTGTTTTTCAGGAACTGTGTATAGTAAAAACCGTATTTTAACAGGTCTTTACAACGCACCTTTTCCTCAGGGAAGCATTCAATAATACAAGCGTTAATCAGATGTTCTGCATCTTCAATATCCGAAAATAAATCAAATTTTTGATGTTTTAGTCTGTAGATCCAGCATTTCACAATGTCGTGTAGCACAAACGTTTTGGTATAGCTGACTGAAAAATCAGGGTCATATATACGCTGATTACCGAAATTCCGGTTCGGGATATCAAGTGAAACAATATGATTCAGGTTTAAAAAACTTTGAAATTTCTTTGTTTTTAAAATGATTTTTAAAAACTTTTGTAGTTCGTTCTCATTATAAATGCCATTAAATAATATTGAACTGATCAAACAGAAGCCAAGTGATTGAGTTAGACTGAAGTCATTATGTTTTGTCCAGTAAGCAATCATATTTTGGGCAAATTGAGTAACTTTTTTACCATGTTTTAAGGTTTCAATATTTTGTAGTGGCAGAGACCTTTCGTACCTTACGGGAGCGGCAGGCACTGGATAGTAGTGATTCGATGAAAGATTAAAGCGCTTGATATATTTAGCAAATTCTATACGTGCCATCTGATAGCTACGGATGTTTGACTTACAGTGTTCTAAAAGCTGATTATCAACTTGACGACAAATTTCCGAATAGTTCTCAGGCGTCAGCTCTATACATTTCTCACTAAACAAGTTCAGAAGAAATGCTTTGTTTTTTCTATGCTTTTTTATTCTTTTGAGGGAGTGTGGGTGTTTACTCATTCAATCAGGAACCCGTTAAATGTAGACATACTTTTAAGTTCTAATATTTCGACAAGCTTGTCTTGTGCTACTCGAATATGATCGTAATCAGTTGCCTGAAAACCCGAATAACGATCAAACAGTCCCTGCATTGCTTCGTCATGACCAAAGATGTCTTTAACTATATCTTCATTGCAGTATTGTGCAAAAAAATAACGAGAAAAGTGGCGGGTCCAATTGCGCTGAAGGGCTATTTCTGTACAGAATTTTTGAATATCAGAAAGTTCTAAATTTTGGATATCTCCTTTCGAATCGTAAAATAAGAGCAAGAGATGTTCACCATCGAAGACCTCTTGGATTGCTTGTACTTGTTCTTGCGACAGATAGGCTTTAGTGAGGTGCAGAAAATGTTTCAAATACTTTAGGTAATGCTGTATTTCATCACGGAGAAAATTATTAAAAGGTAAATAGCGTCCAATGGTGCCCGAATAACGCTGCTCTTTATCTGCAACAGCCATCAATTGGTTGTCAAGGTCAATATAATCTAGATTGGGTGGGAAGGACTCACTCGGCCGTGCTGAAGTTGTCAGCATGCAAATATGCCAAAGCCAGATTGAATAATGATTTAAAGTCTGAAAGGGATTGGGATTATTCCGAACTTGTTCATCAAGCTGTTTAAATAAAGATTTAACCAGTGGCAGATCTGGTGTTTGCTGACTACCGAAAGTAATAGGAGATTTAAATTCTTCGATATAACTGCTGTTGAGCTGCGGGCAAACTAGATAAAGTGTTTGGCTATAAATATCGAGAATATCTATGATCTGTGTTGAAGAGTAATGGCATGGAATATAGTGCTGAACGCTTACGCCGCTAAGTAACTTACTTTCCAATTCATAACCTAGCTCATTCAATGTAATGTCACTGAGTAAACGTGGGAGATTTTGTTGAGTTAGCTGGAAAGTCAGCTCTTTATTGATGCTACGTAAATGCTCTTGTACCTTTGAATCAATTTTTGCATGATCCCACTTTTTTAGTTGAAAAATATTTTTAAAGTAAACTTGAGGCAAGGGAATTGTAAAAGAGTTTATGGTATTCAGCATATGTTCTTTCAAAACAAAATCTTTGAATTTAGAGATTTCAAAGCTTTGTTTGAAGAAACACGAGTCAGGCTTCAGTAAAACCTTTTTATTTTTTGCAGTGATTCGTGAGTTTTTTTGGAAAACTGGCAGATCTTTATAATAAGTAAGGCTGAGTACTGAAAATAGAAGTAAAGCATGAATGGGAGAACTTTCTGCTTCTTCAAATAAAACTTGCATAACGTGCCGTGCAGTAGGTAAATCGAAAACCCGAGGATTTGGCTTGTTCATTAGCTCATTCTTGTTTTGATGCAGAATTTTATTTTTGAGATTATTGATCTGAGCTGTAATAGAACATTGCTCTAGTGAGTTAAATTCAAAATTATGATCTTCAACTTTTTCTATAGTTTTATCCTCAGGTGGCTGTTTTGCCACACCTCGCTCAAAATGAGTTTGATATGTTTTTTCTCCATCAAGTGAAATTCTTAATGTCTTTTTAACGTCAGTTTGAGACTGTTTTGGGGTGTTTGGATTACTTTGACGATTTCTTTTTTGACGTTCTGATTGAGTATAGGTATACGTATAAATAACGCGGATTTCTGCCAATTGGCCCATTTCCGTTTTCTTTAAACTCTCTTTGGATTCGTCAAATAATTTTCCATTCTCAGTTTCAGCTTTTTTTAGAAATTTAACAAGATCGTCTAATTCGATCGGAAGAGACGGTAAAAAATTGTAAAGCCAATAGTATTGTTCAATTGTGCTTGCTAAACGAAAACGCCTACAAAGATTAGCTACAGTAGCTGCATGTTCTTTGCTATCAAGTAATTCAATGCATTGAGTATTGAAAATGGCCCATTTCAGTGCATTTGATTGATATGCTGATGGAGTGTTGATCAGTGCCAAGAGATAATGCGCCAATGGATATTTACTAATCGATAGATCAGTAGGATGCTGAGTCATAATTTTAATTAGTTTAACGACTTCAGTTGGTTGGATGAAATCATTCAGCTTAAAGAAGTCCTGATCATTTTTCAGTTTTGCTTCCGCCAGTGCTTGATAGAAGTCTCGAAATGGCTCAAGCTTTAATTCTTGAGTATCTTCTAAGTAACTATATCCGTTCATGATGATATTCCAGCCAGAATTTTTTCTAATGACAATGGACCTGTATAATTTGAAATAGAACTTACCGGACTTTTGGATTTAGACAGCCCTGATAGTTCTCGTAGATGATTGATAGTTAGAACTTCCTGACCGAAAACTTCCTGAAGATGTGCGGCTAAGTATTGTTCATTTAGCCAATGTGCGATGATATCTAAGCCATGAATTGAGTGATGTAATCCGGAACATAGTAAGGCCTTTACTTCGCTTAAAGCCATGATGGTGAATTCGTAGGAATTATTTTTCTCATAAGCTCTGAACTTGAATTCATTTTTATTTTTGCTGTAAAAATAGGCATAGATCCAGCTGAAATGACTACTAAAAAAATAGTGATCAGCTTTGTCTGTTGTCAGAAGAGGGATTTCGATATTCTGCTTAAAAGTTAAATTCAAGTGATAGTTTTGCTGTTTCTCATTAAGCTGAAAAAATAGAGCAATCCAGATTTGGTAGGCATGCATACATTTTGGATAACACATTAATTGTAAGTTTTTTGAAGATACACGATGACTTTCAATAGCTTTTTTTTTATAGACATATGCTGATGTCTCCCCATATTTATGCCAAGTGGCTGAAAAATAAGCTATAATATTCACGTATTTTTTATGGGAGAGTCAAGAGTTGCGCACCCTATATTGTGTAATTAAATTGTAAATTTCACTATATAGTCAAACCGTTTAATTACCCATACACGCGTTAAAGAAACGACTAAAAAGCTTATCTATTGAGTTAACCAACCATTTTTTCCTTTTTGCTTTCACCCATGCCCACATTTTTTCAATAGGATTAAGGTCAGGACTATAAGGTGGTAACCAAAGTATTTGATGCCCATGTTGGGCTAATAGATCTTGTATATATTGTCGCTTATGTCGCACTTCAAGTTTTACTCTGCCCTAATTCAGCTCTTAGTTCAACTCAAAGAAAATATGAAAATTAAGATTACAACTGATGAATATCAGCTTAACTTTAATTAAAGTACTGATACTTAAATTAAAACTCACCAATTAAGTATTGTAGAATTTTTTACTTATCTACTTTTTTATTGTTTTAAAATACGATAAAGTGATATTTCATTTCCTGATTAAGCCCCATATGCGCCCCCGAATACGTAAGTTTTTACATTCTCTTTATTCATCACCAAATTCAAAAGTCCTCGAATTAAAATATAACTTAAGCGGTTATAGTGATTTGGACTTACTCAAAAAAAATAAGAAATCTAACTGTCAAAACATTAGAGCAGCTATAACAAGTATTCTATATGAGCGTGGCTATACTCTAGCCGAAGTTTCTTTATTAACGAACGAATAGCTTGAATCAAGAAGCCCCCATAATTTTATGAGGGCTTTTTCAATTGCTCATTATCTTAAAGTAATCATAACAGTCTTAATACGATTGGCTTCTAATTCGGTTACTTCAAAGTGTGCACCTTGATAATCTAGCGTTGATCCAACCTCTACCACACCATTAGATTTATCCAGAATCAACCCTGCAACACTGATATAGCCTGCATCGTACTCTACCAGATCTAATCCTGATACGAGTTCAAGCTGATAAAGATCTAACATGCCGGATGCTTTCCACGTGTAGTCATCTAGCTTTACCAAATCTAGTTGTTCATCTGCATCAGGAAATTCACCTGCAATTGCTTCAAATACATCAAGCGGTGAAATTAAGCCTTGTACATTACCAAATTCATCATTGACTAAAACCAATGAACCTTTAGACGTTCGTAAAGTATTAATCGCATCAATCACTTTCATATTTTCAAAAATGAAAATTGGACGATGACGTTTAATTAGTACATTCAGCTGTTCCTGATCATCCAGTACTTCTAATATTTCCTTAGCACGAACGACACTTAAGACTTTATCCAAACTACCTCGGCAAACGGGAAATAGGCTGTGGGGGACAGACAATACCTGTTCACGGATTTTTTCAGGTGTCTCGTTTACATTGATCCAGGAGATTTGACTTCGTGGAGTCATGATAGAAGCAACCGATCTTTCAGCTAGGGTAAGTACCCCTCCAATCATATAGCGTTCTTCATCCGCAAATGCTTCTTGAGCTTCGGCATGACGAGGACTATCTGAGACCGTTTCCATTTTTCCACCCATCAATCTTAAAATTGAATCGGCAGTACGATGGCGTAATGGAATTTTTGATTCATGTTTTTTCGCATTACGTTGGCTAAACTGGTTAAAAGCTTCAATCACAATTGCAACACCGATACCAGAATAAATGTAACCTTTTGGAATATGGAAACCAAAACCTTCTGCGATCAAGCTGATACCAATTAAGAGCAAGAAACTTAAGCAGAGGATAATTACTGTAGGGTGACGATTTACAAAACTGGTGAGGGGTTTAGATGCAACTAACATGACAACCATCGCTACAATCATAGCCACCATCATCACATAAATATTATCTACCATCCCAATCGCAGTAATAACCGAGTCTAATGAGAACACGGCATCTAACACTACGATCTGAGCTACAACTGCTGTAAAACTTGCATATACAACATTGGTTGTAACATGAACTTCTGTTTTACCTTCCATTCTTTCATGCAATTCACTGACCGCTTTATAAAGCAGGAACAAACCACCAAATAAAAGAATCAGATCTCGACCAGAGAAGGTCCAATCGAAAACTGTAATCAGTGGTTTGGTCAACGTGACTAACCAAGCAATCGCAAACAACAAACCTAAACGCATTAACAATGCTAAGGATAGACCTATGATACGAGCTTTATCGCGCTGCTCAGGAGGAAGTTTATCTGCCAGAATGGCAATAAAGACTAGGTTGTCGATACCTAAAACAATTTCTAAAACAATCAGGGTGAGTAAACCTACCCAAATTCCAGGATCTAACAAGAATTCCATTAGACCATCTCCTCTAAAAATCTAAGAGAAGTTTTGCTTTTTTTAAAGTTTATTCCTGGTGAAGGATCCATCTAAGTTTAACCTTTTTAATATACCTAAGTTGATTATGCATAATCTTAAAGTTCAGGGTTTAGCTTTTTTATGATTTTTTTGCAAAATTTATCTCTTTAAAAAGGTTAATTTAATTATAATTTTTAAACTGTTACATCTCCATTTAACATAATGGCTGTTATGCGAAGTCGACTTGTAATGCAATTTGCATTACACTATTCCTAGTACATTAAATACTTGGGAAATATGATGGCTACTGTTAACTTCAGGATCGATGAAGCCCTTAAAGAAAAATCTTATTCAATCCTTAAAGAGCAAGGTATTGCACCTACGGATTTCTTCACTAGTATTCTTGAGTATGTTGCTACGACTGGGAAACTGCCTGTCAAAAAAGCTTTGCTTTCGGAAGAAGATGAAGAACTATTAGCTCTTGTCCGTAAGCGGATTAATGATCCTAAAGAGATGTTTGAGGAAGTCACATTAGATGACTTATAAGCTTTTACGTCACAAGGACTTTACAGCAGAATGGGAAAAACTCCCTGTTGCTATACGAGATCAATTTAAAAAGAAACTAGCCAAAGTCATAGAGCAGCCACATATTCCAAAGAATATGCTTAGAGGCGATCTTGCGGGTTGCTATAAAATCAAATTATTAAAAGCTGGTGTCCGACTTGTCTATCAAGTTAAAGATGATCAGGTAGTTATCCTGCTCATTACCGTCGGAAAACGAGCTGATAGCATAGTTTATGACGAAGCGAAAAAGCGAATTAAAGACTAAAAATGGGAGCTTATAGCTCCCATTTTTGCCTTCGTATAAGGTGTATTATGTTAATTTTAGAATTCCTAAAAAACATTCTACTTTTAAACCCTTTTATTTTTCGGTGGGATTACAGAGGTGGTCCCACTTGTTTGAACAACTAAAAGCGTATTTATAAGTGATATTCCGCTCTAGTTAAGCCACCTTGTTTTGTTGGGGAAGCTGATCATAGTAAAATTCATTTAGCCTTGCGAAGCAGTGCTTCTTGTATCTTGATTGATATAGTGATTAGCTACCACTATACGCAAATTGTAGAGTTTGGAGTGCTGCTAAAATCTTAAATTTGAACCTGAGATAAAACCTACAATTTGCCCTTATCCCTCATACAACTCTGAACGGTAACTAAGCACTTTGATGCTGTATTCACAAGGTAAGATGATGGTTAATGGGATAAAAATCATAGCTTAAACTCAAGGAATATCACCATGATTATGCTAGGTATTGATGTCAGTAAAACCAAAATAGATTGTTGCATTTTCCCTCAAGGTTTGACTGGAAAAAGAAAAAATAAAATATTTACTAATACAGAAAGTGGCTTTGGCAGTCTGCTCAAATGGCTAATCACTCTTAAAATTGAACCTGATCAAGTGACAGCAATCATGGAAGCGACTTCGGTTTATCATGAGAATTTGTGATATTATCTATATGATGCAGGTGTAAAGGTTTGTGTGGCTAATCCTTCACGAGTAAGAGCCTTTGCCAAAGGCATGTCCATGCTAAATAAAACGGATAAAGCTGATAGTGAAGCTCTTTCACGTTATGGTTACACCGCAAAGTTAATCATATGGCAGCCTGAACCTGAAAATGTCAGATTATTAAAAGCTTTACTAGGCAGACGAGATGTCTATCTAGGTAGTCTATTGCAGGAAAAGAATCGACTTGAAAAGGCGCAGTCCACTCATACCTCCGTTGTTGTGATTAAATTACTTGAAGAGAATATTGAGTATTTAAATCAGCAACTTGAACATATTGATAAGTTAATAAATAATCACATAGATCAAGATCCAACATTGAAACAGGATTTGAAATTACTGCAAACTATTCCTTCAATCGGTGAACGATCAGGCTTATTACTGTTGGGGTTATTTCATTCGCACAAGTTTGAAAAAGCAAGTCAAGCTGCTGCATATGTAGGTTTGGTTCCAGTACATCAGTTGTCTGGCAGTTCAGTCAACAAGCAAAGTCACTTATCAAAAGCAGGTGACAGTAAAATACGCTCAGTATTGTATATGTCAGCATTAACAGCGATTAAATATAATCCACACATTGAAGCTTTATATCAACGATTATTAAGCCAGGGTAAAAATAAAATGTGTGCTTTAGGTGCTGCAATGCGCAAGCTTATACATCTGTGTTATGGCGTTTTAAAACATCAGACTGCCTATCAAAGAGATTATTTATTGGTCGAATAATCTCAAAACCTGATTGACTACCAAGACGGTATCTCATGTCTAGACTCGAATGAGGTCGTTTCAAATTATAAAACTCAAAATATGCACTCAATTGCTTTTTCGCATCTGTGACACTGCTATAAGCTTTGAGATACACCTCTTCATATTTAACGCTCCGCCATAATCGTTCAACCATCACATTATCTACCTATGAGCAGTATACTGCGCAAGTTTACCATCCATACTGATTTGAATGCCATTTGATTTCAATACATCAATAAATGCATCACTGGTAAACTGACTGCCTTGGTCTGTATTCAATATTTCAGGTGATCCATATTTTTCAATCGCTTCATTTAAAGCCGAAATACAAAAATCCACATCCATACTAATCGATACCCTATGCGCAAGTACCTTGCGGCTATGCCAATCAATCACAGCACATAAATAAACAAAACCTTTTGCCATAGGAATATACGTTATATCCGTAGACCACACTTGATTACTGCGCTGAATAGCCAATCCTTTGAGCAGATATGGATATTTACGGTGAGCTTGATTAGCCTGGCTTAAATTTGGTTTGCAATATAACGCCTGAATACCCATTTTCTTCATTAAAGTACGTGTATGACGTCGTCCTATATGATGTCCTTGACGATTCAACAAATCACGCATCATACGGCTACCTGCAAAAGGATATTGCATATGTAATTCATCAATACACCGCATCAGTTTCAGATCTGATGAGCTAACAGGTTTTGGGCGATAATAATAACAACCCCGAGAGACTTTCAGTAACTTAGCTTGTTTAGATACTGATATCTGAAGTGAGTGATCGATTAACTTTTGTGGTTGAAGCGGCCCAGTTTCTTCAACACACCTTCTAAAAAATCAATTTCTAATGCCTGCTCACCGATTTTTGCATGTAACTTTTTAAGATCAATATTTGAGGAGCAGAATATCACTTATAGCAGTTGTTCAAATTTCCGGATCCATCTCTTATTCTCTGTAATTTGTTTATTGTTATATAAAGATGAAGCAGATAGACAATGGCTCAGTTTTAAAGTGGTATATCTTAGTATTGTTGGATAAAGTTCGGGATTTCTGATCATTTGCCCTGAATATTGCTGGCAGATGAGCGAATGACTATTTTCGCAGTCTTCGATTATGCCCCATCCTGCAATCTGTACAAAGCTCGAAATAGGTGCATATTGTTTTTCTATTTCTGGATAAATTGCATCGATAGTCTGACATGATTTGCCACATTGACTAAAATTAACGGGTTCTACTAATTCGATTAAAGCAATGTCGTTATCATAAGTCTGATCATTGTATTGTTCATGAATATAGTCTTGTTTAGCCTTGATGATTTGTCCGTGTTGGGTATCTTGTAAATGATGTGTGCCGACCAATACATAAGCATCTTTATTCTTTTGTTTAAGCTCTTGAATACAATGTGCCGCTGTCACCACCCAACGATCAGCAATCAGACTGCCTGAACAAATATAAGATTGATAAGCATCGAAAGGATTTGTAACAAGAGCAACTTGCCATGGAGTTTGTGTATTAGATGCTATGTTGCCATTAATAATACGGGGCTGTGGACTTATATCCGCCCATCCGATTTGTGTAAGCCCAAATAATAGACTTGCTAAAATAATCTGATATTTATTACACACAAATATAATCCCTCTATCAAAATAAGGACGATTACTCATCCTTATACGATTATATCTAATAAATTCAGCCCCTAGTCCAATTTTAAATCATCTAGCATTCACCATAAAAAGGTGCAACAAAGCACTTATTTAGCTACCAATTTATACTTTTTTCAATCACTTCTCCATTTTTGAAATAGAATGTTAATTTTAAATTAGTATTAGTATATCCCGACCAGCTTCCAAAAGTACCATTATTCATTACAGGGAAATGGCCATAGCCACTACATCCTGAATTAGTTTGAAACTGATGAGGCTCATCGTTATCTAAAACATAACCTGAATACTCAGAGCATAAACGCAATAAAATGTATGGATTTTCTTCAGTGTATTTTGAATCGATAATATAGTAGACTACATGCGATACAATGCCATCACTACCTTTTTCCACCCTTAAACCTAAATTAATATCTGGATTTTCCTCCTCAACCACTTCAACCGTAGCCCCAAACCAGTTTCCCCATGTAGTATTATTGGCGACAATATCCGTTATGCCTTTACTTACACCCTGTACGGTTAAAGAACTTCCTTTCGTTTCTTCATTAAATAAAACTAGTCTGGCAATCTCTGGATTTAAACTTTCCCAATAAGTATTACCATTATATTTAATTTTCCGTCCTTTATTATCCTGTAAGTTAAATGTAAAAGAATCACCTTTTTTAATCTTGGCAGAGGAGGGATTTAATTTCGCTTCAACGATACTAATGTTAATCGGCTTTTCATTTTTAACATTAGTTGTAGAGTCAAATACCGTCAATGATGCTTCGCCTAATTTACCCAATGTTTCCAGAGTCACTTTGCCATCACTATCTTTATTAATTTTTAAAAGATCAGGTGTATCTGTTTTATATTCAATGCTATTGGGAATTAAAGTTTCTTTATCATTTCTATCCTTTGCAATGATGGCAAGGTCATCTAATGGAATTTTTGCTCCAAATGTTGCGACAATCTCATTATTGTCTTTTCGCTCAAAATTATTTGCACAGTTGGTAATGACTGGACTTCCGAAGAATGAACTTCCCATACAGACGGTACGAACAACTTTCTTTCCATTCTCATCACCATTCCAGTATTTATAAACAAACCATGATTTTTCTGTAATACTGGCATATTCCGATGCAGTTAATATTGGGTTTACTTTATTAAATACTTTTAAACCTGCTTTAAATAATTTATATTGAAAAGAAAAATTAGTTTTGGCAATTTTAATCATAGATTTGAGTTCAACTGTGTCGGCACAGCCATTTGCAACAGTGGTACTATTCTGTATATATGCCAGTAAATTGGCAGAGCT
This sequence comes from Acinetobacter sp. WCHA45, assembly GCF_002165255.2. NCBI lineage: Bacteria > Pseudomonadati > Pseudomonadota > Gammaproteobacteria > Moraxellales > Moraxellaceae > Acinetobacter > Acinetobacter sp. WCHA45. Next base: position 2,744,993 of record NZ_CP028561.1, on the reverse strand, counting down.
TGTATCATTTAACCACGCCATGCCATCATCAGGATTTTCGGATACGGCAAAGTCTTTAAATTTATCACCCTGTAATAATGTTTTTCCAATAGCAGCTCCACACTTTGTATCATTGTTTTTTGATGCAATATCCAATACACCTAAAATCATACGATTATAAACATCATAGATATTTGCTTTACGGGTCTGTTCAGTTTGTTCCAGCGTAAGTTCAAAACTCTTACCATTATCCGATGGAATGGTCACATTATTTGCCAAAAAGTAATTGAGCAATGCCCCAAAGATCGTCATATCCTTGACTGCATTCCCTGTTCGATTAAAAAAATTCGCAGGTGGAATTGCAATATTTCCATTTGCATCACTATCGACAGAAATAATCGGCTTGCCAAGATAGGTCGTACTACGTGCTGACCATGCAATCGGCATATTATTGATGAGCTGACCTGACTGATTAATCGTCACGGAACTGGTTGCATTGTCAATTAAATAAAATGGAAAGGGAGACTCAACTGCTGGTTCAATCGGTAATGCTCTTGCTTGTACCAGTGACTTTGTTGCCGTTGCAGGCATTTTTAACGCAGTCACCACTTGCTGGGTAACGGTCAGGATGCTAACCAATACATCTTCTGAATCTGTGGCTAGTTCACCTTTATCCAGACTTGTCTGAATCAGTCGGGTTAATTTGGCAAACTCATCAGCAGTCTTGATTTTTTGATTCACGTCACGCATCGGAACATCCTGCGGAGCTTGAATGGCTAGACGTACTAAGGCGATTGCGGTACTTTCGGCATTAAGTTGTAAAGGTTGCGTTGCAGTGGTAATGCCTGCTAAACGAATCTCACCTCTTTCATCTAAAGCAGTCACCAGCGTTTCTTGTTGAGTTGTTGCGATCTGATGACTGGAAGCTAATGAAGTTCCAACAGGTGAAACGATTTCTGTGATTTTTGCTGTGGTTTGGGCAGAAACAGTATTAGCGAAAGTAACTTGTGCTGTTGAAGTCGTTAGATTCGGCTGGGCAGGATTAGGGGAATTATTCGTTGTATCTTTATTACTCTTACTGCCGCCTCCACAACCCATCACTAACAAAGCACTGCTACACATCAGTGCATATAAAATTTTCTTGTTCATATTCTTCTCCCAGAGGTGGTCCCACTTGTTTGAACAACTAAAAGCGTATTTATAAGTGATATTCCGCTCTAGTTAAGCCACCTTGTTTTGTTGGGGTAGCTGATCATAGTAAAACTCATTGGGTGTCATTTTGTCTAGGCTCGAATGAGGTCGTTTCAAATTATAAAACTCAAAATATGCACTCAATTGCTTTTTCGCATCTGTAACACTGCTATAAGCTTTGAGATACACCTCTTCATATTTAACGCTCCGCCATAATCGTTCAACCATCACATTATCTACCCATCGACCTTTACTATATATTTTTCAATCGCTTCATTTAAAGCCGAAATACAAAAATCCACCTCCATACTAATCGATACTCTATGCGCAAGTACCTTGCGGCTATGCCAATCAATCACAGCACATAAATAAACAAAGCCTTTTGCCATAGGGATATACGTTATATCCGTAGACCACACTTGATTACTGCGCTGAATAGCCAATCCTTTGAGCAGATATGGATATTTACGGTGAGCTTGATTAGCCTGGCTTAAATTTGGTTTGCAATATAACGCCTGAATACCCATTTTCTTCATTAAAGTACGTGTATGACGTCGTCCTATATGATGTCCTTGACGATTCAACAAATCACGCATCATACGGCTACCTGCAAAAGGATATTGCATATGTAATTCATCAATACACCGCATCAGTTTCAGATCTGATGAGCTAACAGGTTTTGGGCGATAATAATAACAACCCCGAGAGACTTTCAGTAACTTAGCTTGTTTAGATACTGATATCTGAAGTGAGTGATCGATTAACTTTTGTGGTTGAAGCGGCCCAGTTTCTTCAACACACCTTCTAAAAAATCAATTTCTAATGCCTGCTCACCGATTTTTGCATGTAACTTTTTAAGATCAATGGGAGGTTCTGATGGAGCTTTTGATTGATCGAAAGCTTGCGAGGAAGCTGAGATCAATTGATTTTTCCAGTCAATAATTTGGTTTTGATGAACATCAAATTCAGCACTCAATTCAGCAAGTGTTTTTTCTGCTTTAATCGCAGCAAGTGCTACCTTAGCTTTAAAATCATTTGAATGATTTCTTCTTGGTCTACGTGCCATAAAATACTCCATATATTGATGTTTATAACATCATTTGAGGAGCAGAATATCACTTATAGGAGTTGTTCAAATTTCCTGATCCATCTCTCTATTAAACGTTTAGGCAGGACACTATACACTATGGAAAAAATGGTCGGGCTACCATCAGCGAAGTCTGGTAGAAACCAAGATGCACTGCATCAAATTATTAGGCGATAAACTCAATGCTCGGAATTTTGATAGCCAAGTCAACGAGATTCATGCACGTGTGGCCATCTTAAATAAGTTTACGGAGCTCGGCCGACCTCACACCCAAGTTGCCACTTAAATTTGAATAACTTAGGAAGGCTCTATCTTTAAAATCTTTATGCAACAAAGCCTTGGAAAAATACGAGTTGTGATCGAACACATTAATAGTCAATTGAAAACATTTAGAATATTAAGTGAACACTATCGAAATAGACGGAAAAGATTCAGTTTACGCATTAACTTAATTGCTGCACTCGTAAACCGGATAAAGTTGAAATAATCACTTTCGCAAGAGATCTAGTCAATAAGTACTTATAAAATATTCTCCCATACTAAGAATAGGGAATATTATTAGTAATGGAACCAACATTGAACAATGGAAATTCGTTCATCCGTCACTTCATAAACTAATCTATGCTTCTCATCAATTCTACGGCTCCAGAATCCTGAAAGATTTGCTTTTAAAGGTTCTGGTTTTCCAGTTCCTTCAAAGGGTGTTCTTTGACATTCTCTGATTAAGGTATTGATACGTTTGAGTATCTTTATATCCTGTGTTTGCCAATAGATATATTCATCCCAGGCATTTTCAGTCCATTCGACATTACGACTCGTCATCTTTAATCAACTCTCTTTGTTTGGTTTTACCTGCGCGTAATTGAGCAATTGATTCGTTTAAACGAGTGGTATTATTTGGAGATGAAAGGAGATACAACGTTTCCATTAAACTGTCGTAATGATCTTGTCCCATTACTACAGCATGACCGCCTTCTTTTCTTGTAATGAAAGCGACATCTGCATCATCAATAACTTTATCTAAAACAGATTTTAAGTTGTTACGTGCGTCTGTATATGTAAATACATGCATATATTTCTCCCTCATAAAGTAAGCTGTATTAAAACGCTACTGACTAGATGATAGTGATTGAACTTTATAATCTAAAATGTACAGGATTCTGTACATGTTGTCAATTTTGTGTAACAGTTTTATATCAAATAGGCTTTTTTGCATAAAGATTTCATAACTATATGATTTTAAAAGTTTTGATTATTTTTTAATCCAAAATTAAATTTATTTAAATCAGTTGCTTACATATTTATGCAACAAAGCCCCAGCCAATAGAAAACACCAAAGTTCACTACCAGATAGCGAGTTATAATTTAAATTTGAGTGAGTTGGGGGATGCTTCAAATTATAAATCTTTGTGCAACAAAGCCCCACTATTCTGAAATGACAGCTTTGTCCGTTATAATTGTATAAACATTTTTAGTATCTGGTAATCATGTCCTCATTGATCAATTTTCTATCTCGCTTTAGTACTGCAACTCTTCAGCGCAGTCTGAGCTATGCTAAACACATTGATAGGGAAACGATTGAGTTCTTTGAGGACAAAGACGGGGTTACGATGTATGCCCAAATTGAAGGGACAGATTATTACGATACTGCAATTACCTATAATCCCCAAAAAGACCGTTTAATCGATGACGACTGCACTTGTCCGGTTGGATATAACTGTAAACATGCTGCTGCTTTAGCGCGGTTATTCTTTCAAGAATATCGTCAGGAATTTCAGCAGCGTTATGCTGACTCTCAATCCCCGCAGGGAATCGCAAAACGCCTACGGGGGGATGATCAGGCACAGCGCTGGTTGAATGATTTTAAACGGTATTTACAACAGACTGAACCAGAGCAATCTGTCAAAACAAACAATTATTTAATTTACCTGCTAGATCAGTCTGTCAGCTTAAAGAAATTGACAGTTGATGTTCAGAAGGCCAGACGCAATAAAAACGGCTCAATTGCGGGGGAAAGTTATTATACCCAATATGAAAATATCACCAGAAAGCATCTGACTTTACCTGAACAAAAACGACAATTATTTAACCAGATTTATTATTATGCCAAAATAAACAGTGACGAACGCTTTTATCAAAGCAATCTTGATATCTCCGGAATTTTATTGGAGCATTTCAAATCTTTTATTCAAAGTGGCGATGTGTACTGGCAAAAAAAGAGCCATACTGCACTTCAATGGTCAGAACAAGGCTACAACATCGAATTTAGATGGGAACAAGGGGCTAAACAACAGACTGAGCATTTAAATATTGAATTGGTCAATGGTGATATTCGACTCGATTTAAAATCAAATCCTCATATTCAGATTCTCGCGAGCCATCCACCATGTTATGTGGATATTCAACAGAACACGGTGGGCCAGTTATATGGTGAATATACGGCAAATCTTCTGTACCATTTTTTACAGATGCCTGATCTTCCATCTATGCTCTTGCCAGAGTTTGAGAAACTGACTCATCAATATTCAGATGTGAAAAATCTGCCTCAGCCTGAGTCTGTTCAGCATATTGATGTCCTTGAGGGTAGTCCCCAGCCAATTTTACGCTTCGGTGTTTTAGATACATTTGATTGGAAATGGGAAGAGTCTGTTTGTGCTGAAATTGAATTCTCCTATGCTGGTGGGCGAATAAAAGCAGGTACATCAGGTGACAGTTTTATTGGTGAGCAGCATGGAAAAATGGTGCGACAGCTTCGGGACTTCGTTCAGGAACAACAGTCAATCCAGCGTTTACAGCTGTTGGTCGAATCACTGAAGTGGGTGAAAGATCTTAGTTATGACCAGCAATTAAAACTGGATAAACAACGTCTTGATTCTATGGTTTTTGCTTTCTATGGAGACTGGATCAAACAGCTGATGCCCATCAATCAAATTGAGTTGATGGGCTGGCAGATAGAGCATCTGGAAAACAGCCCCTTTAACCTGCAATATGTTGAAAATTTAAATATTTCCATCACTGAATCTGAAGGCCAGCAGGACTGGTTCAATATCGGGGCGACGGTTCAAGACAGTGCAGGCAATTCTTATAATTTGCTTGATGCGCTCGTAGCTTTGGTGCGAGTAAATCCTGATTTACTTGATCCGCGGACTTTTATTCATCTGCATGACAGTCAAATTTTCACCGTAAAAACTGCAGTTGATCAACCTGATTTGGCTCTATCTGCTAGGGATATTAAGCCGATATTGTTGCATCTGCAGAGCATTTTACAGCAAGAAGAGCGCAGTATTGATCGCTATGATGCGAGTCAATTATTAGAATTGCAGCATAATCTTGGGATGACATGGCAGGTCAGTGATCGCCTGCAGCAATTTGTACAGAAATTCAAACAAGGCTATCAGCAACAACTGCCGACACCACAAGGTTTTCAGGGGGAGTTGCGTCCATACCAGCAGCAGGGCTTAGGCTGGTTACAGTTTTTAAGGGAAACCCAGCATGGCGGGATTCTGGCAGATGATATGGGCTTGGGGAAAACAGCACAAACTTTAGCCCATTTACTCATGGAAAAGCAGGCTGGATATTTGCAGGACAGTCCCGCCTTAATTGTTGCACCCACATCGCTGATGCATAACTGGTTCAAAGAAGCGGAGAAATTTACCCCTGAGCTCAAGGTATTGCTGCTACAGGGGCCCGACCGCCATCAGAATTTTGAGCAGATTCCGCACTATGATATTGTGTTAACCACCTATCCGCTTCTAGCGAGAGATGAAGAACAACTAAAGCAATATGAATATCATCAACTCATTTTGGATGAGGCGCAGAATATCAAAAATCCGCGTGCCAAAGCTGCACAGGTAGTACGCCAATTAAAAGCACGACATCGTTTGTGTCTAACAGGTACCCCGATGGAAAATCATTTGGGTGAACTGTGGGCACTATTTTATTTCCTGATGCCAGGATTTTTATATTCACAAGAAATTTTTAATAAAAAGTACCGTCATCCGATTGAAAAACGCGGTGATCAGCAGTTAAGACAAAAGTTGGTCAACCGGATTAAGCCCTTCATTTTACGTCGCTTGAAAACTGACGTAGCCAAAGAGTTGCCAGAAAAAACCACGATTGAAGTCAATATTGATATGAATGACCAGCAATCCAAGTTATATGAGGCTGTTCGTGCCACGATGCAGGCAAGCATTCAGAAAATTGTGGCAGAAAAAGGCTTTAAACGTAGTCAAATTCAAATTTTAGATGCCTTACTGAAGCTACGTCAGGTGTGCTGCCATCCTAGCTTACTAAAGCTGGATTCAGTGAAAATTGGGCAGACACACTCTGCCAAACTTGAACAGTTGATGGATATGGTTGTTCCAATGGTGGAAGAGGGGCGAAAAATTCTGATCTTCTCTCAGTTTACCTCAATGTTGGAACTGATTGAACAACAGCTCCATCATGCAGAAATTGGCTATGTGAAGCTGACTGGAAAGACCAAAAAGCGAGATGAAGTCATTACAGCGTTTCAGTCTGGACAAGTGCCGGTATTTTTAATCAGTCTGAAAGCAGGAGGGGTCGGTCTGAATCTAACTGCCGCAGATACGGTCATTCACTATGATCCATGGTGGAACCCTGCTGCTGAAGATCAAGCTTCCGATCGTGCATGGCGGATTGGACAGGATAAGCCGGTATTTGTGTATAAGCTGATTACCAATAAAAGCATAGAAGAAAAAATTCTTGCCTTACAGCAAAATAAAGCAGAACTGGCACAGTCTATTCTAAGTACCGATCATGAGGGCGAAGCGAAACTGACGGAAAATGACGTGATGAACTTGTTTGAGAAATTTTAGTTTGGTTTCAGATTACCCTAATCATCTGTAAGTATCTGAAAGTCTGGATGCAATTTTTTCCAATGTTCTCTTAATTTTTCTTTATGAGCAGAAATCATAGGTAAGTCTAGTAATAGCACTGGCCATACTGACCGTGCTTTGTCCATGATCGCGTGAAGTTGTTTTTCAATAACACGCCATGGAACACCGACTTTTTCAGCCCATTGTTCAAAGTGTTTCATCTCAGCTAAATACCAATCTTTATTTTTAGCAAGATTCAATGCGAAATGACGCTCATTTTCAATATATACACTAGTCATCAATATATCGTATGCGGGAGATAATCTTGGTGTCTTTTGTCCTGATAAATCATACTCCAGTTTTTTAAGTGTGCATCATAATCCATAGTACTGTCATGATCAGACATCAGCGGCAGCCTTTATTGTATTTAACATCCGTCCATAGTAATGAGTGAATTTAATTTTGCCTAGCGGAATAAATGTTATGGGTACAAAGGACGGCTAATTCTAAAAAATAATAGCCCCGACAATAAAACAAAATAATCCAAAAATTACCTAAATCCAGACATTCGATTTGGGTTGCTCAGTATGTGATGTATAGAACGATTGCTGTTCCTGAATAGGATTTTTTTGGTTGCCAACTCTGTTTTTATAGGGCTGGTGCTTGGAATAGGATAGGCTTGTGCCTGGAATACCAACGCTGGTTCGGGTGCCTTTTTTGCCAATATTTAAAGAAGCACCAGGTTTGCCAATGCTTGCACTGCTGATGCCTTTATGCGTCAGATTAATTTTTAATCCAGGTAGCAGTTTAATACTCTTGCGAAATCTGAAGCCCATATTTTTTCCATTTACAAGAACCAGTTTGGTTTCTATCTCAGTTGTCCGGATACAGTGAAATAAAAGTTTGATTCATTCATAGGACTGATCATTTGACTTAGCTAGTGAAATATCAGTATGTTCTTTAACATAAGATATTGGCTTTTAGACAATGAATCAAACATCAAATTATTACAATCAACATGCTCAAGCATTTTTTGAAAATACCTATCAGGTTGAGATGGAAAGTCTTTACACACCATTTCTAAGATATTTGCCGGAACAGGCATTGATCCTGGATTTGGGCTGTGGCTCTGGGCGTGACACTCTGGCATTTAAGAAAAAAGGCTATCAAGTTGAGGCAATTGATTATTCTGCCGAGCTGGTTGAAAAGGCGAGAGAGCTGACAGGCATCGAGGTACGTCAGCAAAATTTTTATGAGCTGAATGAAGTAGCTAAGTATGATGGGATTTGGGCTTGTGCTTCTCTTTTACACTGTGAAAGAGATCGCCTGACTGAAGTACTGGCGCGAATATTTAAAGCATTAAAGCCAAATGGTGTGTGTTATATGTCTTTTAAATATGGCGATACAGACCGTGAGAAAGAAGGGCGCAGCTTTACTGACTTGAATGAGCAGCAAGCTTACGACTTACTCAAACAAATAGATCAGGCTTTACTGTTACAGCAATGGATTACTGTAGATAAACGTCCAGACCGTACAGAAGAGTGGCTTAATATTCTGATTAGAAAAGTGCAGGCTTAGATATGTTATTCAGTATAGCCGAAATACCAACCCCTCAAGAACAGTTAAAATTCTTGAAGCATATTCAGCAGATTTTGCAGTCAGGGGCATTTACTTCGACATATAAGTTTGCTTTGCTGATAAGTATCACGCGTCTGGCGATTGAACAGGGTCAAGATACCGGTGCTGCCTTGCATTTGGAATATCAGGATATTGCTGAAAAGTTTATTGACCTGTACTGGAAACAGTCACTGCCGTTTCAGTTTAACCAGTATGAGCCTTTTACTATTCATCAAAGCACTGGTAAGCAGGCAAAGATCATCAGTGAAATTCAGAATGCACAGCAACAATTCAAGACCTTGGCCGCGTTGAGAAAGGATGTACTTTACTGGAACAGGCTGAAGCGAACAGTTGCGACAACGGTAAAGCAAATGCCGGTAGTATATTTGCAGAATTTAAATGGTCAAATCGTAGAATTTCTCTATAATCTTGAAGATTCCAAGCAGTCCCTCAAGCTGTTGCCCAAGGTGATGTATTGCTTAAGACAATTTAGTGAAATCATTGAAGAGTTGTGTCAGAAACGCTGGATTGATTTCGTTCGGCTAAACAAGCAGAACCTGGTGGTACTGGATGGTTTGCCTGACCTGGATGAATTCATGTTTGCCCCAAGTCGCAATCAACTGGGGCAGGTCGCGGACTTCTTAATTGATTTACAGCAATGCCAGTGTTTTTACTGTGGCAAAAGCCTAAAAAATTCCAAATATGCTGTAGATCATTTTATTCCATGGTCTTTATATCCTGCCGATACCGGACATAACTTTGTTCTGTCAGATGACAAATGTAATTCACAGAAAAGTAATTATTTAGCATCCGAGCAATTCTTGGAGCAATGGAGAGAACGTAATCATCTGCATAATCATGCGATTACTCAGGAAATTTCGCAATTTGGTTTTTTGACTGATCTCCAACGCTCACATCGAGTTGCTGATTGGGCTTATAAACAGGCGATAGAGAATGAGTATTTAGTCTGGTTAGGGGGGAAAGAGAAGAAGATATTAGCCCCAGTGTATTAAAGTATTAAGTTTTAAAAATATTTTTAACTGTAGGAATCACACAAATTCTTTAAAAAAGACTGCGTCAATATGTGACGTTAATTTCCTGAAATTTGTTTAAATAATTATTGGAACAGGATATTTTAAGGATAACTCTTCTTCATAATTGATGATAAGAATGGAACAGCTTAATCCATCAGATCTAAAAGCAATATTACATTCGAAACGTGCCAATTTGTACTATCTTGAACATTGCCGTGTGATGCAGAAAGATGGTCGAGTTCTTTATCTGACCGAGGCTAAAAACGAAAATCAGTACTGGAATATTCCAATTGCCAATACTACAGTGATTCTATTGGGTACAGGCACATCAATTACTCAAGCAGCAATGCGCATGCTCGCAAGTGCAGGTGTTCTGGTTGGTTTTGCAGGTGGAGGTGGCACGCCTTTGTTTATGGGCTGTGAAATTGAATGGATGACACCACAAAGTGAATACCGTCCAACTGAGTATATGCAAGGTTGGATGCAATTTTGGTTTGATGAAGCCAAACGCTTAGATGTTGCTAAACATTTTCAATTGGCACGAGTTGAATATATTCAGAAGATTTGGTCGAAAGACCGAGATTTAAAAGAATATACCTTTCATGTGGATGATTTAGATATTCAACAGGCTTTAACGGGTTATGCAGCAAGAATTTCACAACAAACTAAAGTTGGAGACTTACTACTTGCAGAAGCTGCAACCACAAAGCAACTTTATAAAATTGCAGCGACTCGTACAGGTTTAAAGGATTTTAGTCGCAATCCTGAACAAGGTGATTTAGCCAATGATTTTTTAAATCATGGCAATTATCTGGCTTATGGTTTAGCAGCGACAACACTTTGGGTACTTGGAATTCCACACGGTTTTGCAGTCATGCATGGCAAGACGCGTCGAGGGGCTTTAGTGTTTGATGTGGCAGATTTAATTAAGGATGCTGTGGTTTTGCCTTATGCCTTTATTTGCGCCAAAGAAAAAATGACTGAACAAGAATTTAGACAGCAGATTTTGCAGAAATTTACCGAGCATAAATGTCTGGACTTTATGTTTGATCAAGTTAAAGCACAAGCTTGTAAAAATCATGATGTAGATGGAGAAGCATTATGATTGTGACGTTTATTAGCCAATGCGAAAAGAAAGCGATTCCTCGAACCAGGCGTGTGCTAGATGCTTTTGCTGATCGGATTGGAGATAACACCTGGCAAACGGTGATTACCGAAGAAGGTCTAATCTCAGTTAAAAAATTGTTGCGTAAGACTGTGACTAAAAGTACAGCAGTAAGTTGTCATTGGATTCGGGGCAGGCGTAGAAGTGAGTTGCTGTGGATAGTGGGCAATCACAACAAATTTAATAGTGAAGGAATTGTGCCAGTCAATCGAACATCAAAACAGCTAAAAGTAGATTATTGTGATCAGAATTGGCACTCAGCAAGTTTTGTTAGTCAAATCACTCGTATCGCGGCACTATTTCATGATTTTGGTAAAATTAATCCTTTTTTTGCAGCAAAGCTAAAAAATGCTTTAAAGAATAAAAAACCAGTAGCAGATCCGTTTCGACATGAATGGATTTCTTTGAGATTATTTGAAGCTTTTGTGCATAGTTGTGGCGATACAGATAAGGATTGGATTTCTCAGCTAACTTCAATATCTGGAAAACGTCATGATTTTTCGTGGTTTGAAAATGTTATTAAAGATGAAATCGACCAAGTATCAAATTCGCCTTTTCAAAATTTACCATCGATTGCAAAACTAACCGCATGGCTCATTGTTTCACATCATCGCTTACCTATACTAAATACAAAGGATCCAAGTTATGAAGCAAACAAATTTAAAACGGTTTTGGATGACTTAAACTTTAAATGGTGCTATCCAAAACAATATTTAGAGGATGATACCAGTAAACAAAAAGAAATTAAGAAATGCTGGGATATTCGGCAAGAGCATATTCCTTTCAATAGTGACACGTGGTGTAAAGAAGCAAATTCATGTGCAGGAAATTTAATGCAACTGCTGAATCTTCCTCATTCAATTGGGTTATATGATCCGTATGTGAGTCATATTTCACGGTTGACCTTAATGTTGTCAGATCATTATTATTCAAGCTGTGATGCCAATCCTAAATGGCATGATCCAAGTTATGAGCGATATGCTAATACAGATAAATTTGGATCATTAAAACAAACACTAGATGATCATTTGGTGGGAGTGAGTCAATCGGTTAGGCAACTTATGGGGGCATTGACTCGATTAGATGCCTTGTTTGATCATTTACCTCAGCAAAAAAGTTTGGAAGGAAAAACCAATAATCCATATTACCAATGGCAAGATAAGTCTTATCAACTGGCGCGTAAAATACAAAAAGACTATCCAAATCATGGTTTTTTTGGTGTGAATTTAGCTTCGACAGGTCGAGGCAAAACCTTGGGTAATACCCGCATTATGTACGGCCTTGCTGATCCTGAAAAAGGTGCACGTTTTAATATTGCTTTAGGTCTTAGAACATTAACTTTGCAAACAGGTAAGGCTTTACGTCAAAAACTCGATTTGGATGAAACTGATTTAGCCATTATGGTCGGTGGCGGAGCAGTTAAAGAAATATTTGAAAGTTATAGTCAGAAAGATTCATCTGAAATTTTACAAGAAAATATAGAAAATCTTGATCCTAAACAAAATCAGTATATTGCAGAAAATATTGGTTCAGAATCCTTAAATGGTCTTACAGATGAAGAAAGTTATGTGGATTACGATGATCATGAGCTAGATTTCGAAGGCATTCTGGATCAGCAGCATATGTTTGCCAAATGGTTAAAGGGAAATCATCAAGTTAGAAAAATGCTGATGAGTCCTATTTTATGTTGCACGATAGATCATTTGATTCCAGCCACTGAAAGTACGCGTGGCGGTAAACAAATTGCACCGATGTTACGTTTAATGTCTTCAGATTTGGTACTTGATGAACCTGATGATTTTTCTCCTGAAGATTATTATGCATTGACACGTTTAGTACACTGGGCAGGTTTACTGGGTAGTCGGGTATTATTGTCCTCTGCAACGCTAACACCTGCCGAAATTAATGGTTTGTATTTAGCGTATAGTTCAGGGCGAAAATTTTATAATGCCAATCGTACACAAGCAGACCAACCGATTATTGCTGCGTGGTTTGATGAAAATCCAAGCAGTATTTATCATGAGGTCATTCCTTGTGATCAAAATATCAGTGACAGTCAAGCGAACGACATCTTTAAAAAAGCCCATCTCAAATTTACTAAACAACGTGTTGAATTCTTAAATCAGCAAGCACAGCACACTAAACGACGTACAGTTGAATGGGTGGGATTACCCCGAAAAATATCAGCTCAGGAGAAGTGGGAAAAAGTATTTGCGGAAAAAATTCTGCAAACAACAATGCTTGCACATCGTGAAAATTCGATTACAGATCCCGATACAGGCAAACAATACAGCGTAGGCTTGGTACGTTTTGCCAATATTGATCCTTTGGCGGAGATTGCTCAGCAAATATTAAAACAGCAAATTGATCCAAATATACGTATTCATATTTGTGTCTATCATTCGCGTTTTCCATTGTTAATGCGTGCAAATATTGAAAAATATTTAGACGAAATTTTAGATCGAAACCAAGCTAAACAGCCACACGATCATGCCATGGTTAAGGGGTGGTTAAAAAGATATCCAGAACAACAACATATTATTTTGGTTTTCGCCTCGCCTGTCTGTGAGGTGGGGCGAGATCACGACTATGATTGGATGATCTTAGAACCATCATCTATGCGTTCGATTATTCAGGCTTCTGGAAGGGTGCGACGCCATCGGATAGAAGCTTATAACAAACCAAATGTATTTTTAATGGAAACCAATATTCGACATTTTAAACATCCTGATCGAAGTTGTTTTTCACGCCCAGGCTTTGAAGCGACAGGTTTCGAGTTTAAAGCGGATAGACATTTTTTAAATGGTACTGCTGAGAATGTTGATAATGGGTTAATTCGAAAAGTACATCTAGATCAATTAGATGCTATACCACGTTTGCAACAACCGGGAGCAAACTACTTAAAGAAATATTATGAAAAATTTGGTTATCCAAATTTAGTTGATTTAGAACATGATCGCATGCATTCAATTTTATTGGGGCAAGGAATTAGCTCTGATATGCGAGTGAGTAAAAGTGTACCGATTAAATTTCCAACCTATGCTTTTTGGAACACGCCCATTCATTACACAGGTATTCTGCAACGCTTGAGCCAATTTAGACAATCACAAGCAGAAAAGTTAATGGCATTTAGGGCAGAGGAAGAAGAGAGCGAGTTAGGTCTTTATGCCTATAACGATAAAACGGGAAATTGGCTTTATGAAGAAAGTTTAATTCGACGAGTTGAGCTACCTAACAATCCGCAGATTCATTGTTGGCCAAATCAGAATCCTCAGCAGGCATTGCAGAAATATGTGGAGGTCAATCCAAATGAAAGAATTTGGAGTGAGAATTGTGGGCGTTATTTAAGTTTAAATTTACCCAAGCTAGAAGACCTGCAAAAGTGGAAATACCACGATTGGTTAGGATTTATCAGGGAATAACCCTGATAAACCTTGCTTTCTAAGCTGCCTATATGGCAGTGAACAGATTGAATAAAAGGAACTATTTCTAAGCTACCTTTATGGTAGTGCCTTACTTAGTAATGATAAGTCTTTTTATTTTACATAGAAATAGCTTGTGGAATAAAAGAAAAATCTGTATTTTACTTGTTATGGTTACTTTTAGTTTGAATTAAAGTAACTAGGTTTAATATTTAAATAAAGATTAACCATCGATCTGGCAGGATCACACATCACCCGATAGGGTAAGGGGGAAATAATGTTTAGCACGCATTTAATCAGAAGGGTCTGATTAATTGGATACATTCATCATTTACGATAGTTAATCTATCTAGATGATAACAAAAAATGATTTAAAACATAATTTATTTTGTAATGAGTACAAAAAATGAATGATGAAGTAGAGGGAGTTCAAGACTCCGAGCCTGCTAGCATTCGTGAGTTAATCGAGCAATATATTCAAGGACGTTTGAATGAAAAGCTAGAAAAACTTAAAGCGGATGACACGGCAGAGCGTAACAAGTTATTAGAAAAATATGAGGTTGAAACGTGGCTTGATGATGCAAGTTTGCGTATTAGCCAATTACGTTTGGCGACTCATACGCCGAAACAGCATCATCCTGATTCAAAAGCATCTGCCATGTTTTATAGCAATACGGATAAAACACATGACTATGTGGGTTCCCAAGGTATCAAACTAGATGCGGATGTCATTGGTAATGCAGCTGTACTCGATGTCTTTAAGATGCTGCGTTTATCTTTTCAAGGTACGTCGTTACTAGAGCGTTTGTTAAATGCAGATCAGGAATTAATCACAGCATTGTCTGTGAAATCTGAAACGGCACAACTGCGTTATGAGCGTTTTTTAGCATTTAGTCAGTTGCCAACAGAACTCAATGCAGGACGTTTATCGAAACAAGTGTTATTTCCTGTGCAAGATGATGAATATCATACCTTGGTGATTTTATATCCGAGTTCATTGGTTCATCGAGCGTATCAACAGCTCTCATATGATCGGTTTAGCGATGAGAGTAAAGCACTACATGAAGCACGGTTTAAAAAATTACATCATGCACATGAAAGCCGTGAATACCCGAATCTATTGGTACAAAATTTTGGTGGTTCTAAACCACAAAATATTTCACAGCTTAATAGTGACCGTCGTGGCTCTATGTGGCTATTACCGTCTATTCCACCAACTTGGAAAGGTCAGCAGATTGAACTACCAAAACGTGGTTCGGTTTTTACAGCCTATTTAAGCAATCGTAAAGACATTAAGCCTTTGTTGCATAAAATCGTGGCTTTGTATCGTAAAGAAAATCGTCGTAATAATGATGAATTCCGTTCCCAGCGTGATGATTTGGTCTCTAAATTGGCGGATTGCATCATTGATATGAGTTTTGAACTACAACAAAGTGCGCCATCAGGCTGGACACAGGATTCTAATTTTAGTCGTGCAGAAAGCTTTTGGCTCGATTATGGCTACCGAGAAGCACTGTTTGATAAAGAAGATGCCGAAGAATTGACGGAAGAAGAAACCGAGTGGTTACAGGCCTATCGTGAACGAGATTGGCATACTGAAGTGGGTTATAACTTTGGCAAATGGCTCAATGATATCCTCACCCAAAAAGGAAAAATTTTGGATTTAGATGATCATGAAGCCCGTGCTTGGTCTCTGATTTTACGTGACAAATTACAATTGCTGAAAGAGGAGTTTGCCTAATGCATCGGACTTATCCTAAAGCATTGTATGTTGTACGTTTAAATGTTGAAAATGCATCTATTATCAGTAGTCATTTAACGTGGGGCTTCCCAGCACCGAGTGCATTCACTGGATTTATGCATCATTTACAGCGTCAGCTGAATCAAATTGCTGAATATGCATCTATTGAGTGTTGTGGTGTCGGGATTATATCTCATCAATTTAACCCACAAATTACCAAAACCAATAGTTTCCGCTATTCGCCTTATCAACTGAATTTGGCTCGTCACCCCTTGAAAGCAGATGGTTCTACACCAGCGATGATTGAAGAGGGCAAGGGACATTTTGAAGTCAGTTTAGTGATTGGTTTGGCGGGAGATGGTCTTGATCCGCATCTATCTGCCAATGATGAAGATTTATCTACTCAGACACAAAGCCTGTTAGATCGATTAAATCACTTGGTCTATAACATGCGTTTGGCAGGTGGTTCTGTTTTCCCACATAAGCGTGTCAAAGCTAAATTGATCAATTGGTCAGAACATGATGCGGTAGATAAAACCAAAATACTACGTCGGAGTGTATTACCAGGCTTTGCTTTACAGCATCGTCATGAGCTTTTGATGGCACATCAAAATTGGTTGGCTCAGTATCCAACATATTTAGCGACTCAGAAAAATAGTCCTGATTTACTCGATACTTTATTGGACATTCACCGCTTCAATTTTGTCAGTACTGCACAGGAAGCATCAGTCGATCAAGAGTCAGTAGACGGTGTTTGGACGTTACGACCACGGCCTGAACATTTAAAAGGTTGGCTCGTGCCGATACCGATTGGTTATGCAGCTTTAACGGATTTACAGCCTCAAGGTGTTATTAAAGGATTACGTCATGATGACTATCCTGCCACCTTTGTCGAAACCTTAATTAGTTTAGGTGAATGGCAAAGCCCACATCGTATTAAAAATATTGTCGATACTTTATGGAATTACAACACTGAACCTAAAAATGGGCTGTATGAGCTCGTTCAACCATTTGCACCGAAGTTAGATATCGACACGTCATTACCACACGAAGACACCCATCAATCATTTGAATTTGAATCTGAAATAGAAGAAGAGGAATTTTAATCATGGCTAAGAATGACAAATTAAAAACAGCATCGGTACTTTCATTTAACCGTCATCTTGATGCATCAGATGGACGTATGTTTGCCGTAAATTGGGTGGAGATTGCACAAGGCACAGGTAATACACCAATTTTAATTCAAGCAAAATCTGTGCGCGGTACGATTTCGAATCGCCCTAAAAATAGCAAAGAAACTGATGAAGCAGCAATTAATGCAGCAGTGAATAAACCAAATTTACAAACGGTTGATGTTGCTGCTTTACCACAAGGTAAAGATACGGTTGCCGTGACGTTTAGCTTACGTGTATTGCCAAATGTAGGTCGTCCATCTGCATGTAATGATGCAGCATTTGCTGAACGCCTTGAAGCGGCGGTGTCAGGCTATGAAACAGCGAATAAGTTTAGTGAACTTGCGAATCGCTATGCTGTGAATTTAGCCAATGGTCGTTTTTTATGGCGTAACCGTATTGGCGCTGAAAATGTTACGGTCACAGTTGAGCGTTTAATTGATGGTAAGAGCGCAGAAAAATTAAGTTTTGATGCATTACAAAATCGTTTAAATGAAGCAACTGTACACCAAGATCAACAAACTGAAATTAAACAGCTTTCAGCTTGGATTGAAGCAGGTTTAAGTGGTCATGAGCATGTATTACTTAAAGTGACAGGTTTTTCTCGTTTAGGTGAGGGACAAGAAGTCTATCCATCACAGGAACTCATTTTAGATACGAGTAATTCCAAAGGTGCTAAAAGCAAAACTTTATACTCATTTGGCAACAACGAAGCTGGTATGCATTCTCAAAAAATTGGTAATGCACTACGCACAATTGATATATGGTATCCAAATGCAGATAAACCGATTGCAGTTGAGCCGTATGGTTCAGTGACTTCAGAAGGTAAGGCGTATCGTCAGCCTAAAGAAAAACAAGACTTTTATAGTTTGTTTGATGCTTGGGTTAATTACAATAAAGTACCTGAACTTGAACAGCAGCATTATGTAATGGCGGTTTTGGTTCGTGGTGGTGTATTTGGCGAGAGTGATAAATAATGAATTATTATCTGGAATTAAAATTTCTGCCAGATGATGAAATCTCGATTAACTTTTTATGGTCTAAAATTTATAAACAGCTACATCTTGCATTGGCTGGTTTAAAAGACGAAAGCAGTAAGGTGAAAATAGGTTTTTCATTCCCTGATTATCGTTTTGATCCTCAAAAAGGGAAGGGATTTATTGGCGAAAAGCTACGTATCTTTGGCTTAAGTGAACAGGAATTAATTCAACTGGATGTGCCAAAATGGCTCAGTCGTTATTTGGATTATGTACACATTAGTTCTGTAAAAGCAGTACCTTTAGAAAAAGTTACTGGTTATGCAGTCTATAAGCGTAAACAAGTGAAGAGTAGTGCTGCCCGTTTAGCACGACATGATGAGAGAAAAGGGCGCTTTAGTTTTGAAAATGCCTTGGCACATTATGGTCAGTTTGTACAAACAACTGATTTACCCTATATCAATATGCTGAGTGACAGTACATCTGAAGATTTAGCATTAAGTCAGAAACATGCTTTTAAAATTTTTATTGAAAAGCAATCTGCTGAAAAATCTGAAACTCAGATTTTTAGCACTTACGGATTAAGTTCGGTGTCATCTGTACCCGAATTTTAACCCAATATTTTTTCACTCTTTAACAGCTTAATAAAATCAATAGCTTATGATAGTGGTTTAAAACTTGGGTCTTTTGAGAGATTTAAGAGTTAAATCACTGTTATAACTTTATTTTTTGCTTTAAAATTGCTGTTCACTGCCATACAGGCAGCTTAGAAAATATCGCAAGCCTACAGCGATTTGAGGTGACTGTTCACTGCCATACAGGCAGCTTAGAAAAACGTGCAGGCGAACTATGCCACCGTGTAACGGTTCACTGCCATACAGGCAGCTTAGAAATAATGCATCACGAATACGACCCATACGAGAAGGTTCACTGCCATACAGGCAGCTTAGAAACTCAATCGGTGCATAACCCTCTTCAATCCTGAGTTCACTGCCATACAGGCAGCTTAGAAAGTGGTTATAGTACATATGGCATCGGGCTGCACGTTCACTGCCATACAGGCAGCTTAGAAAGATTCCATTGAGGACAAGTTCTGCCCAGAATTGTTCACTGCCATACAGGCAGCTTAGAAAATTCACTGTAGGATTGAGAGATTCGTACAAATGTTCACTGCCATACAGGCAGCTTAGAAATCCTACTGCCATTGAGCTTGGATTATTTAGTGGTTCACTGCCATACAGGCAGCTTAGAAATCAAAAACCAAGACTAAAGGCAAAGTTGATAAGTTCACTGCCATACAGGCAGCTTAGAAAAGAGCAAATAGTTTTGAATGTTCTGATGAATAGTTCACTGCCATACAGGCAGCTTAGAAATGTATGTTCAAAGCCAAACTTCTTGTAGAAGCGTTCACTGCCATACAGGCAGCTTAGAAAACAATGAAACACTAGAACAAGTTGCGCTCGCAGTTCACTGCCATACAGGCAGCTTAGAAAATCCGTTGTCTCAGTCGCTTCGGGTACAGTGCGTTCACTGCCATACAGGCAGCTTAGAAATCTTATCGGGTTGCACAGCTCATTCAATTAACGTTCACTGCCATACAGGCAGCTTAGAAAGAAGCGCAATTTAAAGCAAACTTAAAACTTTTGTTCACTGCCATACAGGCAGCTTAGAAAATTTAGCGGCAGCGGGCGCGGGGGAAAATGGTGTTCACTGCCATACAGGCAGCTTAGAAATTTATCGAGCCACCAGCTCCCTTCCTCTGGAAGTTCACTGCCATACAGGCAGCTTAGAAAAGTTGTTCGAGTCGTAACTATCTGTTGTTTTAGTTCACTGCCATACAGGCAGCTTAGAAAAAACTTCACACGATGCGCCCATGACATAAGGGGTTCACTGCCATACAGGCAGCTTAGAAATATATAGATCTCTGCTATAGAAGAGTCACAGTGTTCACTGCCATACAGGCAGCTTAGAAAATACTGACCTCTTTATTATTATTTTTATTATGGTTCACTGCCATACAGGCAGCTTAGAAAAGTATCGCCGTTGCGGTCATTGGTAAGGAATAGTTCACTGCCATACAGGCAGCTTAGAAATATGCAGAATAGGTATTCTTATTCTTAAAAGTGTTCACTGCCATACAGGCAGCTTAGAAATGTTCCAATTTGTTCAGGCGTAACGGTATAAAGTTCACTGCCATACAGGCAGCTTAGAAATCTGCAAAAAGTGATGCCAGTTGTGGTGAAAAGTTCACTGCCATACAGGCAGCTTAGAAAACATAAATATGTGGTATCTGTAACATGCTTGAGTTCACTGCCATACAGGCAGCTTAGAAAATTTCATCAATTGAAGCCTTTGCAGCTTCCTTGTTCACTGCCATACAGGCAGCTTAGAAATCCATAAATGACAGCTAATTTTGTTTCAGTGGGTTCACTGCCATACAGGCAGCTTAGAAAAATTCAGCACAATGTCACTATTCACTCGATCAGTTCACTGCCATACAGGCAGCTTAGAAATCCCACTCATCCGCCGCACTTCTAGCTTCTTCGTTCACTGCCATACAGGCAGCTTAGAAATTATTCCATCGCGGAAACTGATCCGCCGCACCGTTCACTGCCATACAGGCAGCTTAGAAAAAGTGAGTCGATTGTAAAATCAGTTTTACCCTGTTCACTGCCATACAGGCAGCTTAGAAACAAAGCCGAACGGAGAAAAGGCAGTTTTCATTGTTCACTGCCATACAGGCAGCTTAGAAAAAGCCGAACGGAGAAAAGGCAGTTTTCATTGAGTTCACTGCCATACAGGCAGCTTAGAAAAATAAAACGAGCATTAGGAAAAATATCTTTAAGTTCACTGCCATACAGGCAGCTTAGAAAACATGTTTTGGTCTGCAACATGATGTGCTTCAGTTCACTGCCATACAGGCAGCTTAGAAAATTGTGTTGCATTGTCTTTAAGCTGTTCAGCTGTTCACTGCCATACAGGCAGCTTAGAAAAACGGACGGCATTGATTTTACCAAGCTTAAAAGTTCACTGCCATACAGGCAGCTTAGAAAGCCTGCGAACATCAAGATTAACAATAGTTATTGTTCACTGCCATACAGGCAGCTTAGAAAATTGATGCAGATTTGAGATTCTTGCGTTTCTCGTTCACTGCCATACAGGCAGCTTAGAAATTTATGGCTAGATAGACACCAAAACAAAATAAGTTCACTGCCATACAGGCAGCTTAGAAATATTAGATGCTCTCAAGTTATCCCATTTATTAGTTCACTGCCATACAGGCAGCTTAGAAAACTTCAAACTTTTATCAATGCATTTGGTTACAGTTCACTGCCATACAGGCAGCTTAGAAAAAGAAGTTCATCAAGTTTTGCTTTCAATCCTGGTTCACTGCCATACAGGCAGCTTAGAAACAGTTGATACATTTGCAGCAATCAACGGCTTAGTTCACTGCCATACAGGCAGCTTAGAAAATGATGTATGGAACTGTAAACTCTTGTGAACCGTTCACTGCCATACAGGCAGCTTAGAAAAGATTGTTTCGATGTCAGGAATGATGAAAGAAGTTCACTGCCATACAGGCAGCTTAGAAAATACCAAAAACGTGCTATTGATGCTGCAATAAGTTCACTGCCATACAGGCAGCTTAGAAATCCTTTACTATAGCTGCTATATTAGATGGGTAGTTCACTGCCATACAGGCAGCTTAGAAATTAAAGCACTTTCAAAAGTTGAACAGTTAAAGGTTCACTGCCATACAGGCAGCTTAGAAAAGTGTAATCGTCGACATAATCCAAAAAACTAAGTTCACTGCCATACAGGCAGCTTAGAAATAGTTAATGATGAAGACTTCTATCTTATTGATGTTCACTGCCATACAGGCAGCTTAGAAAATTGTTAGTGAGAACAGCCGAAAGGGTAATGAGTTCACTGCCATACAGGCAGCTTAGAAATTACTTTTTGGATAAATTGCGCAGATTTATTCGTTCACTGCCATACAGGCAGCTTAGAAAAATGGGCAAAATCCTCCACTATATAATTCAACGTTCACTGCCATACAGGCAGCTTAGAAATCCCGACCATACTCATCAGATAATCTTCTGCGGTTCACTGCCATACAGGCAGCTTAGAAATTTTTGAATCGCAAATGCTGCGGCGTATGCAGGTTCACTGCCATACAGGCAGCTTAGAAATTTTGGCGGTTTTTTATTATCTGGAGAAAAGAGTTCACTGCCATACAGGCAGCTTAGAAATATTTCGCCATCAACAATCGTTTGATGTTGCTGTTCACTGCCATACAGGCAGCTTAGAAATGAACGGGAAATATAGAGATAAAATAATTTCAGTTCACTGCCATACAGGCAGCTTAGAAATAGTAGAATGGCGTGACATAAAATTGATCGATGTTCACTGCCATACAGGCAGCTTAGAAAAAATCAATCCAAACCCTGTCATTGCTCATGCTGTTCACTGCCATACAGGCAGCTTAGAAAAAACGGCTTGATTCACGGATTATGGATTGAACGTTCACTGCCATACAGGCAGCTTAGAAATTGCTCTAACCACTTCGCAATGCGAGTAATTAGTTCACTGCCATACAGGCAGCTTAGAAAGATTTAAAAACCTTTGTGATTTATCACTCTGGGTTCACTGCCATACAGGCAGCTTAGAAATAGTACAAAGCAGTCAAAAAATTAATTAAAACGTTCACTGCCATACAGGCAGCTTAGAAATGTACCACATGAAAATCTTATATTCACCAAATGTTCACTGCCATACAGGCAGCTTAGAAAAACAGAAAAAGAAAAGGTAATCTATGCGACCCGTTCACTGCCATACAGGCAGCTTAGAAAAAGCTATCCATCGGCAAAGCAACAGTTATTATGTTCACTGCCATACAGGCAGCTTAGAAATACAAATGATCAGATCATAAAGTGAGTATGCCGTTCACTGCCATACAGGCAGCTTAGAAATATTAGACGCCTACAACGCCTACAAAACAGAAGTTCACTGCCATACAGGCAGCTTAGAAATATTTCGGTTACTTCAACAACTGAAGAAATGCGTTCACTGCCATACAGGCAGCTTAGAAAAATAAATGTCACTGAATATGCAATTTTAAATAGTTCACTGCCATACAGGCAGCTTAGAAATAGTAAAGCGCTAACCACTTTACCTAGTAAAGGTTCACTGCCATACAGGCAGCTTAGAAAATTTGTCTCGGTCTGAACACTAGCTGTTTTACGTTCACTGCCATACAGGCAGCTTAGAAAATCTTTGTTAAACATCATTTGCCGAATGTTTCGTTCACTGCCATACAGGCAGCTTAGAAATCCATATCTGCTTTCATTTCAGGCAAAACAACGTTCACTGCCATACAGGCAGCTTAGAAATCTAGCAGTAACTACAACATTCGCTGGCGGAGGTTCACTGCCATACAGGCAGCTTAGAAAAAATAGTCGTGATGACGTGTAATTTTCTTAAAGTTCACTGCCATACAGGCAGCTTAGAAAATTTTCATTTAAAACAGGATCGCCATTTTCATGTTCACTGCCATACAGGCAGCTTAGAAAAGCATCAGCCATTCCATTTGCTTCAACCCTGCGTTCACTGCCATACAGGCAGCTTAGAAAATAACGGGTGCAAGGTATGGTCCAACGTAAGGGTTCACTGCCATACAGGCAGCTTAGAAATTATGACAGGTTCAATTATGGATCTGCGGCTTGTTCACTGCCATACAGGCAGCTTAGAAAATCCACGATTATCAGGATTGATATTGATCACTGTTCACTGCCATACAGGCAGCTTAGAAACATTATCAGTGATTTCGCAAGTATGTTTTCGTGTTCACTGCCATACAGGCAGCTTAGAAACATTTGAGATATTACTTGAGAATTAATGTAACGTTCACTGCCATACAGGCAGCTTAGAAAATAAATCTCGATCTTCATAGTCAAGAAAAGACGTTCACTGCCATACAGGCAGCTTAGAAATCAATTTTTAGCCCTGTTGCTTTTGTGAACATGTTCACTGCCATACAGGCAGCTTAGAAATCACTCAGAGGGCTTTTTAATTACTTCAGAATGTTCACTGCCATACAGGCAGCTTAGAAATATTTTCTCCAGACATAAAAAAACCGCCATTGGTTCACTGCCATACAGGCAGCTTAGAAAGTACTGATAGCTGAAATCCAAGTACAGGTCGTGTTCACTGCCATACAGGCAGCTTAGAAATTGCTGAACGATCAAAGTCCCATCAATTGCTCGTTCACTGCCATACAGGCAGCTTAGAAATACTGTAGATGCGCTTCTAAAAGCCTCTTCCTGTTCACTGCCATACAGGCAGCTTAGAAAACATAGCATCCAAGCGTTCAGCTGCACCGATGGTTCACTGCCATACAGGCAGCTTAGAAAGTGCGAATGCAAAAGTATTCACCTTTCCACTTGTTCACTGCCATACAGGCAGCTTAGAAAACTTGCAAATCGTTGATCTGTACGACGCTCAAGTTCACTGCCATACAGGCAGCTTAGAAATAATCAAGTTATATTGCTCTGCTAGGATCTTAGTTCACTGCCATACAGGCAGCTTAGAAATATTGCTGCAACGCCTGTATATGAGGGGCAGTGTTCACTGCCATACAGGCAGCTTAGAAATAGACTATCCCGAAGATTACACCAGTCCTAATGTTCACTGCCATACAGGCAGCTTAGAAAACTACTTCAAAGAGCAAAAGCTTTCAAAGGTGGTTCACTGCCATACAGGCAGCTTAGAAATTTACACTTGTTGAAGTGCATGAAATAAATCTGTTCACTGCCATACAGGCAGCTTAGAAAGTTATGCGGACTTATCCATCAGGTTTATCAACGTTCACTGCCATACAGGCAGCTTAGAAAATTAGAAAGCGTGGACTCCCCGATTTCAAATTGTTCACTGCCATACAGGCAGCTTAGAAACGTTGTTACGAAGCATGAAGATTAAATCAGCAGTTCACTGCCATACAGGCAGCTTAGAAAATCTGTTAATTCAGAATGTCCACGAATATTGGGTTCACTGCCATACAGGCAGCTTAGAAATAGTTCATACATTCGAGATTCTCTTGTTACACGTTCACTGCCATACAGGCAGCTTAGAAAGTTGTAAACGGTGAATCAGTCGTTCAGATCTCGTTCACTGCCATACAGGCAGCTTAGAAAAATAGCGCCCTGTTCTTTTTCTTTTTCAGAATGTTCACTGCCATACAGGCAGCTTAGAAACACAAGTTTAATCAACAGGAAAAACCTCTATCGTTCACTGCCATACAGGCAGCTTAGAAAGTACTACCCCCATGCGGTTCAACCGTACTACCGTTCACTGCCATACAGGCAGCTTAGAAATGATTGGCCAGCAGCTGCTACAGACTTCACAAGTTCACTGCCATACAGGCAGCTTAGAAATTATCTAGTTCAGCATCGAATACTTCTGCAAAGTTCACTGCCATACAGGCAGCTTAGAAATAGGATCGAACACATTAACCTTTCAAGAGCGGGTTCACTGCCATACAGGCAGCTTAGAAATCTTTATTTGTATCCCTTGCCTTATCACTGTAGTTCACTGCCATACAGGCAGCTTAGAAAATTCGGGATGCTCTGAGCAGTAGTTTTTGAAAGTTCACTGCCATACAGGCAGCTTAGAAATGACGGGGCTTAGTTTTTGGAGTTTCAAATGGGTTCACTGCCATACAGGCAGCTTAGAAAAATGGCTAATGCTGCTTCATCAATTGATGCAAGTTCACTGCCATACAGGCAGCTTAGAAATACTTGAGCGCCTGCTTGCAAGTTTGCACTTAGTTCACTGCCATACAGGCAGCTTAGAAAGTTTTTAATTCGTGACCTGAACCAATTTCATAGTTCACTGCCATACAGGCAGCTTAGAAAACAACTATTGATACCCACAAAAAGCGTTTACCGTTCACTGCCATACAGGCAGCTTAGAAAAATTACAGAAAATAGGAAATGTTATAGAGAGAGTTCACTGCCATACAGGCAGCTTAGAAAACCACGAGCAAGAACTTTTGCAACTTGCGAAGGTTCACTGCCATACAGGCAGCTTAGAAATAGGATCGAACACATTAACCTTTCAAGAGCGGGTTCACTGCCATACAGGCAGCTTAGAAATCTTTATTTGTATCCCTTGCCTTATCACTGTAGTTCACTGCCATACAGGCAGCTTAGAAAGACCACAACGGAGGGGAGGATGGATATTGAATGTTCACTGCCATACAGGCAGCTTAGAAAATTTGACTACTTCAGACAGCAGCCTAATCAGGGTTCACTGCCATACAGGCAGCTTAGAAAATTTGACTACTTCAGACAGCAGCCTAATCAGGGTTCACTGCCATACAGGCAGCTTAGAAAAGTGTGGCAATCGTGCCCCGAATATTGAATATGTTCACTGCCATACAGGCAGCTTAGAAAGACACCGCCCTCACCTCTGAAAAGCTGTACTTGTTCACTGCCATACAGGCAGCTTAGAAACATTACTGCGCCTTTCCTATAGATACTTTATTGTTCACTGCCATACAGGCAGCTTAGAAATTCTTCATCGGTTTTTTGTTCTATGTCTTTATGTTCACTGCCATACAGGCAGCTTAGAAAAAACTGGCTTTGCTGTTACTTCATAAGTTAGGGTTCACTGCCATACAGGCAGCTTAGAAATATAACCCTAATAAACCATTTGATGATGAAATGTTCACTGCCATACAGGCAGCTTAGAAACGATAATAGAATGCAAGCTGTTACCTATAACCCGTTCACTGCCATACAGGCAGCTTAGAAATGCAATAGCAGCACTTGTATTGGTAGCACGGTGTTCACTGCCATACAGGCAGCTTAGAAAAATCACCATGCAATCCATTCGCTTAGGTGGTAGTTCACTGCCATACAGGCAGCTTAGAAATAAAAACCTTTCGTTTGTGAACGAAGCATCGGGTTCACTGCCATACAGGCAGCTTAGAAAATGATCTAGCATAAAAATAAATAAGGTCGTCAGTTCACTGCCATACAGGCAGCTTAGAAACGAACGGTAGCGGAACTGCGGGACGTTGGGCTGTTCACTGCCATACAGGCAGCTTAGAAAATTCACGAATGGAAGGAGTGATACCAATCCTGGTTCACTGCCATACAGGCAGCTTAGAAATTCAACCAATGCAACTTTTTCGTATGCTTCAAGTTCACTGCCATACAGGCAGCTTAGAAATAATTCTTTTTGTATAGCGACTACATCAATATGTTCACTGCCATACAGGCAGCTTAGAAATATGTCTATGCTTGGGGATGCAAAACCAAAGAGTTCACTGCCATACAGGCAGCTTAGAAAATGTATGGTCGATTCATGGGAAGTATGGTCCAAGTTCACTGCCATACAGGCAGCTTAGAAAAACAGCAGTAATTGCGGTTGTGCCATCTGTAGGTTCACTGCCATACAGGCAGCTTAGAAACCCGAAAAAATCTCTTAAATATTGAGTTAGCAGTTCACTGCCATACAGGCAGCTTAGAAATCAAATGGATCGGCTCATCTTAGATATTTATCGTTCACTGCCATACAGGCAGCTTAGAAAATGATCTTTATTGAGTACCGCAATATCGCTTTGTTCACTGCCATACAGGCAGCTTAGAAATAGACCGTATTGCGCCTGAAATGGCTAAGGTAGTTCACTGCCATACAGGCAGCTTAGAAAAGTGCCTTTAGGCTTCTGCTGAATAATATTAAGTTCACTGCCATACAGGCAGCTTAGAAAAGTGATTGATTTCAAGCCTGTAGACGCACTCGGTTCACTGCCATACAGGCAGCTTAGAAATGAGCGCTAAAAAACTTGTAAAAACTAAAATGGTTCACTGCCATACAGGCAGCTTAGAAATTCATAAGCACGTTTTTGGTTAGTGTCATATAGTTCACTGCCATACAGGCAGCTTAGAAATCACAAATTAAAATGCAGTCGGTTTCGTTGCCGTTCACTGCCATACAGGCAGCTTAGAAATGTATATGTTGGAGGGTTACAGCCCGATTATTGTTCACTGCCATACAGGCAGCTTAGAAACAACGAGCAACAGAATTAACACGACCGAAACGGTTCACTGCCATACAGGCAGCTTAGAAACTTAAAATACTCGACCAGTTTAACCACGGTGTGTTCACTGCCATACAGGCAGCTTAGAAAATACATCATCTTTTTTTCACCGTTGGCATTGAGTTCACTGCCATACAGGCAGCTTAGAAATTTATAAAAAGTTCAGTTGGCATGCTTGGCAAGTTCACTGCCATACAGGCAGCTTAGAAATTTAAATGACCACCAAGAACGTGTTGCAGGCAGTTCACTGCCATACAGGCAGCTTAGAAATCAAATTGAGGATGTCAAAATTCAGCGCACACGTTCACTGCCATACAGGCAGCTTAGAAATTTAAATGTTGAACCCCAATAAACTGAGGATGGTTCACTGCCATACAGGCAGCTTAGAAATATAGGTGCAATGTCTTCATAGATGCGAAGGTGTTCACTGCCATACAGGCAGCTTAGAAATCCTCCTAAATGTGATAAAACTGATCCCTATGGTTCACTGCCATACAGGCAGCTTAGAAAGTTGTCTTTAAGTGGGTCAAAGCAGCTTTCTTGTTCACTGCCATACAGGCAGCTTAGAAAAATTGAAATGACTCCAGTAGAACGCAACATCTGTTCACTGCCATACAGGCAGCTTAGAAATTTTTGGATATTTTATTAAATAAATTATTTCCGTTCACTGCCATACAGGCAGCTTAGAAAAAATAGCTAGCATATTCATCACCCATGTAGGCGTTCACTGCCATACAGGCAGCTTAGAAATTGGGGACAGGATATTGCTAACGTTTCTGCTGGTTCACTGCCATACAGGCAGCTTAGAAATTGTCGACATTGGTTACGTTGAAAGGGTTAAAGTTCACTGCCATACAGGCAGCTTAGAAAGATATGGAAATCGTCACCAACGGCAACAAACAGTTCACTGCCATACAGGCAGCTTAGAAATCTCTGATTACCTATATCTATTTGTTCTATGAGTTCACTGCCATACAGGCAGCTTAGAAAACCAGTCAGTTAAAGTGATAGGGAAATTGATCAGTTCACTGCCATACAGGCAGCTTAGAAAAAATTGATCCGCAGCGCTGAACATTGCCCCAATGTTCACTGCCATACAGGCAGCTTAGAAACTTCCAATGCTTGGCTTTATCACTTGGAATAAGTTCACTGCCATACAGGCAGCTTAGAAATAATGTTTCCCCAACTGCTTGTCCAAAAGAAGGTTCACTGCCATACAGGCAGCTTAGAAATCTGGAAGATAAGTATCAAGTTGTTGTTTATCGTTCACTGCCATACAGGCAGCTTAGAAAATCAATGGGTAAAACAACATTTGCTCAAAACCGTTCACTGCCATACAGGCAGCTTAGAAATAAACGACTGTATCAATACTACGAGTCTGCTAGTTCACTGCCATACAGGCAGCTTAGAAATATCAAGTAATTTACGGGAAGATTACGAAGTAGTTCACTGCCATACAGGCAGCTTAGAAATTTAGGTATTGGTGCAATCGAATTTGAAGCAGGTTCACTGCCATACAGGCAGCTTAGAAACTCAAGTGAGGGCACTGTTTGTTACATTGCTGAGTTCACTGCCATACAGGCAGCTTAGAAATGTCTTCTGTGAATGGGCTTTCAAAGTTTGTGGTTCACTGCCATACAGGCAGCTTAGAAAAACCAAAAATATTGACTAGATGTATATGGTGGGTTCACTGCCATACAGGCAGCTTAGAAATGTCAATCATCGTGTTTTTAGCGGTTGTTTATGTTCACTGCCATACAGGCAGCTTAGAAAGAAGGGTGTGTAGTCGTCTCTTGCTTCATAGCGTTCACTGCCATACAGGCAGCTTAGAAAAAAAACTGTTGCTGTACTTCCTGCATATGTTGGTTCACTGCCATACAGGCAGCTTAGAAAAAGTCAGTTTTACGACATCATATCGATTGATCGTTCACTGCCATACAGGCAGCTTAGAAACAACAATCAATGTTGATTCACCTACATCAAATGTTCACTGCCATACAGGCAGCTTAGAAATGGTTATCAATTCACCCTAAGCAAACCTGACCGTTCACTGCCATACAGGCAGCTTAGAAAATGCAGGTCAGCAACTAATGACTTGGGCTGCAGTTCACTGCCATACAGGCAGCTTAGAAATTGAATATCATGAGCAACATTTCGATCACAAAGTTCACTGCCATACAGGCAGCTTAGAAAAAAACGAGCTGCTGCTTTTAATGCACCTGATTGTTCACTGCCATACAGGCAGCTTAGAAAATATTGTCTTAAAGTAGCTTTGCTAAGTCTTAGTTCACTGCCATACAGGCAGCTTAGAAATAGTACCTTGTTGAGTGTATGCATAATACTTAGTTCACTGCCATACAGGCAGCTTAGAAAATCATCGTCAGTCGTAAAAGTGATTTGATATAGTTCACTGCCATACAGGCAGCTTAGAAAGTTTAACTATTTTGCTCAATCCCAAAATCAACGTTCACTGCCATACAGGCAGCTTAGAAATTCATCAATACCGTTACGACCTGGTAACAACTGTTCACTGCCATACAGGCAGCTTAGAAAAGCATGGTATTGATAAGGCGAGGGAGGTTGTTGTTCACTGCCATACAGGCAGCTTAGAAAGAACAAATCATTTATAGTGAGTTGTTCTACCCGTTCACTGCCATACAGGCAGCTTAGAAATAACCATTGATCTCATACCCTATTTCCTAATAGTTCACTGCCATACAGGCAGCTTAGAAAAGTTGATCAGTCGTGAATCTGACATAATTTCAGTTCACTGCCATACAGGCAGCTTAGAAATGTAATTGCTGCACCGCCTAAAACTCCAGCCAGTTCACTGCCATACAGGCAGCTTAGAAAAATCAAGTTGTAGGTTCACAAGCTGCTAGCGTGTTCACTGCCATACAGGCAGCTTAGAAATCATCAGTGATTATGATTTTTTGTGGCTCGATGTTCACTGCCATACAGGCAGCTTAGAAAAAAAAAGCTTGTCATTGTATCGGTACTTGCTTGTTCACTGCCATACAGGCAGCTTAGAAATAAAACAATACTAAAAGCTATGTCAAAGCCACGTTCACTGCCATACAGGCAGCTTAGAAAGCATGGCCGTGTAACGACTCCGATCCTTGGGGGTTCACTGCCATACAGGCAGCTTAGAAATCGTCATCCGAGCACTTTTTGAGGTTTTTAATGTTCACTGCCATACAGGCAGCTTAGAAATCTTTAGGCGGTTGGACAATTACACAACAAATGTTCACTGCCATACAGGCAGCTTAGAAACATGTAAACATTGGAGCTAGAAAAAGGGATTAGTTCACTGCCATACAGGCAGCTTAGAAATGAGATACTTAACAAGCCTAGATAAGTTGGGTATTCACTGCCATACAGGCAGCTTAGAAAAATATATGCAGATGCAATAATTGCTGGCTTGAGTTCACTGCCATACAGGCAGCTTAGAAAACAGAAAGCAGGGAAGCTTAAAGATATATCTGGTTCACTGCCATACAGGCAGCTTAGAAAGTATGATTATAAACGGGAGAATTAGAGCATCCGTTCACTGCCATACAGGCAGCTTAGAAACTAAGAAAGTACACACAATTGTAAGAAAAGCAGGTTCACTGCCATACAGGCAGCTTAGAAACTACAATTAAGCAGCTAGAGCGATTTAGAGCAGTTCACTGCCATACAGGCAGCTTAGAAAAATTGAAAATGGCTCTATTGATTGGAATAATAGTTCACTGCCATACAGGCAGCTTAGAAAGGGACCAGTGGCGACGGCGAGTTCACGGTCAGGTTCACTGCCATACAGGCAGCTTAGAAACAAAAAACCTGAACCACCTGAAAGACCATACAGTTCACTGCCATACAGGCAGCTTAGAAAATTTACCGAAACTACAGGGAATAAAAATGAAACGTTCACTGCCATACAGGCAGCTTAGAAAACCAAGCTTTCCAATAGCCTTGTTAAAGTCGCGTTCACTGCCATACAGGCAGCTTAGAAATTTGTCTAAAGATGGTCCACGAAAAACTAAATGTTCACTGCCATACAGGCAGCTTAGAAAATTGATTGTGCGGATCGGCTGTGGTGCTGGTTGTTCACTGCCATACAGGCAGCTTAGAAAGTTTCCATCGCATTAAATACGTATTTTGTTGTGTTCACTGCCATACAGGCAGCTTAGAAATATTTGATTAATGATGCAAGTTTTTTAAAGCCGTTCACTGCCATACAGGCAGCTTAGAAAACTTACGCATCGCCGCGGCTTGGTTCGCCAGTGTTCACTGCCATACAGGCAGCTTAGAAATAAAAAAGTACAAACAATTGTAAGCAAAGCAGGTTCACTGCCATACAGGCAGCTTAGAAATGTTGACCAATTCGGATAAACTGACGCGCCATGTTCACTGCCATACAGGCAGCTTAGAAAAATTCATCCATGTGTAGATTGACGCACATTTTGTTCACTGCCATACAGGCAGCTTAGAAAATTTATATTATGGTCGCGGATATGTTCAGCTTGTTCACTGCCATACAGGCAGCTTAGAAATTACAAATTTCGTGTTAAATATTGTCTTAAACGTTCACTGCCATACAGGCAGCTTAGAAAAATATCGAATTTCTTCCCATCTTTTTCGTAAAGTTCACTGCCATACAGGCAGCTTAGAAATAATAAATATGTTCCGATTGTAAAAAGTATTTGTTCACTGCCATACAGGCAGCTTAGAAATGAATATCGTCGCTCTAATGCAGCAAAAAGCCGTTCACTGCCATACAGGCAGCTTAGAAATGCACCAGGTGTACCAGTAATCAAATGCAACAGTTCACTGCCATACAGGCAGCTTAGAAATCACTGGTCCATACCAATTATCGGGCTGTTGTGTTCACTGCCATACAGGCAGCTTAGAAAATTGTATTGGCAATAACCAATACCATTTCCCACGTTCACTGCCATACAGGCAGCTTAGAAAGTAACGAATATTCTCTAAATATGCATTAACTGGTTCACTGCCATACAGGCAGCTTAGAAATGTTGCTGTTAAATCAGGGCTTGAAACTAAAAGTTCACTGCCATACAGGCAGCTTAGAAAACGTGCTTTGGTTTCAGCTGCAAATGCTTTTCGTTCACTGCCATACAGGCAGCTTAGAAAGATAAATAGCAATCCGAAAACTGCGAACATCAGTTCACTGCCATACAGGCAGCTTAGAAAAAGAACTCACCCTACCCCAACTTCGAGACCTTGTTCACTGCCATACAGGCAGCTTAGAAAAACAAAATTAGAAGATGGCACATGGGTTGATCGTTCACTGCCATACAGGCAGCTTAGAAATTACCCAACAAGTAATGCCCAATCGCTTCCAAGTTCACTGCCATACAGGCAGCTTAGAAATTGCGACCAGATCGAGTTTGCAAGCTCTTTGAGTTCACTGCCATACAGGCAGCTTAGAAATGTGTTTGCAGGCTTCCATAAAGATGGTGAGTGTTCACTGCCATACAGGCAGCTTAGAAAAGTTGATACTGAAAAATTAAACTCAGCTTTGTGTTCACTGCCATACAGGCAGCTTAGAAAATGCTGAATAATACGTTTCTACTGGTGTATAGGTTCACTGCCATACAGGCAGCTTAGAAATGATACTATTCCACCTGATAACACACCAACAAGTTCACTGCCATATAGGCAGCTTAGAAAGCCTTTTTTGCTAATGCTGATTGAGACATGCCGTCCACTGCCGTATAGGCAGCTTAGAAGTATTATTTTCAGTTATACTTATGCAAGCGAGATATTCTGTAAGTAATTCTTGTAATAAAAGCCAATTATTTCAGTGAGATAATTGGCTTAAGTGAGAGTTGCGATTATCCGCTAATTCGTCGGTCATCCCAATAACACGGCACTACAATCAAATGGTTCTCATGTAACCGAGACCATAATCTTACACCTAAATCCCGCTGCATATTTTGGACTGTGAAATTGGAAATCAGCAGGGTAGATTTCATATTGTCATAACGGCTATATAGAACCTTATGTACCATCTCTAGGCGTTTTTCATGCCGGTCATGCAGGCCATATTCATCAATCACTAATAAATCAAAACTGGAGAAATGGTCGATGACTTCTTTCTCAGAGCGTGAAGTATCTGACCAGGTATCCATCATTTTTTGAGCAATTTCTGCACTGGTATAGTAGCGTGCAGACTTTGTACTGTTATGCAGAATGTTGCGAATAATTGATGCGCTCAGATGGGTTTTACCTGTACCCGGTGTACCAATCATCAACATGTTCGGATTGTAACCAGAAATAATCTGCTGCGCAAAAGCCTGACATAGTTTGATGGCATTGTCTTGAGCAGGACATGCAACTACAAAATTCTTGAAGCCACGGTCCAGATAGCGTTTATTGAGCCCTGAGTTTTTGATTTTCTGTTCTAGCAATCGCTGTTGCAGTTCATCCTCATAGGCTACATTTGAGTGATGGACGGTTTCTTTGGCACACAATTTACAGAGCCTGTGACCTGCAATTTCCATCAGGGGTATATGATGGGTAGCGCAAAGTGTTTCCGTTGTTTCTGCGCGAAACTGGAGTGTCTTAAGCATGGTATTCATGACTGATCTCCTAAATCCACTTTGAATTTTCTAAAAAACTCTCATTTTTTTCTTCAAAATTTGAAGATGAAGATGAAGATGAAGATGAAGATGAAGATGAAGGGCATGATTCAAGCATGGCTTGAGTAATACTCGAGCTCTTCTCAGGAGTTGCTTGAGCATTTACTTTTCGTTGCTTGGTTGATGCTTGAGCATTACTAGCGGATTTCCCCCAACGTGCTTGAGCTGCATTTTTAGCTTTATCAGATTTCATTTGCTGATTTTGCAATGCCTGGCTTTTTAAACTGCTTAAGAAATTTGAATGAATCTGCTCAGACTCGACTTCAAACAATTCTAGGGCCATCAGCGTATTTAACAAAGTTTTAGCCTTGGTGTGCTGCGGTAATTTCGTGATGCTGCATACTGTTGCTAAATCATGAGGAATGGCACCATTTTTCCAGAAATCCATCATTAACAGCAGTGCCGCACCAATTTGTTCTGCTGTCATTCGTGCAAATTTCGCCTGTAGGTCGCCAATATAGAGTGGCATCCAAATTGAAATATCTTTATTCATATGTTCACCTTTTTATAGGTATAAAGGGGCTAAGGTCATCGATTTGATGACCTTTTATGTTCGTTTTATGAGTGAGCGAGACTCATTAAGCGGAGACGGGCCTGTTGAGCCAAGTCATCGTAATGAGCTTGCCCTTCATCCAGCATTCGCTGTAGCCAGAGTCTTAATGCTTGGTGATCATCGAAGCATTTATTGATTTCCAGCAAAAAGGCCAGATTGTGCAGTTTGGGAATGTGTAGCTCATGGATTAATTCACGAGCGACCATATCTGCTTCAGGGCTGACGACCACACCACCAAAGAAAGCTTTACTATTCATGGGCAAGCTCCTCTGTATTTAGTTTTTCCAGCATGGCTTCAAATGCACTGCCATCGCGGCGCGTAACATTGGGGATGTAACGGCTATAGACCCGGAATAGCATTTCAGTCGTTGAATGTCCCAATTGACGTGCGATCCATTCCGGATTTTCTCCTGCTGACAGCCATAGAGTTGCTGCTGTATGACGTGTTTGGTAGGCTCTTCTAGACTTCAATCCTAGAAAGCGCAAGATCGGATGCCAGACACGTTTATTCACCAGACGGTAATCGAGAGGTCCACCATCACGATTGCAGAAAACAAACTCTGATTTACCGTTATTTAAGCTTTTCTGTTGCAGAAAAGCTTGGTAAACGCGGTCATTCATCTGGATCGTGCGGTCAGAACCATAAGTTTTGGTTCCGCCAAGCACACCATTCACTAACGCTTCTCTGATATGGATTTCACGACGCTGTAAGTCGATATTTTTCCATTGCAGACCATCGATTTCACTGGTACGCATACCCGTAAAAAAGCGAATGGTGTAATAGGGGCGGAAGTCTTCACGCACTGTGGTAAGAATTTTATGCACCTCTTCCAGAGAAAAAGGTGTGACTTCAATCTTGCTTTCCTTCAGATTGTTAATATTTTTATAAGGCGACTCAAACTCGTATCGTTCAGCCGCATCATTGAGTATCATACGTAAAGGCGTCATGATTTGATTGATTCTCGATGCTTTCAGACTTGTCTGATCTTTTCCGTGAGTCACTTTGGCGAGAGAGGCACGGAAGTTCAGCAAGTCTGACTTCTTGATTTTCGAGAGAACCTGATTACCAAAAGCAGGAATCAAATAGTTTTTGATCACAATTGAAACCTTTTGCTGGTATGAGGTTCTCCATTCAACTTGTTTCTGCTTTAACCACAATTCAGTAAACTCTTTAAAAAGAGGAACTTTGGTCTGTACAGCAATTTGCTGACTTCTTTTTTCCTTAAACTCCTCAACACGGTTGCTTTTTGGAAAGTACTTTTCGTATTCAAAGGTTCCCAAAGTAATTTCCGCCTCTAGCTGCTCGAGACGTTTTTTCAAAATACGACGATTATAGGCATTGTCTTCAAGACTAGTTGTTTCTCTGCAACGAATGCCCATGTAGCGAAAATCGGCAATCAGTTTGCCACTTCGTTCTCGGATGGTAGCCATCAGTTAAACCTCCTAAGCCTTATTGCAGGGCATCCATGCTTAAACCAGTGAATTTAAGCATTTCAGTTTCAATGCGTTCCCAAACAAAAAGAATTTTGCGACCACCAAAAGGACGGATGTAGTGAACACCTTCGATAAAGACACTGTCCTTTAGCTGGTTGCGAATAGTACGAGCGTCGTACTGGATTTTTTCAGCCAGTTGCTGGGCTGTGAGATAGGTATATGACATAATAGAGCCTCATATTTTTTACTAGGTAACTAGGAAAAATTATTCCTAAGACATAAATTATCATATTTTTATGTTGTTGCAAGTACTTTTTATGATTTAAGTAGGAAATTTTATGATTATTTCAAACTTGGCAGTTTTATTAGCAGAAAGGAAACTTAAGGTTGCTGATTTGGTAAGAAGTACTGGAATTAATAAATCTACTTTGCACAAACTTTATAATGATGAATCTGTACGGATTGATTTTGAAACCATTGATAAAATTTGTATTGCATTAGATGTGGGAGTGGGTGATTTATTGATTTTTAAGAAAATTGATAATAATCAAAATGATAATGACTAGTTTGGTCACAAATGGTCACATCAAAAAGTAAAATGGTCACAAATTATTGAACGATTGGTAAAAAACACTGTGCTTTGAAAAGAGTTTGGTGTTTTTTACAGCCAAAAAAGCTCTGAGGGGGCTAAAAAGTAGTGATGAAATGAGAGCATTTGATATCAATTAAGACCATTTTTATTGTCGTGGGCACGCCATGGTCACATCTTGGTCACAAAATACAAATTACATTAAGAATATTTTTTATTGAATTGAATCACAAAGGAAGGCGGAATTTTCAAAAATATAATAAAATCAACAAGAAAAAAGCCCTAATCTTTCGACTAGGGCCTTTTAAATTTGGAGCGGGAAACGAGACTCGAACTCGCGACCCCAACCTTGGCAAGGTTATGCTCTACCAACTGAGCTATTCCCGCATATTGAGCAGTTTTTACTAAAACTTACACTTAAAAAACCAAACTGGAGCGGGAAACGAGACTCGAACTCGCGACCCCAACCTTGGCAAGGTTATGCTCTACCAACTGAGCTATTCCCGCGTGCCGCTTATAATACATTAAGCAAAACAAGGGTCAACAACTTTATGCAAATAAATTAATTAATTGCATAAAATTAAAGCATTTCTGCGATTAAAAAAGTTAAAAGGCAAAATTTTGTACAAAATTTTCTCTTCATCTAGGGTCATGTATACTAAGGCACTATCACAATCTGACTTTATAGAGTGGCTGATGAAATTAGAGCAACAGTTGATTGAGCGTTTGCAAACATTAATACCGACCCATTTGGAAGTACTGAATGAGTCGGCTGGACATGGAGGCTATTTCCCAGGAAAAGAATCACATTTTAAAGTGATTGTGGTTAGTGAGGAGTTTCAGGGTTTACGTTTAGTACAGCGTCATCAAAAAGTCTATGCTGTGGCTGCTGAACTAATGAGTCCTGGTAAAATTCATGCTTTAGCAATTCATGCTTACGTTGCTAGTGAATGGGAAGGTCAAGCGCCAGCCAGTCCTGAATGTGCACACGCACCTAAAAATTAAGGATGGATCATGGACGCACATTTACTCACCAAAATTATTCATATGTCCGCTGTAAGTTTGCTGATTATTGCTTTTGTTTTTCGTGCAGCGACTTTATTTGTTGGTGTTCAGGATCAGCAGCCAAATCCAAAAGGATTTAAAGCACTCGTCGGCTTACAACATTTATCATTGACGCTGATTATTGTGACAGGTGCTATTTTAGTGGTGATGAAAAACTTTGAGGTTGCGCCTTGGTTTTATGCCAAAGTGATTCTCTTTTTTGTACTTTGGTCATCTTTAATCAAAATTTATAAAAAAGATAACAGCGTGTTGTTACAACAGCGCCGTGCAGGTTTGTTGGTCGGTACAGTGGCATTGGTTGGTATTATTGGCTTAGTCATCATTAAACCTGTTTTTACGTAATTGTTTGACATTGTTTTAGTAATTGTTTGACATTGTTTTAGTAATTGTTTTTGCACTAGGTTAAACTGCGTGCAGTTTACAAAAATCTTGTAGAGGGAAATCATGTTAACTCGTGTGGTATTTAACCAAAAAGGTGGTGTAGGGAAATCAAGTATTACAGTCAACTTAGCTGCAATTAGTGCTAAGCAAGGTTTAAGAACTTTGGTGATTGATCTTGACCCACAAGCAAATTCAAGCCAGTACCTTTTAGGTGAAGATGCAACATATTCTGCTGACAAAGCAGCACTAGAGCCAAACATTGAAAATTTCTTTGAAGATATTTTGGGAAGCACGCAGCAAAAGGGCCTGATTGGTAATGCAATTGGTTCCATTTTGAAAGCACCACGTGGTAAGGGTTTAGAAAGTTACGTTCATCGCTCATCTTTTGAAAACTTAGATGTGATTCCTGCAAGTCCAAGTCTTGGTGCTTTGGAGCATGCATTAGAAAGTAAGCACAAAATTTATAAGTTACGTGACTCAATCCAATCACTAAGTGCGCGTTATGACCGTATTTTTATTGATACTCCTCCAGCGTTTAACTTTTTTACATTATCAGCATTAATTTCAGCAGACCGAGTATTGATTCCTTTCGATTGTGATGTCTTCTCAAAACGCGCGTTACAAACTTTGATTGAAAATGTACTCGAAACCCAAGATGATCATAATGATCGCTTGGAGATTGAAGGAATCGTCGTAAATCAATTCCAGTCTCAAGCAAAGTTACCGCGTGAAGTGGTTCAGCAATTAAAAGATGAAGGTTTGCCTGTTTTAGAAAGCATGTTACCGCCATCCGTGTTGATGAAAGAATCACATCAAAAGAATTTACCCTTGATTCACTTGGCATCAGAACATAAGTTGACCTTAGCTTACGTCACTTTATTTGGTGAGATTGAATCAAAAAAATAAGAGAATCTTATGAAACGCTTATATTGGATGCCTGTGGTAGCACTCAGTATGTTATTAGGTGCTTGCGCATCAACGGTTAAGCCGTCTTATGTTTCACCAACTCAGTACCAAGCTTTAAACTGCCAACAGTTGCAAGCTGAATATAATCGTATTCAACAATACATCGATAATGGTGTGCAGACACCTAAACGTACTGGGGTTGGTGTCGGTATTGGACTTGGTGGTGGTTGGGCAAGAGGCGGTGGTTGGGGAATTTCGCCAACAATCTCATTAAATATGGGCCAGTCGATGAACACCAAGAACACCGAGCTCGCTAACTTATTAGGTCAGCAGGATGCAATTGTGCAAGCTGCACAGTTCAAAGGTTGTGCAATTGTGGTCAAGCCACGTTCAAAATCATAAGTTGAAATTCATTTATCACTGTAATTTACTACAGTGATAAATAACTAAATTTTAGCAAAATATTTCAAGATAAAAATATATAAAACAATATCTTAATAATATTTATATTCATTTCTTTAATTTTTATAGCCTAATTTTCTCCTCTAAATTTGTTTTTTTGCTTCAAATTCGTTTAAGGTGACGAGCATATTTTGTCATCTGGTCTGTCTATGATTGAAAGTTGGTTTTTTGTTTTGGCGATGTTGGCGGTGTTATTAATACCCGGTCCAACCAATGCATTGCTCGCCAGTGCAACTCATCAACAAGGCGCTTTTAAGACGATAATCTTCATTCCAATTGAATGGTTGGGATATGTATATGGCATAAGTTTGTGGGCATTATTTATTCATCTCTTTGAGCCGATTTGGCCAGCTTTAGATGTGATTTTACATACGGTGAGTTTAGCAGTGGTACTTTGGATGGCATTTCATCTTTGGAAAAGTGCGCATTTGCAAAAATATGATCAACGCCATCAGAAGATACGTAAGACAAAATTGTTTAGCGCTACTTTAAAAAATCCAAAAACAGTGCTTTTAGCGGCAGGTATTTTTCCTGTTGAAACATGGAATTCGATTGAAAATGCAGTGCTGGTTTTTGCGATTTTTAGTGTGATTTTAATCCCTGTAAGTATTTTTTGGATGTACTTCGGACGAGCACTTTTGGTTGGGAGTTTCAATGGAATTACAGCCGACCATTTATATAAAGGGTCGGCAATGTTATTACTGATCTGTATGTTGCCTATGATTTTTCGATTATTTTAATTTATTGAGCTTTACGCTCATTGAGTTTTTGCCGAACAAAACCAATTACGCCCGGCAAGATACTGATGATAATAATGCCAAAAATTAAATGGGTGAAGTTATCTTTAACGATTGGCATATTACCAAAGATATAACCTAACGTAATAAATGATGCGATCCAACAAAAAGCACCAATTACGTTATAGGTGAGGAAAAATTTATAATTCATACTGCCTGCACCTGCCACAAATGGTGCAAAAGTACGTGCAAATGGAACAAAGCGGGCAAAAATAATGGTTTTACCGCCATGACGTTGGAAGAACTGCTGTGTTTTGAGTAAATGTTGTTGATTGATGAATCGTAAATTCATTTCGAATACACGTGGGCCGATATAACGCCCAATATGGTAATTTACGGTATCACCTAATACTGCGGCAATAAATAATAAAATACCGAGTACCCACGGATCCATCGCACCAGT
This sequence comes from Acinetobacter sp. WCHA45, assembly GCF_002165255.2. Taxonomy (NCBI): domain Bacteria; kingdom Pseudomonadati; phylum Pseudomonadota; class Gammaproteobacteria; order Moraxellales; family Moraxellaceae; genus Acinetobacter; species Acinetobacter sp. WCHA45. The sequence continues at coordinate 2,703,431 of NZ_CP028561.1, read as the reverse complement.
TGATGCTGCTAGTGCACCCGCAGCAAATAATAAGCTATCTCCTGGTAAAAAAGGCATCACTACGAGACCCGTTTCCACGAAGATAATTAAAAATAAAATGGCATAAATCCATACGCCATAATTGGTAATAAATTCTAAAAGGTGTTCATCAACGTGCAGAATAAAATCAATAAGTTCCATGAAGCTGTTAACAGTATGAATTTGAGCTAAATCGTAGCAGTGCAACTATAGAATGTCAGTATAAAAACCAATTTAATTGGTAACATTCATTGAGTAGCGACATGATTAATTTTGATCTAGAATAATGATGTTTGTTGCAAATATAGAACGATGCATTAATTAATATAACGTTTATTGCAAAATAAAACACACATAAACTGTTTCTGTATTAAAAAACAACTAGTGTGGAATCAATTATGTTTAATCCAAATGTTATCGTAAAAAATATGGTAACGCAGTCAGGTGTAGAAAATATCGTTACGCTTGTTGCTCGTATCCTAATGGCCTATATTTTTATTATTGCAGGATGGGGCAAGCTCAGTGCTTATGGCGCTACAGCGGGTTATATGGAATCGATGGGTGTGCCTGCCGCATTGTTACCAGTAACGATCTTGGTTGAGTTTGGTGGTGGACTTGCGCTGTTATTTGGTTTTCAAGCCCGTTTAGCTGCATTTGGTTTAGGTATTTTTAGCATTATTACCGCATTCATTTTCCACGGCGCAGATGATCAAATGCAACAAATCAACTTTATGAAAAACTTAGCTATGTCTGGTGGTTTATTTTATTTAATGTTGCATGGTGCTGGTCGTTTGAGCTTAGATCATATGATTGAGAAATAATGAGCCATTAAAAACAATCCCTACGTTAGTGAGTGGGGATCGGTTTTTATACAGATAAAGTTGATGCTTAATTACAAACAGAAGCTGAAGCAACGGCTTATCTCTGTTTAGATAATAATAAAGAGAAGAACTGGAGGAGATATTCAATGAAACAAATCTTGATGCCTTGTGGAATAGCGATTTTAATTGGCTTATCAACATCAACTTGGGCAGGTAAAGATGATCATGTGCTTGTGCAAGAAGCAGCAAAAAATGTGGTAATGGTGAATCAGATTGCTCAACTGGCTGATGAAATGGGTGTTACTTTAACAGGCCAAATTACGAAACATTTGCGAAGTGATCATTACGAATTTAAAGATCAGAGTGGCACGATTGGCATTGAAGTTGATGATGATATTTGGCGTAAAGCAGGCTTGAAAGTGGGTGATCATGTTCGGCTAGTGGGAGAGGTGGATACCCACCGCTATAAACCCACTGACATTGAAGTGATCAAAATAGAAAAACACTTGCATTAAGCATAAAAAAGGAAGCCTTAGCTTCCTTGTTTGATTCTGATGGTATTGCTTTAGAGCATAAAGTGAATTTGCATTTCCCCAACAAGGAAACCTAGTACTGCGCCAACAATGATCAATGACCATTCATCTTCTTTAAATGCAGGGCGGAGCATACCTTCAAATTCTTCAGGGCTTAATTTTTGCATTCGTTCGACTAAAGTCGTGCGAACATCCATGGCATCTTCGGCATAAGACTCTACATAGCGCATCGTCTCTGGGAGTTGTTTTAAAATACGTTCGGCAACTTCTGCTTTCAGATTTTGATATTTTTCACCACCAATCGCATAAACAACCAATGGACGAACAATACCTGCCTGTAGGTCAATTTCTTGTTTGACATGGCGACTGACAAGTTCGATGACTTTATCTGAATTTGTTCCAGAGAAAAGCTCTTCCATCATATTACGGGATGTGAGTAATTGTTTAGAAATGAGCGCTGCATAGTCTGCCGCGACTTCATTTTGACGCTTGATGAACAAACCTTGCCATGTGTAGCCCAAAATCTTCTTTGGGTACAATGGTCTAAACATCATTTGTAAAGCCATCCAGTCACTGAAAAAGCCGACAAAGCCACCGAACATTGGCAGCATCCAAGGATATTTTCCTTGAGTGACCACCCAACACAACATTTGTACAACACCGATCGCAAAACCAAAGACAAAGCCGACATTACTAAAGAATCTAAACTCTTGCTTACCGACTTTTTTGAAAATTTCGTTGAGAAGACGCTTATCTTTGAGGAGATTGCTAATCACCATGTGTTTGATGTCAAAGTATTTGATCACATCTTTTTGCACTTCGCCCATGATATGTTCAACAATCTCAGGGGCTTTGGCTTGAACTCGCTTAATTAATTTCTTGCGTGCGAACTCAGGCATACCTTCCCATAAACCAGGCTGATATTGCTGTGCAACTTCGCGAGTAATATCCTCGGCAGAGGCCATTAACGGTTTTTCAATTTCCTGAGCAATACGCTTGGGATCCAGTCTGGCAAAAATTTCTTGGGGCTGAATTAACTTTGAGGTCATTAACTCAACAGCTATGGTCGCCATTTTTTCAGCTTTTCGCGGGACGATGCCTTGCCATCCGATTGGAAGACCAAATAACCTGAGTCCCTTAAATTCAAGTGGTGCAAACATCATTTGAATGGCAATAACTTTCGTTACATAGCCAATAAAGCCACTAATAAATGGGATCGAAATATATAACCAGAAATTCTGTTGAAAATCCGCAATCATTTCTTGAAACATTATTGTATTGGTCCTTCAAGTCCTAATTGTTGCTCGTGATAGGGCAGCCATAGATGATAGTGAAATATTTTACAATATTGACTGAGCCAATATCTTTTAGGCTTTTAGTTACCTTTTTATTTTCCTCTTTCCAAGGATAGTGCAGTCGCACAAAAAGGAAACGATGATGCCGACTGCATACCTTTCCGTGGTAATGCATATTTTCGACTCATCATCTTAGCACCAATTTTTGCTTTTTGTTGATCGGAATCAGCAAGAATTGCTGATTTAATTCTCTTTTTCAACACGTGCTTGGGGAATTTTAGTTTAAATATCAGTCGTAATTGATCATACATGCTAAAAAATAAGATAGATGATGAATTGCGGTGCGCCAAAGTGTGAAAAATGTTAGAATATGGCGCTTAATTCATTTGCCTTTAATGTTTAGCCATGACGACCAATACTCAAATTACTGAAGATCGTATCCTTATTTTGGATTTCGGCTCTCAATATAGCCAGCTGATTGCACGTCGCGTACGTGAAGCGGGTGTTTATTCTGAAATGTATGCTTTCGATATGTCTGAAGAAGACATTCGTGCGTTTAATCCGAACGGGATTATTTTGTCAGGTGGTCCTGAGAGCGTACATGAAGAAGGTAGTCCACGTGCGCCACAAGTTGTATTTGAACTTGGTATACCAGTATTGGGTATTTGCTATGGCTTACAAACCATGTCTGAACAGCTTGGTGGTAAAGTAGAACCAGGTACAGTTCACGAATTTGGTTATGCAGCTGTTGATGTGTTGGTACGCGATCAATTGTTGGGTGATCTCAATGATGGTGACGACAAGCTTAATGTTTGGATGAGTCATGGCGATAAAGTCAGTGTGATTCCTGAAGGTTTCTCTGTTACTGCAAGCACACCAAGCTGTCCATTTGCCGCGGTAAGTGATGAAGCACGTCGTTTCTATGGTGTTCAATTCCACCCTGAAGTGACCCATACAGCGAAAGGTGCAGAGTTATTATCGAACTTTGTGCATGGGATTTGTGGATGCCGTAATCTCTGGAATTCTGAAAATATCATCGACTTGCGTGTTGAACAATTACGTGAGCAAATTGGTGATCAAAAAGTTCTGTTAGGTCTTTCTGGTGGTGTGGATTCTTCTGTTGTTGCTGCACTTTTACACCGTGCGATTGGCGATCAGTTGACTTGCGTATTTGTAGACAATGGTTTACTTCGTTTAAACGAAGGTGAACAAGTGATGGACATGTTTGCGAAAAACATGGGTATCCGTGTGATTCGTGCCGATGCTGAACAGCGCTTCTTAACTGCGTTAGCGGGTGAAGTTGATCCTGAGAAAAAACGTAAAATTATTGGGCGTGAATTCATCGAAGTTTTTGCTGAAGAAGCACGTAAACTTGATGGCGTAAATTTCCTTGCACAAGGTACGATTTACCCAGACGTGATCGAATCTGCTGCAACCAAAAATGGTAAGGCACATGTGATTAAATCACACCACAATGTGGGCGGTTTACCAGATGACTTAGCTTTTGAATTGGTTGAGCCGATTCGTGATTTGTTTAAAGATGAAGTACGCCGTCTAGGTACAACTTTAGGTTTACCACATGAAATGCTTTATCGTCACCCATTCCCAGGTCCAGGTTTGGGCGTGCGTATTTTAGGTGAAGTGAAAAAAGAATATGCGGATATTCTTCGTCTTGCGGATGACATCTTTATGCAAGAGCTTCGTGCAAGCGGTTGGTATGATAAAACTGCGCAAGCATTTGCAGTATTCCAACCTGTAAAATCGGTGGGTGTTGTTGGTGATGGTCGCCGTTATGCATGGGTGATTGCGCTTCGTGCGGTTGAAACAGTTGACTTTATGACAGCGCGTTTTGCACATCTCCCTTATGATCTTGTAGATAAAATCTCAACGCGTATCATGAACGAAATCAAAGATGTTTCACGTGTTGTATATGACGTGTCATCTAAGCCACCAGCTACGATTGAATGGGAGTAAAACTGGGGTTTCAAGCAGCAACGCTGCTTGCCAGTTTTACGCCAAGCGCTCTGCGCGAGGCAGTAGGCTTAGGGTATTTGAAAAACTTTTAAAATAGATCAAAAAAGCCGACTTGGAAAAGTCGGCTTTTTGGTGTTTACGATAAATTAAATCTTAAATACTTGATTTTCCTTAGATACTCTAATTTAATTTCGCATAAGCCGTATTATGTTAATTTCAGAGAAACTACTTAATAAAGTTCTTATATCCAAGATTTAAACATCTTTTCCATTCTCTGAACTGCCTTCCTATATTCTTTATTGGATACGTAATTAGCCCCACCACAGATTTCCGCATCCTGATCAATAGTTAAGGACCTAGACTCTCGATAATTTAAAATTACATCTAAAATTAAATAGCTTGGAATGTATCGAGCTTTATCATCTGAACCCGAAATATACATTCCTGCCCATTTGATCTCCGATTCATTTATTGTAAATACAGTTCCACCACACATTCCTGAGTAATCAAATCGACGTGGTCTAAGTAACTGAATACAATTACTATTTCCTATATTGATGCCGTAATCATACCATCTGGTAAATAAGGTACTATGTGTGGCAGTTCCTGTGATAGGAACTACATCATTGTCCTCCCAAAAATAGGGATTTTTTTCTGCAGGATAGCCACTAAATCCCATAAGACTATTATTTACTTCAGACTTAGATTTCACAACATTGTTTAAGTTATTTAAATTCACATAGTTTTTAACTGGCTGCATTGGGTAATATATTTCTAGTAAGCATAAATCTTCTAAATCAATTCCTTCAGCAGTTTCAAATACTCTTAGTTTGAATATTTCTCCAATAAACCATATTTTTCTTACGTAAAGAAAATCAAGAAGTGAATCTGAAAAGCTATCTGACTTATTAATCCAATAAGGTGAATGATTATAAAAATTGTTTAATTGTATTTCATCGCCTATATCATCTCTAAATTTTTGTAAACAGTGTCTTGCTGTAAGGAAAAAATATTTGTAATTAAACCAGATTAATATTCCTGATACATGAGATCCAACAGCTGTAGGTTTATAACGACCTTCCATTCCGCCATCCGAGTGGACTTTAAGTAGTCGTCTACTAGATTTAGTGACAGGATCATTTGAAGAGCCCAAGATTAGTTCTAATATTCCAAATGTAATCATATATATTAATGGTTTATCTAGATTGTTAATGATTTTATATGAAAACCAATTTATAAACTTGATTATGTCCCCATTTAACATAATGAGCGTTATATGAAATTAAATTTAAAAAGTTTAAACTTTTTAAATTGTTAAGGATTTTGTTGGCATTTTATAAAAGGTAGAATAGTTGTGTTTGAAACAACTTGATTATTTTGTAAACATATCTAATATCTATTGCCAATAACAAGAGCGCTCCGTCGCTCTTTTTTATTACTTAACTTTATAAAATTTCTCTATAAAAAATTAATAAATCATTAAATATCAAAATTATAAAAATTAAAGATATATCTTAACTTGCTGTAAGAATAATTAAGATATATCTTAATATGCATAAATTGTGCAATATGAGAAAAATAAAGATGAGACATCAATCAGATCATCGTGAAAATGAACATGATACACATCATCGAGAGCATCACCGTTCAGGTCGTCGCGGTCGCTTATTTGAATCAGGGCGAATGAAACTGTTAGTGCTGCATTTAATTCAGCAAAATCCCAAACATGGTTATGAAATTATTAAAGGAATTAGTGAGTTAGTGGGTGATGGCTATATACCAAGTGCAGGAACAATTTATCCAACTCTCACCAGTTTAGAAGAAATGAATTATATTTCTTTGCTCGATGCCGAGCGTAAACAATACCAAGTCACTGAATATGGCGAAACGTACCTGAAAGATCAGCAAGAAATGTTGACAGCCTTATTGGAAAAACTACGGATTAGACGTGAAATCCATAACAACGATCAACTGATAGAGATCCATCGAGCAATGGAAAATCTAAAAACAGCATTACGATTAAAACTCAATATCGCCGATCTACAGCAAGAACAAATTTATCAAATTGCTGAAAAGATTGATCAAGCCGCAATTGCGATTGGACGTTTATAAACACCTTATCCAATATTAATTTAGAGAAAACTTATGAAACAACATCAATACCATGTCACCGTACAACATTTAAAAGATGCGAAAGGGCAAGCATCAACTTACACCGAACGTTTAGAATTTTATACTGGAAATCATGATGATATTTTTCAGATCGTTGAACGTTTAAATAGTGCTGAATTTTTTGATGATCAAACCACGAAAGCTTTTGCGGTGGGTTTAAAACTTTTCAGCGAAGTGATGCTGGAAAATAAAGATCATCCACTATTCGAAGAATTCTTGCCACAGTTCGGTCAATTTATGAAGAATCTAAAGCAACATGTAAAGAAACAGGCTGAATGAGTATGGGGACAAATGGCATACAACAAACAAAGAAGAATTTCTTTACTAAATTACCCGCAAAAGTTGAATAATAATACAGATTGTCTCATGCATAGCACTCTGTGTATTACCAAAAGACTATATTGAATACTGTTGATATTGTTAAGATCAATAAAACAACTCATTGCAATAGCATAGGTAAAAGAGAGTAATATCATGAGTAATAATAACAATTACGATATTTCTGATTCAAAAGATTGTGAAACTTATATCAATCAGTTTATTCAAGAATTTACGATTCGCTCGGCAGAAATTGGTAAGGGCACAATCATTAAGCGAGCCTTGCCGAGTCGTCAAAAGCGTTTGGTGGGGGCATGGTGTTTTCTGGATCATGCAGGGCCAGTGAGTTTTCCCGCTGGAGATGGTTTGGATGTAGGACCGCATCCACATATTGGTTTGCAGACTTTTACATGGATGATTGAAGGCACCATGATGCACACCGATAGTCTTGGTTCAAAACAACTGATTCGTCCTAAGCAAGTGAATTTAATGACGGCGGGGCGAGGAATTTCGCATACCGAAGTTGCACCTGATACTGAAACTAAAATGCATGCAGCACAGCTTTGGATTGCTTTGCCTGATGACAAGCGCAATATGGAGCCAAAGTTTGAGCATTATCCAGAACTACCGGTGGTCAGTAAGGATCAGGTTGAATTTACCATTTTAGTGGGGGATTTTCTTGATATGGTTTCTCCTGTGCAAGTACATACACCTTTGGTTGGTGTGGACTTAACCGCACAAGCGAATACTAAAACCCGTATTCCACTCAATCCAAACTTTGAATATGCTTTTATGGCACTTGAAGGCATTGCTCAGGTCAATGGGCATGAACTCAATGCCGATAATATGGTGGTGTTGGAAACGGGGCTGACTGAAATCGAAGTTGAACTGACTGAAGGTCATCGTGTGTTACTCATCGGGGGTGAACCGTTTGAATCACCAATTTTGCTGTGGTGGAATTTTGTTGGGCGTACGATGCAAGATTTGCAACAAGCACGAGAAGATTGGATCAATCATGATGCCCGTTTTGGTGAAATTCCTGATTATCAAGGGAAGCGTCTCGAAGCACCTGTACTGCCTGAGCAAATGAGGGCTTCAAAATGAGTGTGATTGCGAGTGCAAAAGTTCAAGTTTTAGCCGAACCGTGGAAAGGAGTGGAAAAGAGAGGTGATAAGTGGCTCACACCAATTTCTAACAGATAAACCCGAATCTTTTGGTGGACATGACACGGGACCTGCACCTTATGATTTTCTGACTGCAAGTTTAGCATCATGTACCATGATTACCTTAGGCATGTATGCGCAGCATAAGCAAATAAACTTGGGTGATTTTCAGTGTTGAAGTTGATTTTCATACCAACCGCGAACAGCAAGAAAAGATGACACATCGTATTATATTTGAGCAGATTCCATCACAAGTGTTACAAGAAAAGCTGCTGAATGTATGTAGTAAAACACCGGTGACGAAAACTTTGTTACGCAGTTTAGACATACAAACCGTGATTGTTTGAGACTAAAATGCTATTGTGCTTGGGCAAATCATAATTCTAAACGTAACTGTGAGAGGGATTCATACAGCAGTTGCGTAGACAAAGCAGGCACAAAAATGATTACCTTACATTACCTACAATGCTCACGTTCGTTCCGTATTTTGTGGGCATTAGAAGAGCTTGGTATGGACTACCAAGTTGAGTATTATCAGAGATTACCTAGCTACGCAGCTCCTGAAAGTTTGAAACAGATTCATCCGCTAGGTAAAGCACCAATTCTGGTGGATGATGAGAATGTCATTGTGGAGTCGGCTGTTATTTTAGATTATCTGCAACAGCAGTATGATGTTAAACAACAGTTCAAACCGCAGCAATTCAAAGATCAGCTCCAATACTCGTATTGGATGCACTACGCTGAAGGCTCTCTCATGCCTTTATTGGTGATGACTCTCGTCATCAATAATGTGAGTAAGCATGTTCCGTGGATTATTCGACCTGTTGCTGAAAAAATTACCGATGGCGTGAAAGCTGGCTTTGTTCGCCCTCGAATGAAAGAACATATGCTATATCTGGAGCAGTATTTGGGAGAGCATGATTATTTTGCTGGAGCTTTTTCTTTTGCAGATATTCAAATGGCATTTCCACTGATTGCAATTCAAAATCGACTACACGGGAAATATCCCAACATTCAGGCTTTTGTCCAGCGTATTCAGCAGCGTCCAGCGTTTCAGCGAGCTGAGCAGAAAAGTTTAAATTCACAGTGCGCATAAATTTTCAAACATGAAAAAAGGGAGAACAACTGGTTCTCCCTTTTTTCATTCATGAAGATTTTTATCGTTTAATTACAATTGAATCAATGCCGCTATGTTGCAGGGTTTGTTGAGCAGCAAGTGCTGCATCTTGGCTATCATAAGGACCAGAGAAAACACGATACCATGTTTGCCCATTTTCAACCGTTTTTATAACATCGGCAGATAAACCATTCAGAATAATTTCTGCACGACGTGCATCAGCACTGTCAGGATCAGGATAGCTACGTACTTGTAAGATATAACTGGCTTGATCTGGTGCAGTTGGTTCAGTCGAGGTGATCGTTATTGGATCTTCAGTGGTCGTTTCAGGTTTTGGTGATTCAATAATCACGACATTACCTTGTTGTTTGGTTTCAGGGACAGCCTGTTCAGGGATTGGAGTAACTTGTTGTTGTGGCAACAAATCGTAGAAACGATAATCTTTGTTGGTATCTTCTTCTTGATAATGATCGGAGGTTACCTGATTTTTTGCTGGAACAGGTTGCCATGGTTGCCATAGCATGAGCATGACACCAACACATAGAATCGCAAGAATCGCGACAAGCATTCCCAACCATTTTGGAATGAGTGGTTTTTTGGGTTTGTTTGGTCGTTCAGATACACCACGTTGCGTTTTTCCAAACACCTGAAATTCCTCTTGATTCTATTAGATTATTTGTAACTTGAATCTGGTTAAAAACAAAGCATTATGTTTGAAAATAATGCTTTGTTTAAGATATTGCCGACCAATGATAGGCTAAGTTTAAAAGTAGATCTGTATAGCGTTGTTAACAACAATATTTCAGATTCAAACTTTTTATTGCAACTGTGTATTGATTACATCGCTTCAGGAGCAGATACACCCAGTAACTCTAAGCCATTACGTAAAACTTGTTGTACGTTAATTGAAAGTAATAAACGCGCTTGTGATAAAGGAATATTTGTTTCATCAACAAATTTAACGCCATCTTGAGCATACCATCCATGAAATAGCGCAGCTAAGTCTTTTAGATAATTACCAATTTGATGTGGTTCGTAGACATTTGCAGCACGAATCAAAATTTCAGGATAAGCTGCTAATTTAGCGAGAATCTCTGTTTCAGTCTCTAATGCTAACAGATTAGCAACTTGGCGAGCAGATGCGACATCAAACGTAATGCCTTTCTCTTTTGCGCGGTTCAAAATACTATTTACACGTGCATGGGCATACTGAATGTAGTACACCGCATTGTCTTTGCTTTGAGAAACGGCAAGGTCTAAATCAAAGTCGATATGTTGTTCTGATTTACGCATCACGTAGTAGAAACGCGCCGCATCGTTGCCGACTTCTTTACGTAGATCACGTAAAGTCACGAATTGACCTGAACGAGATGACATTTGTACCATCTCGCCACCACGCCATAAACTCACGAACTGAACTAAAAGAACAGTCAGTTTTTTAGAGTCGTAACCCATTGCATCAATCGCAGCTTTTACACGTGAAATATAACCGTGGTGATCTGAACCCCAAATATCAATCAAGTCAGTATAACCACGTTGCAGTTTATTCAAATGGTAAGCAATGTCAGATGCAAAATAAGTGGTTTGACCATTACGACGTTTGACCACACGGTCTTTCTCATCGCCAAATTCAGTTGATTTAAACCAAATATTGCCATCTTTTTCATAGAGAAAGCCACGTTGATCAAGCGTCGCAAGTGCTTCATCAATTTTTTCGGTTAGCGAAGCTTCGCTAAACCATTCATCAAAAGTCACGCCAAAGTCAGCAAGGTCATCTTTGATATCATCCAAAATGGCATGTAAAGCCGCTTGGTGAAATACGCGATAGCCCGCACCTAACTGTTGTTGTGAATTGGCGATTAAGCCATCAATGTGTTTTTCTTTATCACCAGACAGAATAACTTTATTGCCTTCGGCATCGAGTTCTTCAGCATATTGAACATCTTCAGGCACATCGTTGTAAATGTCAGCAACTGGACGAACGTGTGCATCGCCATCTTGATCAATAATGCTTTGTGCGATTTCTTTAACATAGTCGCCTTGATAGGCATTTTTAGGGAAAACAAGCGTTTGCCCAGTCAATTCTAAATAACGTAAATAAGTTGATGTTGCCAAAATATCCATTTGGCGTCCTGCATCATTGACATAGTATTCACGGTCAACTTGTGCACCTGTTGCTTCTAAAAGGTTGGCAACAGTCATGCCGTAAGCTGCACCACGACCATGTCCCACATGCAGACTAGATGTTGGGTTTGCAGAAACAAATTCGACTTGGATTTTTTTAGCTGCATTGGCTTGGCTGCGTCCATATTGGTCTTTTTGTGCTTGAATTTGATCAAGTACAGCGAAGCGTTGGTCTGCGTTTAGAAAGAAGTTAATAAAACCAGGCCCTGCGATTTCTGCTTTTGTAATGTCAGCGACTTCAGGTAGTGCTGCTAAGATTTTTTCAGCTAAATCACGTGGTTTCATACCAGCAGCTTTAGAGCCGATCATAGCAATATTGGATGCAAAGTCACCGTGACTTCGGTCTTTGGTACGGGTTAAATGGCTCGTGTTTGTCCAATCTGAAGGAAGTACCCCTTGTTGTTGAAGGGATTGTACCGCATGATCAAGAGCTGCTTGTATTGCCGTATTCATAGTTACCGAAATAAATGTCGCAGAAAAACGTCAAATATAGCAAATTTTAGCAGCTTAAGGGGAGAGTGATTGAAGTGGAATTAACATATTCATATAAATCTTTCGAGTTTATTGATTAGAGATGCTGTGCTTACAACATCTCTTCTCTTGTGTTATAGATTAAAAAATACGAGAACCTTTAATCCATCGCATTTTGCGGCCAAATTTATAATTATCTCCCTCAATACTTAAAATTAAGACGGCTTGATTTAATGGCATATTATTTTGAATTTCTTGTAAAACATCCTCAATTCGCTTTTTATTGGTGAATTGGTACCAACGAGTCGTTGAAAATGCCAAGACATAACAGGGTAAATGTGTCAAATAATCAACTTTCTTTTTGACGAAATATGCTTTCTTTAAATCCTTGATTTTGCTCAATGCATCTGTGAGCTGTTGTAACTCGATTGAACTTAAATCATGTGGGGTGAACTTATTGTTTAAGTGAAGCTGATTTCGCTCTTGTTGTGCAAGACTCTCTAATTCAAGACGCTCTACAAGTAAGTGGTGATAATGTTGAGCTTGATCTGGTTGTCCTTGTTGCCAATAAAAATCACGTAGTCTTTCATAGCAAGTTGTCTTCATAAATTCATTCAGTTCTGCGGCACGAATCATGTAGACACAACCTTGATCATCATTTTTTTCTAATAATGCTCTGCCATATTCCAAACAAATTTCAGCATGTTCTGGTGCTTTTTCATGAAGTGCTGCCAATTGTTGACATGCTTGCTCTGTTTGTTTGGCAATAAAGAGCGTGAGTTGAGCACGTTCAAATGCTTCATCAATATTCAAATCATCGCTCTGTTGTTTTTGATCAAGTTCTATAAGGCGCTGTTTGCCACCTTGGATGAACTGGTATCTTTCTTGCCACGAAGAAGAAATATTACTTTGCCACATTTGGTCAAAATTGGCGGTCACTTTTTCGAGTTGCTTACCAAGTAGGCGATCTGCACGTTGTTCAGCAGAAGGGTATTTAAACTCAGGAACTACCCCAATTGCTTTTAAACGATCTTGTAATGATGGATGCGTATCAAGATGCGTTGTCATTTGTTGCATCGACACTGACAACCATGCTGTAGTATTTTCTTTCTCTAATTCATGTGTCAGAGCATGGGTGAGATTAAAGAACGGTGTCATCACAGGTTGTGGCATATCATCCGCATGTTTATAAATTTCAGTCCAATATTTTTCATCAAGATATTGGCTAATAATACTCACAGTGGTTAATGCCTCGGCTGTAGATTGCGAAGAGGTTAGTTGAACCGCGATGGCATCTGCTTCATATTCATTTGCCTGTGCAAGAGGGAAAGAATAAGCCGTAAAGTATGGGACAAAGCGATTGAGAAAAGGTCTAAATAAGAAGTCTCCTCGACTTTGGTTCTGTTCTAATACCTCGACTAACTGCGTCCAACGAATACGTTGACGATAAATCCAGTTTGAAAATTGTGCATGATTTTTTGCGAGATGACCAAACTCATGAGCTAGAACCGCAGTAAATTGTGCTACGGTTAAGGACTTAAGTAATGGCAACCCTAACAATAAATAATTTTGAGAAGAGCCTAAACCTAGAAAACGAGGGATTTGAACAACGCCAGCATTTAAGTCTTCTACGATAAGCACTTTATGAAAATCAGGTGCATTGAGCTGTTGTTGTAATTTATGAATAATCTCAAATAATTCAGGAGCATCCGTAGCAGTAATTGCATAACCCTGAGGTGGTATTTGCTTAACCCACAAAGATCGTAAAATGACCCAAATAAAAAAACCAACGATTAGAATGAGTTTAATTGCAAAAGCTTTTAAAAATAGAATCGACATCAGTAATAAGGGAATGAGGGCTAATAAGAATAAAATCATGATTCCTATATATAAATTTCCTAAAATAGCCAGCATAAATACTTTTAATTGATAGGTTTTAGGATTTTTTTTGATTTTCTCTTGTAGCTGGAGAATGAGCTTTTCAAATCTTTCATTTTCTGAATATTGCGTATTGTTCATATTTTTTCTTTAAACTGATTATGATTTAAATAATTCTCTTTGCAGCATATTAGATTGAGTTAGATACTATTTATGCTGCAAAGTTTTTTATTATATTGAAGAAATTTTATTCTTTTCAATTCTAAATTTTATAATTCAATAACTTCTTCGAGTAATTCATCACTTGGTGCGAAATAATATGCCCCATCAATCGCAGTAGTGAAATGCAATAAACGGTCATGAATACCATCACCTGTGGTACCGAACATTCGTTTTAACATGGCATCAATAATGCTCAAATTATTGGTATAGGCAACAAAAAATAGACCTTGTTCACCTTTACCATCACCATAAGGCAAACTGTGACGCAAGATTTCCATTTCTTCGCCATCCTCATCTTCTACCACAGTACGTGCGACATGTGAATTTTGGGGTTTGATGTCATCATCAAGTTCAATAGATTCAAGTTTGGTACGTCCAAAAACATGTTCTTGAGCATCGACTTTGAGTTGTTGCCATTTTGCTAAATTATGAATATAGCGCTGTGCAAAAATAAAGCTGCCATCTGCAAAAGCCCCTGCTGTTTCTGCAAGGAGCGCAGCTTCAGCACGGTCATCTGGGAACTGAGGGTTTTCTGTACCATCAATAAAGCCTGTCATATCGCGACCATCAAAGAAACGGAAGCAAGCACGCTCATCTAAAACATCAACTTTGCTTTGAATACCATTGAAGAAAGCTTGACTGATCGCAAAGCAGATATCAGCACGAGCACTCGCAATGTGTATAAATACATCCGCGGGAACCACAGGCATGTCAAAAGCCCCATGTTGCGGGTCAAGCTGTCTAAAGTCCTCAGGTGTCTGAGAATAAAGCTTTGACCAAAGCTCAGGACCAAAGGCAATCGCTGTTTTAATTTGATCGTTAGGGTGTTGGGTAATCAGACGATCACGGGTTGAGAGCAGAGCTTCAATCTGCTGTTTGAGTTCAGATATGCTTAAATCTTTTAAACGCAAAACAATAAAACGAGCATGATCAGATGGTAATGGAAGAATGACGGATTGAGCAGTCATGAAGCTCTCCTTGGTTCGTTATTTTTAAATGATACAAAGAGATGATTTTGCCCGATGTGAGCAGTGCTTAATAGCTTATTTTTTGACGATTTTTACGATATTGGTGATCGTTAAAATAATAGTCGACATAGCATCCAAGTATTGAATGCTAAGATTGGAAACATTTAATTGGTTTTAAAATTCGGTAAGAATTTTTGTACTGCAAAAATAACGGCAAAGCAAAGCGCCATACATAAAACGATACTGAGACCTGTGGCAATATTTAACGCCGCACTAGACCATAAGCCAACCGTCACAGCCAATTGAGCCAGTAAGAATGCCCAAATCACCATTTGTTTAGGTGAATGTGCAAGTAAGCGTGCGCTTAGTGCAGGAATCACCAGTAATGCACCCATAAGGAGTGAGCCAACAGCACGGAGCGCAAGTACTGTAAATAGCGCCAATAACAGCATGAAAATCAAGCGTTGCCAATTGGCTCTCACCCCTTCACTCATTGCAATATCGGGATCAATTGCAATTTGAATTTGTGCAGACCATGAACGATACAAAACGATAAGCGAACCTACAATCACGACCGCAAACATGGGTAAATCAGACCATTCAATACTAAGAAGATCGCCAAATAAGTAGCTTAATAATTCGGGGCGTAAACTCGGAATATGCTGAATTAATAACAAACCAGAGCACAGTAATGTCGCTGAACTTAATGCGAGTAAGGCATCATTAGGGAGGCGGGAGTCATGCAGTACCCATAAAATACCAACCAGTAAAGCAGCCAGAAAAGCGACCCC
This sequence comes from Acinetobacter sp. WCHA45, assembly GCF_002165255.2. Lineage (NCBI taxonomy): Bacteria > Pseudomonadati > Pseudomonadota > Gammaproteobacteria > Moraxellales > Moraxellaceae > Acinetobacter > Acinetobacter sp. WCHA45. The sequence continues at coordinate 2,687,506 of NZ_CP028561.1, read as the reverse complement.
TAACCAAAAGGGTAGATGTAGTAAGGCTGCAATAGCGACGCCTAATAGCGTGCCATGTGCCATGGTATCAGCAAAAAAAGACATTCTGCGCCAAAGCATCAGACAGCCGAGTGGTGCTGTCAGAAATACCAAAAGTGACCCCATGATCCAAGCAGGTAATAGCAGTTGTAACCATTCCATCATCGCTTAGACCTTCGGTTCAGGGTGAATGTGTGGACGTGGATCATGAGAACAGGGTTCCGCATGATCGCTATGTCCACAATGATTGTGATGGTGCTGATAGAACATCCGTTGCGTACCAAAAATCGCTTGGTATTCAGGATGCTGCTGAATACTTTCAGGTAAACCACTACAACAAATGTGTTTATTCAGACAAACAACGCGATGCGTGCCTTGCATTACCCATTGTAAATCATGTGACACCATCAATACTGCACAACCGTAGCGTTCAGGAAGGCTTCTCACATAGTCGTAAAGCTCAGCTTCGGATTGAATATCCAAACCTTGCATGGGTTCATCAAGCACTAGGATATCGGGTTGGCGGAGTAGTGCACGTGCCAGTAAAACCCGTTGTCGTTCGCCACCTGAAAGTTGTTGTACTTTAGAGGCTTGTAATTTTTGAATGCCCGTATCCCGGATAATTTCTTCGCGTAAATCAGCGGCACAAACTTCTAGATCCAGTAAATCTTGAACCCGTAATGGAAGACTGGCAGAAGGGTTGAATTTCTGTGGAACGTAAGCGAGTTTTAATTTCTTGGAAAAGAGCACCTTGCCTTTATTGGGTGCCATGATGCCAAGCAGTACTTTAATTAAAGTTGATTTACCTGCACCATTTGGACCAATTAGCGTCACAATTTCTTTTGCCTGTAATGCAAAATCAATATTTCTTAAAATATCTCGTTCGTCACGTCGAACAGAAATATTCTCCAACTGAATAAGTGGAGCGCTTATTGGCGTGTGTTGCACTGATGACATTTTCCAGAAATTTCAATAATGCTGTGTTGGGCAGCAAATTGGTCAGAAGCAGCAAGTTGATCGAGCTGTTGAATTAATCCCTGTGCTGAAGCCTCTTTCACTGAATGACATTCAGTGCAGATCAGAAAAGCAGCTTGATGCCCTTCACGTGGGTGGCAACAAGGAATATAGGCATTAATTGAGGTCAGTCGATGAATTAGACCTTTTTCTAATAAGAAGTCTAAAGTTCTATAAACTGTAGGTGGGGCAGCAGGGCGGTCTGCTTGACCTTTGATTTTAGCCAGTAAATCGTAAGCGCCCATTGGAGCAGAAGCATTTAGAATGAGTTCAAGCACTTCTTTACGTAAAGGTGTTAAGCGAGCGCCAACTGCAGTACACAAAATTTCTGCTTCAGCAATGCGAGCCTTAATATCGTGATGACCGTGAACACCATGTAAAGCATTGTTATGTTCATGTGAACAAGAACTCATAGGTAGACCTCATTGTTTTTGTAGAATCTATTGCTTTTCATTCGCTCATCGGCTTTATGATATTGCAATAGACCCATTATCATAACATGCAATTCAATATAACCATCTATATAAGTTGAAGCTCGGCAGGCGAGCGCGACAAATCTAAAAAAGACATAGGTGTTTTTTAACTTTTGTTATAATATAACACGCTTCGCTGAGTTGAGTAATGTTGTGATGTCCCGCCTAATAGTATTTGTTTTCTTTTCAATGTTAAGCACATGGGGATGGACTCAAAGTTTAGTTGTTTCAACGCATCCAATTTATTTAATTGCTAAAGAGGTTACAGCAGGCATAGAAGAGCCTGTTCTTTTACTTGGCGATCAAACAGGACATGATGTACAACTCACACCCGCTCATCGTAAGGCGATTCAAGATGCTTCGCTGGTATTGTGGCTAGGTAAAGTACATGAAGCGCCTTTAGATAAGTTGCTTAATCAAAACCCTAAAGCAATTGCACTTTTAGATTCTGGTATTTTGACGATTTTACCGCAGCGTAGTTTGCGTGGTGCTGCATTGGCAAACACCGTAGATAGTCATGTCTGGTTAGAGCCAAACAATGCAGTGCGAATCGCTTTCTTTATTGCAACTTTACGTTCACAACAATATCCAGAAAATAAAGCCAAATACATGGCGAATGCAAAAGAGTTTTCGCAACAAATGCTGCAGGTTTCACAGCAATATGAAAGTTCCAATAAAGCAAAACCTTATTGGTCTTATCATGATGCCTATCAATATTTAGAAAGAGCACTCAATTTGAAATTTGCTGGAGCATTGACTGATGATCCTCATATTGCACCTACAGTAGCTCAAATTAAATTCTTAAAAGATAGTCGCCCTAAAACACAAATGTGCTTGTTGGCTGAAACATCAGCAAGTCGTGGTCAATATCAAAAGCTAAATCCAGTCGTGTTCCAACCAGTTGATGAAAGTATGCGTGGTCAAGATAATTTTGTTGCGGCATGGAAAAAATTGGCTACAAAAACTGATAAATGCGTATTAAGTACACAAAATTGATGAGAAAAATAAAAAACCAGTTGACTCTATCGTCAAAAAATGGACCAGCGAAAAAAACAGACTTAAGTCGAGAAAAGATTGCATGTTCATGGGTGTAACTCTATAATGCCTGCGATTCGAAACAATCATGATTAAAACTTGTCAAGCAGTTATGCTGTAAGTGGGTAAAAAATGAGCCGAACTAGTCGCTTGATTGACCGACGATTAGCAAAAGCTTTGGTCTTCTTACAGGCGTGTATGATTCCTGTTGCAGCTTTGCTTGCATGGGTGATAAAAGACACTACTGCTGCCCTGAGTGCTGCGCTTGGAGCGCTGGTTTGTTGGTTGGCGCATTGTTATTTTGCCTGGCAGTCGTTTAGAACGGCAGGCGCAAGAGCATCAAAACAAGTCATGCTGAACATGTATCGAGGGATGCTGGGTAAGTTTGCAATCGTGATCGTGGGTTTTATTTTAATTTTGAGCAATGTCAAGCCGTTGTCAGCGGTTGCGTTGTTTTGTGGATTTATCCTCGTTCAGGCCATGTCGTGGGTCGCGCCATTTTGGGTGTCACGTCTACAAAAACGAGTTTAAAACACATTTAAGATTTTTTGGAAGTGTGAGTGAGATTATTGCAGTTCGCAGAATTCGCTTCGCTTCTTTTTAATGATTGACATTGACCAGGTGTGATTTATGGCTGCTGAAGAACATGCCCTTACTTCGACCGAGTATATCAAGCATCACTTGACCAATATGACCTATGGCAAAATGCCTGATGGTACATGGAAGTTGGCTGAGACTGCTGAAGAAGCTCATTCGATGGGGTTCACTGCAATTCACTTGGATTCAATGGGTTGGTCTATCGGACTTGGTGTTATTTTCTGTTTGTTATTTTGGACAGTTGCGAAAGCTGCAAATGCTGGCGTTCCAACTAAATTCCAATCTGCAATCGAAATGATTATCGAGTTTGTGGACTCAAGTGTTCGTGATACTTTCCACGGCAAATCACGTTTAATTGCTCCTTTATCATTGACCATCTTCGTGTGGATTTTCCTCATGAACGCAATGGACTTGATTCCTGTTGACTGGATTCCTTTCCTAGCTCAAAAGATTGGTGCAAGCGTGTTTGGTATGGACCCTCACCACGTTTATTTCAAGGTTGTTCCATCTACAGATCCTAACATTACCCTTGGTATGTCATTGTCTGTATTTGCACTGATCTTGTTCTATAGTATTCGTGAAAAAGGGATCGGCGGTTTCGTCGGTGAATTGGCACTTAACCCATTTAACCCAAGTAACCCAGTTGCAAAAGCGTTATTGATTCCAGTGAACTTGATTTTGGAATTAGTAACTTTTCTTGCTCGACCAGTTTCGTTGGCTCTACGACTGTTCGGTAACATGTATGCGGGTGAGTTAATCTTCATCTTAATCGCGTTATTACCGTTCTGGATTCAATGGGCGTTATCTGTGCCTTGGGCTATTTTCCACATTCTTGTAATTACGTTACAAGCATTCATCTTTATGATGCTGACCATCGTTTACTTGAGCATGGCAAGCGAAAAGCATTAATGGTATTGCCTAATTATCAATCGATGGTTAGGCTTAAATTTTAGTTTAATTTGGTAATAACCTAACCTCTGAGGAATTTTTCATGGAACTCACTTTAGGTCTAGTTGCAATTGCATCTGCTATCTTGATCGCTTTCGGTGCTTTAGGTACTGCGATTGGTTTTGGTCTTTTAGGTGGTCGCTTCTTAGAAGCTGTTGCTCGTCAACCAGAATTGGCTCCACAACTTCAAACTCGCATGTTCTTAATCGCGGGTCTTCTTGATGCTGTGCCTATGATCGGTGTTGGTATTGGCTTGTTCTTCATCTTCGCTAATCCATTTGTAGGTTAATAGCTTAATTCCTAAATCCACATATTGAGGAATAGCGAAATGAATATCAACCTCACATTGATTGGTCAAGCAATTGCATTTGCGATGTTCGTCGCATTCTGCATGAAGTTTGTTTGGCCACCACTAATCAATGCGATTAGTGAGCGTCAGCGTAAAATCGCTGATGGCTTAAACGCTGCTGAAAAAGCTAAAGCTGACCTTGCTGATGCGCAAGCACAAGTTAAGGCAGAATTAGATGCAGCGAAAGCACAAGCGGCTCAATTGATCGAACAAGCGAACCGTCGTGCAGCACAATTGGTAGAAGAAGCGCGTACCCAGGCTGCGGCTGAAGGTGAGCGTATCCGTCAACAGGCGAAAGAAACTGTTGATCAAGACATCAATGCTGCTCGCGAAGAATTACGTCAACAAGTTGCTGCTTTGGCAGTTGCTGGCGCAGAAAAAATTCTGAACCAACAAGTTGACGCAGAAGCTCATAATGCCATGCTGACTCAGCTGGCTGCTAAACTATAAGCGAGGCGAAATATGGCTGAACTCTTGACGTTAGCACGCCCGTACGCCAAAGCAGCATTTGCTTATGCATCTGAGCAGAATGCAACTGACGCTTGGTCAAATGCGTTACAACTGCTCAGTGCTGCGGTGCAAGACGAAGCATTTTCCGCTTATTTAAATCGCCCTGAGCTGACTCCTGCGGAACAAGTAGGTCTTTTTGCGAAAGTTTTAGGTGAAGATCAATCTCAATCAGTGTCTAACTTTTTGACACTTCTTGCAGATAACGATCGTTTAGTTTTATTGCCTGAAATTGCTGCAGAATACGAATTACTTAAATCGCAGAACAACAACACGTTGGAAGTGGAGATTGAATCTGCTTTTCCAATGGATGCGACACAAGAGCATATTTTAGCTCATGCGCTTGAAAAACGTTTTAACAGAACTGTACATGTGACTGTTAGCGTTAATCCGGCGTTAATCGCAGGTGTTGTGATTCGTGCAGGCGACCAAGTGATAGATGACTCTGCGCTTAACAAGCTTGAAAAAATGCGGACTCGTCTTCTTGCGTAACAGCAAAAAGACTGAACTTAAAAAAGATTGAGGAATAGCGCAATGCAACAACTGAATCCATCCGAGATCAGTGCGCTCATTAAACAGCGTATCGGCGATCTGGACACCAGCGCGACCGCTAAGAATGAAGGTACCATCGTCATGGTATCTGACGGTATCGTGCGTATTCACGGTCTTGCGGATGCAATGTACGGTGAAATGATCGAATTCGACGGCGGCTTATTTGGTATGGCACTGAACCTAGAACAGGATTCAGTGGGTGCCGTTGTTTTAGGTAACTACCTAAGCCTTCAAGAAGGTCAAAAAGCTCGTTGTACAGGTCGTGTATTAGAAGTGCCGGTAGGTCCTGAACTTCTTGGCCGTGTCGTAGACGCTTTGGGTAACCCAATTGATGGTAAAGGCCCTATTGATGCAAAACTAACTGATGCTGTTGAAAAAGTAGCACCAGGTGTAATTTGGCGTCAATCTGTCGACGAACCTGTTCAAACTGGTTATAAATCAGTTGATACCATGATCCCTGTAGGTCGTGGTCAGCGTGAGTTGATCATTGGTGACCGTCAAACTGGTAAAACAGCAATGGCGATCGATGCGATCATCGCTCAGAAAAACTCTGGCATTAAATGTGTATACGTTGCGATTGGTCAAAAACAATCAACAATTGCAAACGTTGTACGTAAGCTAGAAGAAACTGGCGCTATGGCGTATACAACTGTTGTCGCAGCTGCGGCAGCTGATCCTGCAGCTATGCAGTATTTAGCTCCGTACTCAGGCTGTACAATGGGTGAATACTTCCGTGACCGCGGTGAAGATGCGTTAATTATTTATGATGATTTGTCTAAGCAAGCTGTTGCTTACCGTCAAATTTCATTGTTATTACGTCGTCCACCAGGTCGTGAAGCGTATCCAGGTGACGTATTCTATCTTCACTCACGTCTTCTTGAGCGTGCTTCGCGCGTTTCAGCTGACTATGTTGAGAAGTTCACGAACGGTGCAGTAACTGGTCAAACTGGTTCTTTAACTGCGTTACCGATCATTGAAACTCAAGCGGGTGACGTATCTGCATTCGTACCAACGAACGTAATTTCGATTACTGACGGTCAGATCTTCTTAGAAACATCATTATTCAACGCAGGTATTCGTCCTGCAGTGAACGCGGGTATCTCTGTATCGCGTGTTGGTGGTTCTGCTCAAACTAAGATCATCAAAAAATTGTCTGGTGGTATCCGTACTGCTTTAGCACAATACCGTGAATTGGCTGCGTTTGCTCAGTTTGCTTCTGATCTTGATGAAGCAACACGTAAGCAACTTGAGCATGGTCAACGTGTAACTGAGTTAATGAAGCAGAAACAATATGCTCCTTACTCAATTGCTGACCAAGCTGTATCTGTTTATGCATCTAACGAAGGCTACATGGCTGACGTTGAAGTGAAGAAAATCGTAGACTTTGATGCTGCGTTAATTGCTTACTTCCGTTCAGAACATGCTGCGTTAATGCAACAGATCGATGAAACTGGTGATTATAACAAAGACATCGAAGCAGCATTCAAAGCAGGTATTGAGAGCTTCAAAGCGACTCAAACTTACTAAGTTTATCTTTAGTTAAGTTTGGTTCACGGATCAACCTTCGGAAGCTCGAAAGAGCTTTCGAATACTAGGTTAAGCGTATGGCAAATTTAAAAGAAATTCGCGCCAAAGTAGCTAGTATCAAAAGCACGCAGAAAATTACTCGCGCGATGCAAATGGTAGCTGCTTCTAAAATGCGTCGTGCGCAAGAGCGCATGGCTCAAGGCCGTCCGTATGCCGATAATATGCGCCGTGTAATTGCTCACTTAGTTCAAGCAAATCCTGAATATAAACACCGTTATATGGTTGATCGCCCTGTTAAGCGCGTTGGCTATATCGTGGTGTCTTCAGATCGCGGCTTGGCAGGTGGCTTGAACATTAACTTGTTCAAGAAAGTTGTGCAGCATGTCAAAGCACAACAAGAGCAGTCAATTGAAGTTGAATTTGCTTTGATTGGTCAAAAAGCGGTTTCGTTTTTTAAGAATTACGGCGGTAAAGTGCTTGGTGCAACGACCCAACTTGGCGACGCGCCGAGTTTGGAACAGTTAACTGGCTCTGTACAAGTTATGCTTGATGCATTTGATAAAGGCGAATTAGATCGTATCTACCTCGTTTCAAATGGTTTCGTCAATGCGATGACTCAACAGCCTAAAGTAGAACAACTTGTTCCTTTAGCACCAGCGCAAGCAGGCGATGATCTCAACCGTACTTATGGTTGGGACTATATCTACGAACCAGAAGCAGAAGAATTGTTAAATGGTTTGTTGGTTCGCTACATCGAGTCTATGGTTTATCAAGGTGTGATTGAAAACGTTGCATGTGAGCAGTCTGCTCGTATGGTCGCAATGAAAGCAGCGACAGACAACGCAGGCCAATTGATTAAAGACCTACAACTCATTTACAACAAGCTGCGTCAAGCCGCGATTACTCAGGAAATTTCCGAGATCGTTGGCGGTGCCGCTGCCGTTTAACATTATTAAGTTTGAATTGAGGAGACAGCAATGAGTAGCGGTCGTATCATTCAGATCATCGGCGCGGTTATCGACGTCGAGTTTGAGCGCAATAGCGTTCCTAAGATCTATGACGCTCTCCAAGTTGACGGTACTGAAACTACTTTAGAAGTTCAGCAACAGCTTGGCGATGGTGTTGTTCGTACCATCGCAATGGGTTCTACAGAAGGTCTTAAACGTGGCCTTAATGTAACTAGCACAAATGCACCGATTTCTGTTCCAGTAGGTCCTGCTACGCTTGGTCGTATCATGGACGTATTGGGTCGCCCTATCGATGAAGCAGGTCCTGTAGCGACTGAAGAACGTTTGCCGATTCACCGTCAAGCACCTTCTTATGCTGAACAAGCAGCTTCTACTGATCTTTTAGAAACTGGTATTAAAGTCATTGACTTACTTTGCCCGTTCGCGAAAGGTGGTAAAGTTGGTTTATTCGGTGGTGCGGGTGTTGGTAAAACCGTTAACATGATGGAGTTGATCAACAACATTGCGAAAGCACACTCAGGTTTATCTGTGTTTGCTGGTGTTGGTGAGCGTACTCGTGAAGGTAACGACTTCTATCACGAAATGAAAGATTCTAACGTTCTTGACAAAGTAGCAATGGTCTACGGTCAGATGAACGAGCCACCAGGTAACCGTTTACGCGTAGCGTTAACTGGTTTGACTATGGCTGAATACTTCCGTGATGAAAAAGACGAAAATGGTAAAGGTCGTGACGTATTATTATTCGTCGACAACATCTACCGTTATACACTTGCGGGTACTGAAGTATCAGCATTGTTAGGTCGTATGCCATCTGCAGTAGGTTACCAACCGACACTTGCAGAAGAAATGGGTGTTCTCCAAGAGCGTATTACGTCGACTAAGTCTGGTTCGATCACATCGATCCAAGCTGTATACGTACCTGCGGATGACTTGACTGACCCATCACCTGCAACAACGTTTGCTCACTTAGATGCAACAGTAGTATTGAGCCGTGACATCGCATCTTCTGGTATTTATCCAGCGATCGATCCACTTGACTCTACTTCACGTCAGTTAGATCCATTGGTTGTTGGTCAAGAGCATTATGAAATTGCACGTTCTGTACAGAACGTATTGCAACGTTATAAAGAGCTTAAAGACATTATCGCAATCTTGGGTATGGATGAATTAGCTGAAGAAGATAAATTGGTTGTTTACCGTGCGCGTAAAATCCAACGTTTCTTCTCTCAACCATTCCACGTAGCTGAAGTATTTACTGGTGCTCCTGGTAAATTAGTACCGCTTAAAGAAACTATTCGTGGCTTTAAAGGTCTATTAGCTGGTGAATACGATCACATCCCAGAACAAGCGTTCTATATGGTTGGTGGTATTGACGAAGTGATTGCTAAAGCTGAGAAACTCTAATTTAAGGAGATCATCTCATGGCGACTATGCAATGTGATGTCGTAAGTGTTAAAGAGTCTATTTACTCTGGACAAGTTACGATGTTAATCGCAAAAGGTGCGGGTGGTGAGCTAGGTATTTTACCAGGGCATGCGCCACTTGTAACTTTACTCCAACCGGGACCGATCCGTGTTCAGTTGGAAAATGGTACAGAAGAAATCGTGTATGTATCAGGCGGTGTGTTAGAAGTTCAACCTCATGTTGTTACTGTGCTTGCAGATACTGCAATCCGTGCTGACAACTTAGATGAAGCTGCAATTATGGAAGCTCGTAAACAAGCTGAACAATTGTTAGCAAATCAAAAGAGTGATTTGGACTCGGCTGCTGCTCTTGCTGCGCTTGCCGAAACTGCGGCTCAGCTTGAAACCATCCGTAAAATCAAGAATCGTGCAATGTAATTGCAGATTTAAGATTGAGAAAGCCACCGAAAGGTGGCTTTTTTATATGGGATCGAAAATTAAAATAAACGGACTTTAAGCGTTTGAATCATCTTTATTGCCGAGTACTAAGGTTGCCAGTTTCACCATATCCATTTGAATGGCGTTGAACTGCTTTTCAATTTTTGCAAAATCTAGCTGGGCAATGTCCAGTTGACCATGCAGCAAAGGCATGCTCAGAAGTTGCTGGTTGGCTGTAAGTAGACTCTGGCGAATCTGGTCAACCTCATCACTTTTTAGGTTTAGTGAAAGTAAAGTGTCATGCAGTCCGTATAATTCCTGTTTAAGCTCACCTGTGGTATTTTGCAGTTGCTCAACATTTTGTTCCTGAATCGCCTGTTCAAGACTGCTTTGCGACTGTTTTAATAGGGCCACATAATCATCGGTCTCAAGCTGTAATTTTGCGATATCTCGAGCAATATTCAGCATATTGCCATTACTTAAATTTTCTTCTTCTGAAATTGTAGCCTTACTCATCATCTCTTTTTCTCCATCTCGCACTGATGGTTGCTCGAATTCACTATTTTTTTCTAAATAGCTATTTTCTGGTGGAGTCTGATCGCAAGCTGTAAGTAAAAACGATGCTGCCAAAAGTGTTATGGTTGAGAGAGTGGCTTTGATAGATAAATTTTCCATCATGGCAAAAATATAATAGCTTATGAGAAGCGAGCACTATAATGATAAAAAATGAAGAAAAAAATGATTGTTGCAATTGACCAACATTTTTGCGAGATGAAACCTATAGAAATTGGATTTAATATTTAAAATAGAAAAGAATAGATAAGATAAGCTATTCTTTTCTATAAACTTATAAAATTTATTTTGCTAATTCAGCTTCAATCGCACTGACGATACGTTCATCATCTGCGGTAATGTCAGGTGCAAAACGCGCTACGATTTCCCCATTTTTATTGACTAAGAATTTCTCAAAATTCCATAGTACTTCAGGTGGATTGTTTGGTGTTAAGCCATAATCAACGAGGTCTTTCCACCAAGGTCCTTCACCAATACGTTCTGGAATTGCTTGTGTGAGTGTTTGATATAAAGGATGTTTGTCTTCACCTGCAACAGAGATTTTTGCAAATAAAGGGAAGTGGACGTCATAGTTGAGTGAACAGAATTGTTCGATTTCATCATTTGTCCCTGGTTCTTGCTCTAAGAAGTTATTTGCAGGGAAGCCTAAAATTTCTAAGCCCTGATTTTTTTTCGCTTGATAAAGTTTTTCTAGGCCTTCGTACTGTGGTGTTAAGCCACATTTTGAGGCTACGTTAACAATTAGTAGAACTTTACCCTGATATTGATCAAGATCAACGTCTTGACCTTTAATATCTTTAACTGGAATGTGATAAACCGACTGGCTCATGGAATACGTCCTAATGTTGTTGTGACAAGACTTGTTTGTTTTAACTGCTAATTTCGTACAGTGCAATCCTCTTGATATGAATCCATACAAATTATGAGCAAAAGTACGTCTTGGATTTATATCGAGGCATTTTTGAGTTGAATAGGAGTTTGTCCTGTATAGCGCTTGAAGAATTCAATAAAGCTAGAGCTATGGTGATAACCTAAAGTATATGCCAATTGTTTAATGGTCGTGCCTTGACGAATTTGATTGATTGCAAAAATAATTTTGGCTCGATTGCGCCATTCTGACAGGGAGAGTTGCAATTCTTGTTGGCTCAGCCGTAACACATGGCGCTCACTGACCGTAAAGTTATACAATACTTGTTGTAGGCTCATATGAAATAATTCAGGATTCGCAAGTTGATCGAGGATCGGAGCTAAGGTTGGATGCGTGCTTTGCGGTAAATAATGTGTATATGCTGGGGCTTGCTTTAGTTGATCGAATAACACTTGTAATAAATGTTCAAGATATTCAGGCGCAAGATTTTGCTTTTGTTGCTCTAGAATTTGAATGACCAAAGAGCGAAAAAAGGTTGAATACTAAAACAGCGGCAGACATCGCCTAATGCATCTCCGAAACGAGGATGAAGTCGGATGCAAATATAATGAATTTCATGTTCAACAGGCAGTGATTGGTGTTCTGTGCGTGGTGGTAGCCATAGCCCATAGCTTGGCGGTGATAAATAATATTTTCCTTCAATATCAAATTCTAAAGTGCCATTGAGACTGAAGTTAAAATCCCCCCAAAGTGAAGAATGAGGGCTGACAATATCATCTTTCTGATAAAGAAATTCATGTACTTCGATACCATTTAAAAAAGATAATTTTTCAGTCTCATCATACTTCATTCAGGGTTCTCATTTAATTTTCACAAGTGACTTTGGAATTGTTCAAACCTTTTGCTAAGGTGAAAAGATGGATACAGACGGAGGTAATAAAGCTGATTACAGCATAAATTAAGATATTTTTATTGAAGTGATCAAGCGTATAAGTCTTAAGTTGTAAAATTGGATCTGCTTTTAGATTTGATGTCGACATAGCGGTATAAATGTCTGAAATACGATATTTCAATTATTTTAGACATCTTTCAGAATAATCCTAATCTAGAAATATTGTGAGATGGCTGATGACTCAGTTAAGTAGATACCAAAAATGGGCATTTGTACTGCCATTGATAGCAGTCTTAATTTGGTCGTTAAATATTGCAGTGACTCGTTATGTTGCGGACTATATTTCACCCGTCAGTATTAGTTTTTATCGCTGGTTTGTTGCCTTTCTCATTTTGACACCATTTATGTTGCCCAAAGTATGGAAACAGCGAGCTTTGATTCGCCCATATATTCCTAAATTAGCAGTTCTGAGCGCTTTTGGAATGGTTTTATATCAAGGGCTTTCTTATACAGCAGCACATTATACCACTGCAACAAATATGGGTATTGTAAATGCCTTTGTTCCAGTTTTTACCATTTTTATCTCTTATATTATTTTAAAAGATAAGCCAAATCGATTTGCGATTTTTGGCAGTTTCCTATCATTTTTCGGCCTACTTTATGTAATGAGCCAAGGGCATTTCTCTCGCTTATTTGATCAAGGAGGTCATTGGGGAGATGCTGTTATGGTCTTGGCTGTAGGTTTTTATGCATTTTATGGCGTCTTTCTAAAAAAATGGCAAGTACAATTGCCATTGATGACCAGTCTCTATATCCAAATCGCTTTTGCGTTGCTATACCATCTTCCATTTCTACTTTGGTTGGGCTTAGATGCAATTAATGTAGATAATGTAGCAAGTGTATTGTATGCAGGTATTTTTCCATTGTTGATCGCACCTTTATTATGGATGATTGCTGTACAAAGCATTGGTCCAAACCGTACTAGTATTTTTATGAATTTGATACCTGTATTTACTGCAATTATTGCAAGTGTATGGCTATCTGAGCATTGGACGATCTACCATACCTTAGGCGGTGTGACGATTTTGGTCGGTATCATTTTAGCGCAAAAGAAAACGGAAAAAGCACCTGTAGAATTGATTTAAAGCGCCACTTAAATATGAAATGATCGTATAAAATTGGTTGAAATAGCGACAAACACATCAAAATTTTTATTTAATGAAGATTATTTCTATATGATTTTCAAATATATTTTAGATATTTACCAAGTTTGTGACCAAAAAAATTTCAATAAAAATAGAAATATAATTTTATTGAAATTTTAAAACTGACAAAAATGGTACGCTTTTCACATTTTTTGTTAGAGAAATAATATATTTGTATAAATCAAATGATTGATCCATAATAGCTTTCAGAGTAGCTAGATTCATTTTTAATGATGAATATACTCAACCAATTTGCAGACCCTCTGGATGTGATTATACACATCCTTTTTATGCTCAGTTATCCCTATATAACTGAGCTTTTTTTTATTCACTATTTACATAATCAAGCGCGAATTACTTCACCTGTTAATGCGTTGAGAATTCGACTAGGTTCTTGGCTAAGTCCTAAATCGCCCTCCAAATAATTCAGGGATGCACCAAAATAACCTTGAGCTTGTTCTAAATTTTGTGCTGGGTTTAGTCCGGCAGGATTGGCACTGGTCGATACAATAAAGCCGCCAAAGGCATTACAAAGTTCGACGCACAAAGGATGCGTGGTTACACGTACAGCAACCAATGGATGTTGACCTTTAATCCAAATAGGAATGTGCTCATCAGCGGGAAGTAACCACGTAGTTGCTCTTTCAGTTGCTACACGATCCGTCCAACTATCAATCACTTGCTTACGTATCTTTGGGGATAAGCTTTGTAACAAATGCTCAACTTGCCCTAAGTGACCTGCTAATAAAATGACTCCTTTTTCAATTGGGCGATGTTTTAGCTCAAGAATGTTTTGAAAAGCTTGTTGATTGAATGGATCGCAGCCTAAGCCCCAAACAGCTTCTGTTGGATAAGCAAGAACTTGTCCTAGCTTCAAAAGCTGTGCTGCTTCCGAAATTGATGAGGTAATCATGGGATTATATTTAGCGACAAAGATAGGGTTATTTTAATGAATTGGACGACAACGTAAATAGCGACCGCCCTGTTGTATACAGAAACCAAGTAATTCTAATTCCATCAATTGAGCTGTAAGTTCTGCGATCGGAATTGGATGACGTTGAGCAAGTTCATCCAAGTCTTGTCCAACCCAGTCGAGACTTTGATAAAGAGCAATCAAATGTGTTGGTAAGCTTGGTGTGATGGTTACATGTTCTTCTGGAATTTGTTGTTGTACTTGCCATTGTGTAGGTAAGGCTAGATCTTCAATAATTTGTTCTGGATGATCAACTAAAGTTGCACCTTCACGAATTAATTGATGACAGCCTTGATGATACTCACTGTAAATATGTCCAGGAATGGCAAATACCATTTTCCCTTGATTGGCTGCTTCATTTGCTGTGATCAGTGAACCACTTTTCAAAGCGGCTTCTACAACCAAAACCCCAAGACTTAGACCACTAACGATACGATTACGGCGTGGAAAATGCTGCTGTAAAGGTAGGGTAGTCGGAAGAAACTCAGTGACAAGAGCGCCTGTTTGAATAATTTCTTGGGCTAGTTTGTTATTTTGCGATGGATAAACTGTGTCTAAACCTGTTCCAGTCACCGCGATTGTCCGATGATGGGCTAAACCGCCACGATGAGCCGCTTCATCAATTCCGTGGGCTAAACCGCTGCTGATGTAAAATCCTTTTTCACTTAAATAATACGCAAAATCATAGGCAACTTGTCGTCCATGAGGACTCGGCTTTCGACTTCCAACCATAGCAATCTGGGGCTGTAATAATGCTTGTAGCTGGCCTTGACCAAATAAAATAGGAGGGTGATCAGAATAAGGTAAAAGTTGAGTAGGGTAGTCGATATCTTCAGGGGTTAAAATAAAATCGGTATGCTTACAAATCAATTGCACCATGTGGTCAAATTGCTGCTTTCCGTGCGGGGTTTGGAATTCTTCTAGACGTTTTAAATGATTTTTGTGTAAACCGAGCTGTTGCCATTCAGAAAGTCGATGTGTTTGGACTGCTTCCGCACAATTACCGAAATAGTTTCGAATTTTTTGAAAACTAGAAAGCGAGTGTTGAACCAAGTACCACACCAACACAGTATGATAATGATGGGGCGATAGCTGATTCAACATTTCTAATTAGAGATTAGTTATCAAGACGAGGCGGCTTGATATTTGAACCAATTTTAATTGGCAACTCACTCTCTAAAACATAGCCGTAGCTGATGCGATCAAAACTTTTGAAAATCATAATACTACCAACATATTGACCTGGTAACTTTATACTTTCTTTGGTCTTTGGATCACGAACAGTTTCGCCATCTTGGTACGTACTAAAAACTTGTCCGATTTCAATACCATCTGCTGTACCACGGTCAACAGTGACGACACCATTTTTCGCAGCTGTACCTATAGACCCCATGACACGGATGACTTTACCGCCATCTTTCACCTGATTTGGTTCAGTTGGGTAGAATAAAGTAGGTAACATGGCATCTTGTTCAAGCATAACACGATCACCACGACGTACTTCACCATTATAACTATCGGTTAATTCAAAGGTTGTAATGTCATTTTCATTGGTAATCGCAACACCAGAAGCGACTTGCGTGAGCTCAACACCTAGATTTTGTTTCTTCCCTGTTTCATCAAGCACGATATATGGTTCACCTTCACGGTATACGCCATAACGTTGACCATTTTCGATACCTTGACCACGTACATAGATGATCTGACCTTTGCCTGCAAGTACACGATTATCCGCTGTACCCAAGACATATGGGGTATTTGCAATCGCACTCGCTGGAAGTACAGAAGTTCGCTCTAACCATTGTTGAATATCAGCTAATGGAATAACAGGGACGCTATTGTTCAAAGCTTCAATACGAACTTTTGGACGTAAAGTAGAAGTATTGCCAGAGTAACGACGAATGATACCGTCACAACCATCACCTTCATCTTTACCAATCAGTGGCTTACCGTTCAAACTACAAAGTAGCAAGCGATCACCAGGATAAATCCAATGTGGATTCTTGACATGTTTATTGCTTGCCCAAATTTCAGGCCAGCGCCAAGGCTTGCTTAAAAATTTGCCTGAAATATCCCAAAGTGTATCGCCTTTTTTCACCACATAGACATGTGGTGCACCCGCTTTTAAGGATGGTGGGTTTGCGTTAGGGCTTGCTGCATGAGTAAGGTTTATGCTCATGCCTAATCCTGCACAAATTGCAGCAGCAATCAGTTGTTTTTTTAACCCCAAGGCATGAAATGATGGTATGCCGTTTAAAACCTTTTTCATTATCATAATTCCTAAAAATTATCTGTGTAGTTGCGTTATAATAACGACTTTACACACAATTTTTTGATCAAGCATTCCCTTCAGTTGGTTTCCTGATCAATGGCATAAATGAGGAACGGTATGGCCTTATTACCTATTTTAAGTTTTCCTGATCCCCGTCTTCGTACCATTGCTAAGCCAGTCGAAGAAGTCACTGATGATATTCGTCAGCTTGCAGCAGATATGTTAGAAACCATGTACGAGGCACCGGGTATAGGTTTAGCGGCAACTCAGGTTGATCATCATATTCAGCTTATTGTCATGGACCTTTCTGAAGAGAAAAATCAACCGATGGTGTTCATCAACCCCAAAGTTACTCCACTGACTCAAGAGACTCAGCCGTACGAAGAAGGCTGTCTCTCTGTGCCTCAAATATACGACAAAGTTGCGCGTCCGTCACGTGTAAAAATCGAGGCAATTAACCTTGATGGTCAAGCATTTGAGTTAGAAGCTGACGAACTTCTCGCAGTTTGTATCCAACATGAAATGGATCACTTAAATGGCAAACTTTTTGTTGATTATTTATCGCCATTAAAACGTCAGCGTGCACGTGAGAAAGTTGAAAAAGTTGTACGTCAACGCGATAAAGAAAAAGTTGCGGTTAAACGTTAACAAATGTTTTTCGGTTATTAAAAGTGCCCTTATTGTTTCGTAGTGGTTTAATGCTTGCATTCACCGCAGTCTGTTTACAGATTGCGGTGTTTTTGCAGCCACTGCTGCCGAAGCAATATCAGATTGCACCTGTCTGTGAAACGATTACCCAAGCGTTATTGTTGCCCAAATTAAAAGCTGAACAGCAGTCTGTATCGCACAATATGCGTCATCATTCACATCAGCTTGAACAACATCAAAGCTTGATGTCGAAACATGATCATCACGATCCAAATCACCAGTGTCAATACTGTACGGTGTATGCCAATTTGGTATTACCGCCTGAATTCGGCGTGAAAGAGGTTTTAGTTCGAATCCAAATCCGTTTAGTCGCGTATCAACAGGCATTTAAGCATGTTTATTTTGCACTGCAACGGCTATTCTTATTACCTCAAGGGCGAGCACCGCCACTCTTTGCATAAATTAAAACGTCAATTTCATTGGGGTTTTCAAAACTCTAGCCTAGTTTTACTTATGTTTTAAGAGAGACCGATCATGGCTCAACCTAAATTTTTATTACAGCCCCTTACGGTTGCGATTCTTGCTGCCTCAAATAGCACATTATTATGGGCAAATATGGATGTCCAGTCCGATAAAACCCCTGTTGTATTAGCACCTATTGTCGTTACAGCACAGCAGCCAAATGATGCAAATGGATTGATTATTCACGCTGATCCTAAGCAAGCAATTCAACCTATTCCCGCAACAGACGGTGCAGATTATTTGCAAAACATTATGGGATTTAGTGCCATTAAAAATGGTGGAACCAATGGCGATGTCACCTTTCGTGGCATGTTTGGTTCACGTATTAAAATGTTGGTTGATGGTAGTGAAAATTTAGGTGCGTGCCCGAATCGTATGGATGCACCAACTTCTTATATTCAGCCAGAAAGCTTCGATAAAATTACGGTGATTAAAGGGCCGCAAACTGTTCAGTACGCAACGCCTGGTTCGGCTGCAACTGTCATTTTTCAGCGTCAACCTGAAAATCTTAGCAAAGAACAGCCTTATCGTGGCCAAGCCAGTATTTTGATGGGTTCATATGGTCGTCTAGATCATAATATTGAAGCGGCAATTGGCGATGAAACCAAATATGCTCGTTTAAATGCCAATCGATCTGTTGCAGATGATTATAAAGATGGCAACGATAAAAGCATTCATTCAAATTGGGAGCGCTGGAATGCCGATCTTGCCTTAGGCTGGAAGCCTTCAGAAGATTCTTGGCTAGAGTTTCGTGCGGGTAAAGCAGATGGCGAAGCGGCATATGCTGGTCGTAGCATGGATGGTTCGCAATTTAAACGAGAAAGCCTTGGTCTACACGCTGAACAGAAAAATATTACAGAGGTGATCAAGAAAGTTGAAGCCCAAGTGGACTACAGCTATAACGATCATATCATGGATAATTTTAGCTTACGTACGCCGCCAATGACGACCATGAATATGCACGGAATGAATATGACTGTGCCAAATAAAATGTCGATGCGGGTTGATCGTCGTACTTTAAATACCCGTTTAGCTGTAACGACAGATTGGGATAAATTTAGCGTCATTTCAGGTGTAGATACGCAGCAGAATAAGCATGGTGGTGATATGGTCATGTATGCTATGCCATCAATGAATTCGCCTTATGCTGAAGATTTGAAATTTCAATCTTATGGTGCATTTAGTGAGTGGACTTATGCGATTGATCAAGATCAAAAAGTCGTAGCAGGAGCGCGTGTCGATCAAGTCAAAATAGACAATCTGCAAAATGCGAAAAATCGTAAAGATACTTTACCAAGTGGTTTTGTACGCTTGGAAAAGAGTCTCCCAGAACATGGTTTAAAGACTTATCTAGGTTTGGGATATGTGGAACGTACACCTGACTTTTGGGAGTTGTATAGCACCACGACAGATCATGGTGTAGGTTCCACAGATATGATGGGTAAAACCACATATAAAATGGTGGATAATCTAGACAATCTGAACAATGAACGCACTGCACAATTGGATCTCGGTTTGCAAGCAGAGCATGGTGCATGGAGTGCTTGGGCATCAGTTTATGCTGGATTAATCAAAGATTTCATCCTACTTGAATACAATACACCAGATAAAAGAAAACCACTTGCGCGTAATGTAGATGCCACAATTGCTGGGGCAGAGGTCGGGGTGGGTTATCAATTTAATGATCATTTCCAAGCGGATCTTTCAACCATGTACGCTTGGGGAGAAAATACTTCGGATCATCGCGCATTACCGCAAATTGCACCTTTAGAGGGTCGACTAAATTTACGCTATGTTGATGAAAAATATAGCTTAGGTCTATTGTGGCGTGCTGTTGCAAAACAAAATCGTATCAGTTTGAATGAGGGTAATGTAGTGGGTTATGACATGAATGAAAGTAAAGCATTCGATACCCTAGCTGTAAATGGAACTTATAAGCTAACTAATGCAGTCGATGTTTCAGTCGGGATTGATAACGTTTTAGATAAGGCTTATACAGAGCACTTAAATAAAGCGGGTGCGTCTATGTTTGGTTATGCTGCAACTGAGCAGTTTAATAATATTGGACGTAATTACTGGATGCGGATGAGCATGAAGTTCTAATTAACAAAAAACAAGGTGGCTGAGCCACCTTGTTTTTTCTGAGTTTAAGCCAAACAGTCTTGTTTTGGCATTAAGCTATCGCAATACAATGGATTTAGTGCGCACTGTAAATCATCAATTTGTTCTTGAGTTACATAGTTTTTTGCGATGAGATATTCGGCGACTCGATCATCACGTAAACTTAAGAAAGCAGCGTCATAAACACCTAAATCTACAAATAAAGCCGCTGTTTCCAAGCTATTGAAATGATCTAAAAATACATCGTTTTCATGCATCAAAAAAATGTGTGTCAGTTCTGCATTGGCATCTACGTTTAAACGTTGTGCTAATTGCTCTGGGCGAGTTTTAATAAATAATAAATCTGATAGTTCATCGAACTGACTTTTATCCAGTTGATTTTCGCCATCTTTGACATGAGCTAACCATGCTTTAAAGACCAACACGGCACCACCACGAAGTAGCATACTCCACATTTGATGACGAGTTTCATGATCCAAATGAGCGGATTCTGTTTCTAATACATCCAAGAATTTTTGTTCTTGTAACGCTAGTTTTTCAAATAGTCCTAGACCTTGTGGTTGATAAGCTGCTGGTGCAAATACATCAAAATTCAGCTCATGGAATACATTGAGGGCAAGGGGGACGGCTGCTTGATAAAGTGTATTCAATGCTTTTAGATGAGTATCATCTAAGTTGCTCTGTACAAAAATATCCTGCCAGTTGAGCTCTGGTAATAATGCATTTGCACTGTATTGGCGATAAAACTGTAACTCGTTATGTTCTGAAGTGGCTTGATTGCTATTCATGATCATGTCCTTTATGGCGATTGTGTTAGAAACCTAAAACAGTAAAGACATCGGTTCCTATCATTTTGATCAATTTATGCGTGATTCAGAAAACAAGTAGAATACGACTAAAGTTGTATATGTGTTTTTTGTGGTAATATTTATTAACAAAAACAATATCTTAATTAATTGTAAGTAAGTGTACAAACGTTCACTAGTGTAAGTGAACGTTTTTGCCATAGCCAATAAATTTTTGAGCATTTTGGTCAATTTATTGTCATTTTAATGCGCTTTTTTTGATGGTTTTTGCCTATGTTTCAAAATATTTTGCCATTTAGCTCATTGGCATAATTTTTAAAGCAGAAAGCCACGCACGTAAACCCGCAGGTTTGAGCGGTTTTTTCAATAGAACAATATTTTGCTGTTTCAAATATTGAGGCAACTCAGGATCAGAATCTGCTGTAATTAATGCGACTGGAATGTGTGCAGGGCGATATTGTTCAATAAAATCTAATCCCCGTTGATCATGATTTAAATGCTGATCGATTAACCACACTTGAATATCTTCTTGTTCAATTAGTTTTAGTGCTTCCGACGGTTCAGTCGCGGTAAAAATTTGATAGCCCCATTTGCTTAATAAAGTCCGCATACCTTGTAAAATAGTTTCATCATTGTCTAAACAAAGCACTTTATATGCAGTATGTTGCAGTGCGGTCACATGCGTTGTAGTCGCTTGAATTTTTGGTGCTTCGGCGAGCGGGACTTCGATCATAAAGCAAGAACCTTTACCTAATTCTGAGTAGACATGCACGGGGAAATCGAGCAGGCTGGTCATACGTTGAACAATCGCGAGACCAAGCCCAAGTCCTTGTTCACCCCAAGGGGAGGTATGCCCACAACGCTCAAATTCTTGGAATAATTTCACCCGTTGTTGTTCATTGATGCCAGGTCCTGTATCCCAAACACCGATTCGAATATGGTTTGGTCTTTGTGCAGAACGTAATACACCAACAACGACACGACCTTGTGCTGTATAACGCAATGCATTACTAACGAAATTTTGAATAATTCGTCGCATCCATTGTGGATCGGTATCAACCCAGAATTGAGTATCGTGTACAGACAGTTGAATATTACGCTGCGCTGCAATTGATTTGAATTGAAGTTCAAGATCACTCAATAAGTCGTGTAATGAATACGCTTGGCGTTTTGGTTGGATGGTTCCACCTTCTAAACGGGCAATATCGAGTAGGGCAGAGAGCATGCTTTCAGCACCATACAGTGCGCGATCAAGTTGTTGTAAGGTTTGTTGATCTTCAGTTGAGCTGACACTCTGTTCCAATGCCGTACTGAACAAACGTGCTGCATGCATCGGTTGCAGCAAATCGTGACTGGCCGCTGCTAAAAATCGACTTTTAGATTGATTGGCTTTATCGGCTTGTTCACGGGCAAGTTGCTGTTCAGCTAGTGCATTTGCAAGCTGTTGAGTTCGATCACTCACTCTTTCTTCAAGAATCGCTTCATTTTCGCGGAACGCAGTAATATCGGCGAAGGTGGTGACGAATCCTCCACCCTCAATAGGATTACCGCGCATTTGAATGACCAAGCCATCTTTACGAATCCGTTCAAATTCATGGGCGCTGCCAACTTTCATCCAGTGAATTCGTTTACGCACATGTTCTTCAACTGAACCGGGTCCACATTCACCCCGTTCTGCGTTATAACGGATTAAATCCGCGATTGGACAACCGACATAAACAAGGTCTTTAGGATAATCAAATAAGGTAAGATATTGATTGTTCCATGCAACCAAGCACATATTTTTATCAACAACACTGACCCCTTGAGTCATATGGTCGATCATGGTCATCAAAAGATTTTGGTTAAAGCGTTGCCATTGTGAAGCTTGATCGAGAATATTCGCGACTTGCCCTAATGCTAATCCATTGTTGATCATGGCGGTGGTGAGTAAAGTACGTGCTGATGCAGCACCAATAATGCCTGCCAAGTATTGTTCAGTGAAGCGCCACCACATGCCATTTGCTACATGATTTTCATTGAGTACGACATGATTTTGTTCACAAAATTGCTGGAATGCTTGAGTCGTAGGGCGATCACCTGTAATACGTTTAGCCAGAGCCAATAAATCGCCAACTTTGAGCCGTGCTGCATTTTGCGGTAAATCGGTTAAATCAAGGTTTGTCTGGGTAGAGGGTAACGGTTTGCTTTCATAGTAGAAAAAGCTTTCAGCCTGAATCTGTTCCGCAACACTTGGGCGGTACAAACGAGAACCCCAAATATAGCAAATAATATTCAGTCCCAAAGACCACATGACACCATGGGTCAATGGTGCAAAAGATTCAAAACCAAGCAAAGCTTCTGGACGTAAGCTATTAATATCGAAAGGTCCAAACAATAATAAATGTTGTGCGAACGCTTGATATTGTTCTGGGAGACTACGTAACAAAGTAGGAAAGAGCAGTGTGTAGCTCCACATGATGAAGCCTACGATCAGACCGACATAGACACCTTGACGGCTTGCACCACGCCAATATAAACCACCAATGAGTGCTGGCGAAAATTGCGCAACTGCGCTAAAAGCCAATAGGCCAAATACTGATAATTGATTAATGTCATTAAAAAAGTGGAAGAATAAAAAACCCAGTAACATCACACTGATAATACTAATTCTTCGAGTCAGTTTGAGTACTTTTGGTAATTGTTGATCATGTCGAGAGATAATCTTAAAGTGCCATAAAGCAGGCATAATTAAATCATTACTGAGCATGATAGAAAGTGCGACTGAGGCAACCAGTAACATACCTGTTGAAGCAGAGAAACCACCTAAAAAAGCGAGTAATGCCAACCAATCTTGCTGATAACTTAGAGGGAGCGCCAATACCGCAATATCAGGTGTACCTAATGTATCAGGGAGGGAGTGTAAGGCCCAACTGGCGATAGGAATAATCGCCATAATGGTTAAAATTAAATAAGCTGCAAACCAGCGTCTAGCCCCACGAATATGTTTTTCATCACGTAATTCGACTACGGCAACATGAAACTGTCGTGGTAAACAAATCATAGCTAGCGCAGCGAGTAAGGTTTGTACCCAGAAGGTTTCAGGAACCCCTAATTGTTGCAAATCTTGAAAATGTTGAGTGACATCATTGCTGACTTGTTTGATATTTTCTGGGGATTGGAATAAGAAAAAAACTGCAACGCTAAGTAATGCAAACAGTTTTACAAAAGATTCAAAAGCGACTGCAAGCATTAAGCCGCCGTGCTGTTCAGTATGTGCAATATGCCGCGTGCCAAAAATCATAGCCAAAATCGCAAGTACTGCTGTAAGTAATAACACACTATTTGTGCTGGTATGAACATGTGCATTCTGTTCGAGTACAACGGAGGCACTCAATGCAATCGCTCTTAATTGCAAAGCGAGATAAGGGATAATTGCAATCACTGCAAGAATAGTGACTAAGGCTGCGAGACTACCGCTTTTGCCATATCGGGCAGCAACGAAATCGGCAATTGAAGAAATGGCATGATGCTGACGAATCCTTCCTAACCGTTTCCAAATGTCGTAACCAAACCAAATAAAAAGTAATGGTCCTAAATAAATTGGTAAGAAAATAATACCTTCACGGACAGCTGCACCTGTTGCGCCGTAGAATGTCCAAGATGAGCAATATACGCCTAAAGTTAAGCTGAACATCAACATGCGACCACGTGTACTTAAGCGACTGGCATGTTTTTCTCCAAAAAAAGCACAGCCGAATAACAGTGCGATATATAGGGCAAGTGCCCCAATAATAAGCCAATTGTTCATATTGCTCACGTGATCAAACTCCATTTTCTATCATACCCGAAGCATCAAAAGGGTTATGAGCAGAGATTTGTATTTAGAGACCAAAGTCTAAGTTACGAGTCAAGCATAATCTTGTTAATTTAAATAATGAAAAATCCCTAGTAAAAAAGGGGTCCACGGCTGGACACAAAAATAAGGAGTTAATGATGGATGACTCACAGGTAGAACGCATTCTACACAATCCAAAGTTTCAAGAAATGGTCAGCAAAAAACGTACATTAAGTTGGACATTAACAGCAATCATGTTGTTTATCTATGTCGGATTTATGCTTTTAGTTGGCTATAACAAAGAGTTCCTAGCAAGTTCTTTTAGTGGTGGTGTAACAACATGGGGCATGCCCCTCGGTTTAGGCATTATCGTACTGTCATTTTTATTGTGTGGTGTCTATTCATACATCGCCAATAATAAACTGGATCAGTTGAATGAAGAGGCTCTCAAGGAAGTTGAGGCAATCACACATGAAAAAGGGATGCACTGAGATGAAAGGGACGTCATTCAAAGCGAAACTGTTCGCGCTTGCAAGCCTATGTTGTTCTCAAGTTGCATTTGCTGGCCCTGATTTAGGTGCAGCAGAGCAACAGGCAACAAACTGGCATGCAATCATCATGTTCACCATTTTTGTTGGTTTCACTTTGTTTATTACTAAGTGGGCAGCAAAACAAACCACGAATACAGCTGATTTCTATACCGCAGGTGGTGGGATCAGTGGCTTCCAAAATGGTTTAGCGATTGCAGGTGACTATATGTCAGCCGCATCGTTCCTCGGTATTTCAGCACTTGTGTTTAGTTCAGGCTTTGATGGTTTGCTCTATTCACTTGGTTTCATGGTCGGTTGGCCGATCGTACTTTTCCTTGTTGCTGAACGTTTACGTAACTTAGGTAAATATAATCTTTCTGATGTAGTTTCTTTCCGTTTGGAAGAAAAACCAGTTCGTACCTTAGCTGCATTAAGTTCTTTAGTTGTGGTTGCATTTTATCTGATTGCTCAAATGGTAGGAGCAGGTCAGTTAATCAAATTACTTTTTGGTCTGAACTATAATATTGCGGTTGTAATCGTCGGTTTATTGATGATGGCATACGTAATTTTTGGTGGTATGTTAGCAACCACTTGGGTACAAATCATTAAAGCCGTAATGTTACTCAGTGGCGCAACATTCATGGCATTCATGGTGATGAAAGCTGTTGGCTTTAGTTTCTCAAACATGTTCAATCAAGCAATTGGTGTGTATAGCCAATCTCACAGCATTAGCTGGGATGAAGCTGCAAAAATCATGGGGCCTGGTAAATTGGCTGCAAACCCGATTGATGCGTTATCACTTGGTCTTGCATTAATGTTTGGTACAGCAGGCTTACCACATATTTTAATGCGCTTCTTCACTGTTAAAGATGCGAAAGAAGCTCGTAAATCAGTTGTAGTTGCAACAGGTTTCATTGGTTACTTCTATCTATTAACTTTCATCATTGGTTTCGGTGCGATCTTATTCGTTTCTAATAACCCTCAGTTCCTTGATGTCGCGAAAGCAGCGGTAACAGGTAAATTAGAGTTGGTTGGTGGTAACAACATGGCTGCGGTTCACTTAAGTGATGCAGTTGGTGGCGACTTGTTCATGGGCTTCATTTCAGCAGTTGCATTTGCAACAATCCTTGCTGTAGTGGCTGGCTTAACACTTTCAGGTGCTTCTGCGATTTCACATGACTTATATGCAAACGTATTCAAAAAAGGTCAAACTACGCCTCAATCTGAATTACGTATGTCAAAAATTGCGACTTTAGGTTTAGCAATCTTTGCCATGATTCTAGGGATTTTGTTCGAAAAACAAAACGTTGCTTTCATGGTTGGTTTGGCATTCTCAGTTGCATGTTGTGCAAACTTCCCAGTACTCGTATTGTCTATGTTCTGGAAAGGTTTAACGACTCGTGGTGCAGTAATTGGCGGTATTGTTGGTCTAGTGACTGCTGTAACCCTGATCATTCTTTCTAAAGCAGTTTGGGTTGACACGTTGAAAATTTCAGACACAGCAGTGAATCCATTCAATGGTCCTGCAATTTTCGCGATGCCATTATCTTTCCTTTGCTGCTGGTTCTTCTCAGTAACTGATAAAACTGCGCGTGCAGAGAAAGAGCGTAAAGCGTTCGATGCTCAGTTTGTTCGTTCACAAACAGGTATTGGTATCTCTGGTGCATCTGATCACTAAGTAGGTCGAGTCCTAAAAATTAAAGCCCTCAAAATTTGAGGGCTTTTTCTATTATTGATGCATACTGGCCAGTTGTTGCGCTTGATTACGATAGAGTGACAAACCGATTCGTTGCAAATGCCGTCCATTTTGTTCAAGGGCGCGATTTAATTGTGGTATGTATTTGGCACCAGTATACAGTGCTAGATTACGACCAATTAAATAATAAGCAAACCATGAGGCTGACTGTGGTGCTAAACCCAATTTCTGCATTTTCTTGCGACCAATAAAGAACTGGGTAATTTCTAGATGTTGCTTATAGGCGAGTTTTTGCTGGAAAGAGCGTAGGTAACGATATTTCCGTTCAAAGGGTTCTTTGGAAAGACTAGATCCCAGAGAAATACTGCTCTCATCAGATTGAGGATGTGCAAACTGCATCCAATACATGAGTTTCCAGCCATCAGCTTCATTATCCACTAACCATTTTTCTTCAATGCCCATCAACCAGCCCGCATATTTCCAAAAATGTAAAAAACTATCAATCTCTTGTGCGCTAGGGAAAATCCCCAATGCCCTGATACCAATCAATACCACACCACTAAAGGCAATATTGGTCATCGCTTGATCATATTGGTTAATAGGTAGCCCCCAAGTCTCGGCATCCCATTTCTCAGATTTTTGTAATTGATAGCGTACCAGTGAATGAATGAAGCGCACAAAAATAGTAGAGGTGAAGCCTTTACTAAAACGTTCAAAACCATCTTGTTCAGTGATATCGACCCACCATTTAGTTGTTTCAGCTAAGCGTGTTCCTGCCTGTTTTTTTAGTGCACCTGTCAGGACTAGGGGTTGATTAAAACCAGGGTACAAATAACCTGTCATTAGCGATAGATCTCGTAGGATCAGTCCGTTATTGATGCCTAGGCGATAGGTAAATTTAAGTGCTTCATCGACTTTGGCTTGCTCATACCAATCAGGTTTCTGTTCCACTAACTGGAAGAAGGCAGTCAGTTCAGCAATCTCATGTGGTAATTTCTCAAGACCTTCATAGAGTGCGGTTTCAAAGTATTTACGATGTTGTTTTGGATTCTGGAGTACCCAAAGCAACAGTTGATCCATGGGTTGATCACCACTTTGCAGAGCGGTATTCAGTGCTTGATACTCTGCATAACTGGGTTGCACCTGTTGATGGGTCATATAACTCAGAATTTTGGTTTTAATATTTGATTGAATCATGTCTTCAAACGCTGCTAAGCGTTTAGGTTTAACGATGCTTTGCATTGCATAAAGCCCCTGATTGTTATTTAATCAAAGCTTAATATGAATAAATATTCGTATTCAATTCGCGTTTTAATAAAGGCTGAACATGAGAAAAAGACCCCAGCAGCAACGTGCAAAAATGATTGTCGAAAGTATTCTGGAGGGAACGCAAAAATGTATTTCTGAATATGGTGTATTACAATTAACAACACCTAAAATTTCTGAAAAATCAGGGGTAAGTGTCGGATCAATTTATCAATATTTTGAAAATAAAGAACAGATTGTTGCTGAACTATTGTTACGTAAAAGCGAAAATTTAGGGCAAGCACTAAAGCAGTTAGTGATGCTCCAACAACAAACAGCTATTCAAGACATCATCACATTAAGTATCGCTTTTGGTTTTGAATCATTGAAATCGGATCATGGTTTCTTTATCGAAATCTTAAAAAATTGGCATGCCTATAGTGATTCAGAAGCGGCACAAGTATTAGAGCAGCATTTCTTGGAAGTGGGTATGTACTTATTTGGACGTTATTACCCCCATTGGGATTTTGAGACTTTAAAACATAAGTCTTTTGTAATTATTAACAGTACTTTATTTACCATGATGCGTTATGCCAGTAAAAATACCTTTTTAATTGAAGAACAACGTTTGCAACAAGAACTCTCTAAAATGATTGTTGCCTTTTTAGATACGGTGTGATGCCATTAACTTAATGAAAATCATAACAATCACATGGAAAACAACATGCAAAGCTTAAAACAATTTTGGGGCAGTTTTCGTTTATTACCTTCTGCATGGTTGTTGTTGGTGCAATTGGCTTTGTTAATTTTGGCGATGTTGACTTATGGAGATAGTGAATATCGTGCCTTAACTTGGTCACTAGGTGTTTTAGCTCTCTTAATTATTGCCAAGGTCATTCGCCAAACACCAGTATTCACATTTTGGGGCTTAGTCTTTGTCAGTGGTGCTTTTCTGTTTTCAATTTTAATTTTTATTGGCTATGACAATTCAAAAATCCAAATCATCGCTTATAGTTTTGAAGCATTAGCGTATTTTTATGCGGCTTATGGATTATTACGTTATATGTTTGCAGATCGTTATCTCACCAAAGATGAATTATTTGCTGCAGGTGCAGTTTTTACCCTCATCGCTTGGGCATTCGCCTTTTTATATAGTATTTGCCAGTTGCTTTTACCCCATAGTTTTCAAAACCCAAATCAGCCACAAGATTTACAAGTTTGGCTTGATTTATTATTTCTGAGTTTTAGTCTGCAATCAGCAACGGGTTTATCTGATTTGATGCCAATTAGCCCAGCCGCTAGAGTATTAACCATGCTACAAATGTTTGGTGGGGTGATGTATCTCGCTGTCGTGGTTTCTCGATTAATTGCATTACAATACATTGCCCATTTACCTAAGCAATCGAGCGATAAAGAATAAATACAGTTACAGCATTACAACTGCTTTATTTTTCACATTTTTTATAATCAGTATCGAGTTTTACACCGCTGAACTCGCTTTTATTCACTATGTGAATGTCTTATTTGACCCTTAGGGTCTGTCATTATCATTAAAAAAATATGGGGGAATTATGCCTTCCAAGCCATCTTCGCAGTTTGCGAATGTGAATCCAAACGTGTTTTTAAGCACGGTGATTATCATTGCGATTTTTATCGCAATCGTCATTATCGCACCCAGTTCCTTTGAATTTCTGACACAACAACTGAAGCAATGGATTACAGATTCCTTTAGCTGGTTTTATGTCCTCTCTGTTGCGGTGTTTTTGATTTTACTGATTTATATTGCCTGTTCGGCCAGCGGCAAAATTAAATTAGGACCAGATCATAGCCAACCTGAATATAGCAATGGTTCTTGGTTTGCTATGCTGTTTACCGCAGGTATGGGCATCGGTTTGATGTTCTTCGGTGTTGCAGAACCTGTGATGCACTATGTCAGCCCACCGAGTGGTGATCCTGAAAGTATCGCATCTGCACAACAAGCCTTAAGGATTACCTTTTTCCACTGGGGTTTACATGCATGGGCAATTTACGCCGTGGTCGGATTGGCTTTGGCCTATTTTGCTTATCGTCATAATCTGCCGTTAAAAACCCGTTCCGCCTTATATCCAATTATTGGTAAGAAGATTTACAGTCCTTGGGGCGATAGTATTGATACCTTTGCCACCATTGGCACGGTTTTTGGGGTAGCGACCTCTTTAGGTTTTGGTGTTACTCAGATTAATTCTGGCTTACATTATTTATTTGGAG
The DNA here is from genome assembly GCF_002165255.2 of Acinetobacter sp. WCHA45. Lineage (NCBI taxonomy): Bacteria > Pseudomonadati > Pseudomonadota > Gammaproteobacteria > Moraxellales > Moraxellaceae > Acinetobacter > Acinetobacter sp. WCHA45. The sequence goes on along the minus strand of NZ_CP028561.1, from coordinate 2,657,262 downwards.
TGGAGCAAAGTAACCAAGTCCAAGTGGGTTTGATTGTCTTTGTCAGTATTCTCGCTTCAATGTCAGTATTTCTCGGTTTGGATAAAGGCGTAAAACGTCTTTCTGAGCTGAATCTGGTCTTGGCTTTGGTACTTTTAGCCTTTGTATTTATTGCTGGCCCAAGTATCTATCTACTACAAACGACCATTCAAAACATGGGTTCGTATATGTCGAACCTATTTGGTATGACCTTTAACCTCTATGCTTATCAACCGAATGGCTGGATTGGCGGTTGGACTATTATGTATTGGGCTTGGTGGATTTCATGGTCGCCATTTGTGGGGATGTTTATTGCCCGTGTATCACGCGGCCGAACCATCCGTGAGTTTATTGTGGGTGTATTACTGATTCCGACTGGGTTTACCATTATCTGGATGGGCTTTTTAGGTAATGCTGCACTGTTCAATATTATGCAAGAGCATAATGTCAGTTTGATTCATGCAGTACAAAGCGATTCATCTGTAGCTTTATTTGAATTTTTGAATCATTTGCCATTTTCAGGAGTGATGAGTTTATTGGCGACGGTATTGGTGATGCTCTTTTTCGTTACCTCTGCGGATTCGGGTGCGCTGGTTACCGATTATCTCACCGCTAAAACCGAGAATTCTCCAACATGGCAAAGATTATTTTGGACGGTGTTGATGGCCGCATTGGCCATTATTCTGCTGTTGGTGGGTGGTCTATCGGCATTGCAATCTTCCATTATTATGAGTGCATTGCCTTTTACTTTTATTATGTTGCTGATGAGTTGGGGCTTACTCAAAGCCTTGAAGTTAGATGTCACTAAAATGAAGGCCATTCAAGAGGCGCGTATTACTCCACGTGCCATCAATAATCCACGCAGTTGGCAGCAGCGTTTAGGTTTAATTATGCATTATCCGCATAGTGAAACTGAAGTTCAGCACTATATCGACACGCAAGTTCGTAAGGCTTTTGAAAGTATTCAGCGTGAATTCAAACGCCGTCACTTGGAAGTGGAGATACGTGAAATTGAAAATGGTCTGCAACTGCATGTCGATCATCACCATGAAATTAATTTTACCTATAAAGTGGTTTCGCATGCCACTGTTCCACCTAGCTTTATGTTGGGACGAGCAGAAGAAGATGAAGCCAATTACTTTCAAGCAGAAGTGTTCTTAAGAGAAGGTGGTCAAAATTATGATGTGATGGATTGGACGCAAGAAGATTTAATCCAAGACATTATTGATCAATATGAACGTCATCTATACTTCTTGAATATTGTGAGAGGGAGTACTCCTTAAGAGAAAGTACTTATTGCAATACTGAGAACAACGGTTTTGAACGATCAAAGCCGTTGTTTTTATTTTGGGTGGTGAAGTTTCAAACATCAATCGAATATGAGACAAATTTTTGCATGGAGTAAGGTGCTTAAAATAAAAGCTAAACATAAAGATAAAGTTGTTTTTTTGCTGATAATTAAAGCGTATTTATTGAAAAGTTACGAAATTACATATACTTACTTTTATTAAATTCACTTTTAAGAAAATTAATAAATTTTAAATTATATAAATCAGTAAATTAGGTAAGTTAAAGTTTAAAAAAAAAACAACCGAATTTTAAATTTTCTAAAAGTGCTTGCGTGTGTTTTGAAATGGTGTAGAATGCACATCCATCGGCGGTGATGCAGATAAAAACTTGTTGAGAAACAAGGATTTGGCTAGATTGGTTGGGTTCTTGGGTTGATTGGTGAGTTTTAAAAATATCGAAATTACCTGTTGACTTTAATTTAGATTAGAGTAACATAGCCGACCTAGCTTGATGATGACGAATCATCGAGAAGATCATTAAGAGAATAGAAGAACAACTTGTGTGGATTTTTACTGGTTGATCAATCGAAAATATTTCATTGATTGAATGGTAGAAATTTCTCGAAGTTTATTTGAGCGAATTTTTAGTCAGAAAATTGATGAGCCAGATTTAGTACTTTTAGTAAAGTACAAATGATTTTAAACTGAAGAGTTTGATCATGGCTCAGATTGAACGCTGGCGGCAGGCTTAACACATGCAAGTCGAGCGGGGTGATGTGCTTCGGTACTGATCCTAGCGGCGGACGGGTGAGTAATGCTTAGGAATCTGCCATTTAGTGGGGGACAACATTCCGAAAGGAATGCTAATACCGCATACGTCCTACGGGAGAAAGCAGGGGATCTTCGGACCTTGCGCTAAATGATGAGCCTAAGTCGGATTAGCTAGTTGGTGGGGTAAAGGCCTACCAAGGCGACGATCTGTAGCGGGTCTGAGAGGATGATCCGCCACACTGGGACTGAGACACGGCCCAGACTCCTACGGGAGGCAGCAGTGGGGAATATTGGACAATGGGCGGAAGCCTGATCCAGCCATGCCGCGTGTGTGAAGAAGGCCTTTTGGTTGTAAAGCACTTTAAGCGAGGAGGAGGCTACCTGGATTAATACTCTGGGATAGTGGACGTTACTCGCAGAATAAGCACCGGCTAACTCTGTGCCAGCAGCCGCGGTAATACAGAGGGTGCGAGCGTTAATCGGATTTACTGGGCGTAAAGCGTGCGTAGGCGGCTGATTAAGTCGGATGTGAAATCCCTGAGCTTAACTTAGGAATTGCATTCGATACTGGTCAGCTAGAGTATGGGAGAGGATGGTAGAATTCCAGGTGTAGCGGTGAAATGCGTAGAGATCTGGAGGAATACCGATGGCGAAGGCAGCCATCTGGCCTAATACTGACGCTGAGGTACGAAAGCATGGGGAGCAAACAGGATTAGATACCCTGGTAGTCCATGCCGTAAACGATGTCTACTAGCCGTTGGGGCCTTTGAGGCTTTAGTGGCGCAGCTAACGCGATAAGTAGACCGCCTGGGGAGTACGGTCGCAAGACTAAAACTCAAATGAATTGACGGGGGCCCGCACAAGCGGTGGAGCATGTGGTTTAATTCGATGCAACGCGAAGAACCTTACCTGGCCTTGACATACTAGAAACTTTCCAGAGATGGATTGGTGCCTTCGGGAATCTAGATACAGGTGCTGCATGGCTGTCGTCAGCTCGTGTCGTGAGATGTTGGGTTAAGTCCCGCAACGAGCGCAACCCTTTTCCTTACTTGCCAGCATTTCGGATGGGAACTTTAAGGATACTGCCAGTGACAAACTGGAGGAAGGCGGGGACGACGTCAAGTCATCATGGCCCTTACGGCCAGGGCTACACACGTGCTACAATGGTCGGTACAAAGGGTTGCTACCTAGCGATAGGATGCTAATCTCAAAAAGCCGATCGTAGTCCGGATTGGAGTCTGCAACTCGACTCCATGAAGTCGGAATCGCTAGTAATCGCGGATCAGAATGCCGCGGTGAATACGTTCCCGGGCCTTGTACACACCGCCCGTCACACCATGGGAGTTTGTTGCACCAGAAGTAGGTAGTCTAACCGCAAGGAGGACGCTTACCACGGTGTGGCCGATGACTGGGGTGAAGTCGTAACAAGGTAGCCGTAGGGGAACCTGCGGCTGGATCACCTCCTTAACGAAAGATTGACGATCGGTAAGAATCCACAACAAGTTGTTCTTCGAAGATGTATCTGAGGGTCTGTAGCTCAGTTGGTTAGAGCACACGCTTGATAAGCGTGGGGTCACAAGTTCAAGTCTTGTCAGACCCACCAAATCTGAAAGATATGTCGTTCATTAAATGATAAGCTGGGGACTTAGCTTAGTTGGTAGAGCGCCTGCTTTGCACGCAGGAGGTCAGGAGTTCGACTCTCCTAGTCTCCACCACGAATTAAATGAAACATTTAATTCAAAGCTAGAGTAAATTATAGAAATTAATAAATATCTAAATAAATCAAAAGAGATCTTGATTTGAGTTTATTAACTTCTGTGATTTATCACAGTTTACTACTCGCTGACGAGGCGGTAGTTAATCATTAACAGATTAGAATTTGAGTCTGAAATAAATTGTTCACTCATTCTTTGATTTAAACAATTCATTGTTTAAGTTGAATGAAATGAGAACTAGCAAAAACACTGAATCAAGCGTTTTGGTATATGAATTTAGATTGAAGCTGTATGGTGATTAAATTCACAGACAACGAATAGTAGCAATTAAGTTTGCAACGCTAACACTCACTTGTAAGTGTTAACGACTGTTTGGGGTTGTATAGTCAAGTAATTAAGTGCATGTGGTGGATGCCTTGGCAGTCAGAGGCGAAGAAAGACGTGATAGCCTGCGAAAAGCTCCGGGGAGGCGGCAAATATCCTTTGATCCGGAGATTTCTGAATGGGGGAACCCACCCGCTATAAGGCGGGTATCATAAGCTGAATACATAGGCTTATGAAGCGAACGAGGGGAAGTGAAACATCTCAGTACCCTTAGGAAAAGAAATCAATTGAGATTCCCTTAGTAGCGGCGAGCGAACGGGGATCAGCCCATTAAGTTGTGTGTGTTCTAGTGGAACGCTCTGGGAAGTGCGAACGTAGAGGGTGATATTCCCGTACACGAAAGGGCACACACAATGATGACGAGTAGGGCGAGGCACGTGAAACCTTGTCTGAATATGGGGGGACCATCCTCCAAGGCTAAATACTCCTGACTGACCGATAGTGAACCAGTACCGTGAGGGAAAGGCGAAAAGAACCCCTGTGAGGGGAGTGAAATAGATCCTGAAACCGCATGCATACAAGCAGTGGGAGCCGACTTGTTCGGTGACTGCGTACCTTTTGTATAATGGGTCAGCGACTTACATTCAGTAGCAAGGTTAACCGTATAGGGGAGCCGTAGAGAAATCGAGTCTTAATAGGGCGTTTAGTTGCTGGGTGTAGACCCGAAACCAGGCGATCTATCCATGAGCAGGTTGAAGGTTGGGTAACACTAACTGGAGGACCGAACCCACTGTCGTTGAAAAGCCAGGGGATGACTTGTGGATAGGGGTGAAAGGCTAATCAAGCCTGGTGATAGCTGGTTCTCCCCGAAAGCTATTTAGGTAGCGCCTCGGACGAATACCATTGGGGGTAGAGCACTGTTTCGGCTAGGGGGTCATCCCGACTTACCAAACCGATGCAAACTCCGAATACCAATGAGTACTATCCGGGAGACAGACTGCGGGTGCTAACGTCCGTAGTCAAGAGGAAAACAATCCAGACCGCCAGCTAAGGCCCCAAAATCATAGTTAAGTGGGAAACGATGTGGGAAGGCATAGACAGCTAGGAGGTTGGCTTAGAAGCAGCCACCCTTTAAAGAAAGCGTAATAGCTCACTAGTCGAGTCGGCCTGCGCGGAAGATGTAACGGGGCTAAAACTATGTGCCGAAGCTGCGGATTTGACATTAGTCAAGTGGTAGGGGAGCGTTCTGTAAGCCGATGAAGGTGTATTGAGAAGTATGCTGGAGGTATCAGAAGTGCGAATGCTGACGTGAGTAACGACAAAACGGGTGAAAAACCCGTTCGCTGAAAGACCAAGGGTTCCAGTCCAACGTTAATCGGGGCTGGGTGAGTCGACCCCTAAGGCGAGGCCGAAAGGCGTAGTCGATGGGAAATTGGTTAATATTCCAATACTTCTGTGTAATGCGATGAGAGGACGGAGAAGGTTAAGTCAGCCTGGCGTTGGTTGTCCAGGTGGAAGGTTGTAGGCATGTATCTTAGGCAAATCCGGGGTACTCTATGCTGAGAACTGATAGCAAGCTGTACTTGTACAGTGAAGTGGCTGATACCATGCTTCCAGGAAAAGTCTCTAAGCTTCAGTTACACAGGAATCGTACCCGAAACCGACACAGGTGGTCAGGTCGAGTAGACCAAAGCGCTTGAGAGAACTCTGCTGAAGGAACTAGGCAAAATGGTACCGTAACTTCGGGAGAAGGTACGCTGCTGACGGTGATGGGACTTGCTCCCTGAGCTATTGGCAGCCACAGAAACCAGGCCGCTGCAACTGTTTATTAAAAACATAGCACTCTGCAAACACGAAAGTGGACGTATAGGGTGTGATGCCTGCCCGGTGCTGGAAGGTTAATTGATGGGGTTAGCGTAAGCGAAGCTCTTGATCGAAGCCCCAGTAAACGGCGGCCGTAACTATAACGGTCCTAAGGTAGCGAAATTCCTTGTCGGGTAAGTTCCGACCTGCACGAATGGCATAATGATGGCGGCGCTGTCTCCAGCAGAGGCTCAGTGAAATCGAAATCGCTGTGAAGATGCAGTGTACCCGCGGCTAGACGGAAAGACCCCGTGAACCTTTACTGCAGCTTGACATTGAACTTTGACCTTACTTGTGTAGGATAGGTGGGAGGCTTTGAAGTTGGAACGCTAGTTCCAATGGAGCCGTCCTTGAAATACCACCCTGGTAATGTTGAGGTTCTAACTCTGCCCCGTAATCCGGGGCGAGGACCATGTCTGGTGGGTAGTTTGACTGGGGCGGTCTCCTCCTAAAGAGTAACGGAGGAGTACGAAGGTGCGCTCAGCGTGGTCGGAAATCACGCGTAGAGTATAAAGGCAAAAGCGCGCTTAACTGCGAGACCCACAAGTCGAGCAGGTACGAAAGTAGGTCTTAGTGATCCGGTGGTTCTGTATGGAAAGGCCATCGCTCAACGGATAAAAGGTACTCTGGGGATAACAGGCTGATACCGCCCAAGAGTTCATATCGACGGCGGTGTTTGGCACCTCGATGTCGGCTCATCTCATCCTGGGGCTGAAGCAGGTCCCAAGGGTATGGCTGTTCGCCATTTAAAGAGGTACGCGAGCTGGGTTTAGAACGTCGTGAGACAGTTCGGTCCCTATCTACCGTGGGCGCTGGAAATTTGAGAGGATCTGCTCCTAGTACGAGAGGACCAGAGTGGACGAACCTCTGGTGTACCGGTTGTGACGCCAGTCGCATCGCCGGGTAGCTATGTTCGGAAGGGATAACCGCTGAAAGCATCTAAGCGGGAAGCCTACCTCAAGATAAGATTTCCCTAGGAATTTATTCCTCTAAAGAGCCGTTCGAGACTAGGACGTTGATAGGTTGGGTGTGGAAGCACGGTGACGTGTGAAGCTGACCAATACTAATTGCTCGTGAGGCTTGACTATACAACACCCAAACAGTTGTTGTATTCAAGATAAATTCAATACATAACTTGATTTAGTGTGAAAACTAGTTAAAATGCTGAACACAAAGTTAGACTCAATATCTAATCCGTTAATAACTCTTTGGTTCGTAAGTAAGGCAGACATGAAGTGAAAACACAACATGATCAATAAGACCCCAAAACACCACAACAGTTTGCTGGCGACAATAGCAAGAGTGAACCACCTGATCCCTTCCCGAACTCAGAAGTGAAACCTCTTAGCGCTGATGGTAGTGTGGCATTTGCCATGTGAGAGTAAGTCATCGCCAGCTTTTAAATCTAAACACCCCTAACCTAACGGTTAGGGGTGTTTTTTATGTTACATTTATTTTAATTATATGATTGTCATTGATTAAGAAGATGTTATGGATGAAATCTCATTAGAAAAAATTAAATCAAATTTTAAACAAGTAAAAAATATACTATCTAATTCTACCCGTGATCGAGTTGAATATAGGACTTTCGATGAAGGGATGTGTGATGCCGTCTATTTTATTTGTAAAAAATCACAAGGTTTGAATTCATTAGAAGCATTTATAATACTGGTTATTCATCAACTTCATTTTTATGAAGAATGGGATATTCTTGAAACAACTACAACAGATTTAAAAAACATTTTTGATATTTGGCTATTACCTATATTAGAGAAAGCTAATTTTAAAAAACTAACTGAATTAGAAGTACAAGAACAAACACAATGGATAGTGTATTCTATCCAAAAATTAATAAAGAAAAATCAGAATGCGAAAAATCTAAAATACTCTGATCGTTGGGGAATTTATCATAACGGTGTGGAGGTTACTCCAGTTGAAAGTTTTACTTTACCTATTTCTTCAGATATAAAATTAGCATTAGGATTAACAGCAGATTGGAATGAGATAGAGATATTTTATGAAACGTCCGATGACTATGTGTTTTTCTCATGGTTTACGGGTGCATAATCGGCGAAGAAAACTATGAATATGGGAAAAACTTTTCATAAATCTTAATGTTTTCTACTTTCCTCTTAGATTCACAAGCCTATAATGCTTAAGAATCATTCCAAATCTAATAAGGAAATAACATGTCGACCGATCAGCAATTTCCAACGCCTGCCAACCTAGGTATCGCTGTTTATGCAAACAATGCCGAAGCCATTGGTAATACACCCTTAGTTCGTATCAATCGCTTGATTAAATCAGATGCTACAGTATTGGCAAAAGTGGAAAGCCGTAATCCCGCATTTTCAGTAAAATGCCGTATAGGCGCAGCGTTGATTGCGGATGCGGAAAAACGTGGCGTACTGAAAGCAGGGATGCATATTGTTGAGCCAACCAGTGGTAATACAGGTATTGCCTTGGCATTCGTTGCCGCAGCAAAAGGTTATCCGATTACTTTGACCATGCCAGCGAGTATGAGCTTAGAGCGTAGAAAAGTACTTAAAGCTTTAGGGGCAAATTTAGTGCTCACTGAACCAGCAAAGGGTATGAAAGGGGCTGTCGATGAAGCGGTTCGTTTAGCGACTGAGAATCCAGAGCTTTATTTCCTACCGCAACAATTTGAAAATCCAGCCAACCCTCAAATTCATGTTGATACGACTGGTCCTGAAATTTGGCAGGCAACCAATGGACAAGTGGATATCTTAGTTGCGGGTGTTGGTACTGGTGGAACAATTACAGGAATTTCACGTTATTTTGAGCAAGTTCAAAATCAGCCAATTTATTCTGTTGCAGTCGAACCTGCTGAATCTCCAATTATTACCCAAACTAAAAATGGTGAAAGCATCACACCAGCACCGCATAAAATTCAAGGGATTGGTGCGAATTTTATTCCTAAAAACTTAGACCTAAACTTGGTCGATGAAGTGTTGCCAGTGAATAGTGCGGATGCGATTGAGTGGGCAAGAAAATGTGCAATGCAAGAAGGAATTTTAGTGGGTATTTCAAGCGGTGCAGCATTGGCGGCCGCGGCACAAATTGCTGAACGCCCTGAAAATGTAGGCAAAACGATAGTTGTAATTTTACCTGATAGTGGTGAGCGTTATTTGTCTTCGGTGTTATTTGAAGGTTTGTTTGGCGAAGCATAATTTCATTATTCAGCGAATAAAAACCATGCCTAAGAGCATGGTTTCTTATTTACGCTTTATTTTATAGGGCTTTTTTTAAGATTTTTTCATGACGTTTTACTGAACGAGCATACTTTTTACCTTTATGGCGTGTCCAAAAACTCCGTTCATAACCTGATGGCCCAACATTATAATACGCTACGGCCTTTGACCAACTGCCTGCAGATTTATAATAGGTCGATAGGATATATGCACCGCAATTAATATTAGTATTTTCATCATAAAGATTGCCAGGACAAGACTCGCGCCAATGAGTCGAAACTATTTGAGTTAAACCGATCGCACCTGTAGGGGAGCGTGCTGAACTATTATAATTTGATTCTTGGCGAATGAGCGCAGCGAGTAAAGTGGGTGATACATCATAACGCTCGGCACTTTGCACAATCATAGGAGATAAACGATTGGCCGTATTTGGAGAAACAGAATAGGCATTTTGTAGTCCAGATGACAACTGAGTAGAGCGATTGGCGAATGATCCACTTAAACTACTGCAAGCTGTCATATTGATTGCAATCACAATCAAGCTTATTTGAATAATCAGCCTTTTTAATTTTTTTATAGATCGTTGTTGATCATCGTGAGTGGAGATGAATTGCAAAATAATAAACCGTTAGCGTTAAGTTAAATGGATGGTATTAACCACGAATAAATGAGTCAATAACAGTTACTTTATGATCATGTGAATATCTCTTTATCAATAGAAAAAGCCCCGACATCCTGTCGAGGCTTTTTCATATTTGGTTTCTTGCCGTTAACTCCTGTCAACGACCACATCCTGTGTTTCTTGTTGTTCTGAATGAGACATCCTATCTCTTTATGATTAATATCATAGATAATTAAACTTTAGTCGTATATTCGCTAATTACCCCAACTCGTGTACGTTTTAGCCTACAAAATATAGGGTCATTTTGCAGAAAACTATATGCAATGCCCAACTTTTCAGGTTTTTTTAAAGGCAGCCATTACAGGAAGTCTAAAAGGGACTAAAATCAAACCAGACCTGTAGAAAAAGCTGATTTATGTCGGACATTGTCAAAACCCATATTGAATATGGTTCAAAATCGTTTACCGCGATTTTATGGTCTTTGTTCTTTGCTGGTTTTGCTTCCTTTTCATCCTTGTACTGTGTACAGCCAATGATGCCGATCTTTGCAAAATTCTTTCAGGTCACACCAACGCACAGTAGTTTCCCTTTATCTTTTTCAACCATTGCACTCGCGATTGGTTTGTTGTTCACAGGATTCATATCTGATCGTTATGGACGCAAAAGGATTATGGTGTTTGCCTTATTTTTTGTTTCCGTATTATTGCTAATTAGTGCTTCATTTCCGATTTGGGAAATTTTTCTGACTACTCGTATTTTTATTGGCTTAGCTGTGAGTGGTGTCGCAGCGGTTGCAATGACTTATATCGGGGAGGAGATCGCACAAAAAGATATCGGTTTTGCCATGGGGCTGTATATTTCAGGTACGGCAATTGGTGGAATGGGGGGGCGTTTAATCGCTGGGGTTTTAGTTGATTTTATTTCTTGGCAATCTGCTACTTATATTATTGGTTTTCTAAATCTGATTATCGCTTGTTTATTCTATTTTTTATTGCCCAAATCTCAGCACTTTAAACCGTATCCCTTTCGGTTTTCTCGCTTTAAGGATGCATTTGAGCAGAACTTAAGAGATTCAAAATTAAGGATTTTATTTGCCCAAGGTTTTATCTTAATGGGCTGTTTAGTGACAGTATTTAACTACATTAGCTATCATTTATTAGAAGCACCATTTCACTTATCACAAGCATGGATTGGTGTGATTTCGATTGCTTATCTTGCTGGAATTTATAGTTCACCGAAAGCTGCGCGATGGGGGTATCAATATGGTCGAGCAAAAGTGCTGCCTTTTTTATTATTTAGCATGATGGTTGGTCTGTTCATTACGCTTATTCCTTTGCTTTGGGCAATTTTACTGGGATTGACGATTTTCACTTTTTCATTTTTTGCGGCACATTCGACAGCCAGTAGTTGGGTCTCCGTTCAGGCGGTACAATATCGGGCAGTTGCTTCTTCGCTGTATTTATTTTGCTATTACATCGGCTCAAGTTTGCTTGGGAGTAGTGGTGGTTTGGTCTGGGAGCATTTTGGATGGATTGGAATTAATTTGAGTGTCGGAGTGGTCTTAGTGATTGGTTTTGCGCTCGCGATACACTTAATGAAAAACGAAACTAAAACAACAAATAAAGTCGCATAAACTTGATAAAAGTCCTGAAAATTTAGTAATTTAAACAAACACCTATTTGGGTGTAGAGATAATATTAAAATTGGGGGAGATAAGATGGAATTACATAGTCGAGTTTATTATAAACATCCTGACTCAACAATCATGGGACAATTAGAGGTCTTATTTACTACACATCATGGAGATGAAGAAAAGTTCATTCAGACAGCTTTACTCATTAATCCGCAAGCGGATGAGATTACTCAAGAGCTAGTTGATTTGATTGATTCGATTGAACATGATCTTGCGCCAGAGACATTGCACTATGTTGATGGATTTGCTGTCCTAGATTTTACCCATGGCTCAAATGGCGATGAAAACATTGAAAATATTTTATTATTTTTAAAAGGATTATTACCTGATATTCATGCACAAGCTTGGGGCTGTGGTGATGATGATCCATGGGAGTTTTGGTTCAAATTTGATGGCGATGAGCTTATTCGTGAAGATGATGAACCATTGAATGATCCTGATGAAGATGAAGAAATTAAAGCTTCTATTTATACGTGGTGGCATCAAGATTTACCTTCTGAAATTAAAGAAGGCTTCTTGAACGAAGAAATATAATTATCAACATTTTATGATGCTATTTCCTCAATAAGTTACAAATACTTTTTGAGGAAATGCTTCTGTTTGTTTTTTGATCTATAAAAATGAATTGAATTCATGCTAAAATGATCGGCTTTCATCTTTAGATGTCTCTCCTCCATCTGCTAGCCGAGATTCGCAAGCCATGTCTACTGCCTATACTATGCAGACCGCGCCAAAAGCGTTGTTTGATTACGACAAATATTGGGCGTCGTGTTTTGAACCCGCACCATTTTTGCCGATGTCACGAGAAGAAATGGATCAACTCGGCTGGGATGCGTGTGACTTTATTTTGGTTTGTGGTGACGCTTATATTGATCATCCATCTTTTGTATCGGGTGTGATTGGGCGTGTGCTCGAAGCACAAGGCTTCCGTGTAGGTATTATTGCTCAACCAGATTGGACCAATGTTGAAAGTTTCCGTGTTTTAGGTAAACCAACCATTGCGTGGGGGGTAACGGCAGGCAATATGGATTCAATGATCAACCGTTATACGGCAGATCGTAAAATTCGTTCAGATGATGCCTATTCGCCAAATAATGAACCGAATAAACGTCCAGATCGTGCTGCCACGGTGTATTGTCAGCGTTGCCGTGAGGCTTTTCCTGACGTTCCTGTCTTGCTTGGTGGTATTGAAGGCAGCTTGCGTCGTATTGCACATTATGATTATTGGTCAGACAAAGTTCGCCGCTCTATTTTGATGGACTCAAAAGCTGATCTATTGATGTATGGTAATGGCGAGCGTGCGATTATCGATGTGATGCATCGTTTAGCCAAAGGTGAGAAAATCCACGAAATTACAGATGTTCGTGGTACAGCATTTATTATTAATAAGCATAATAAAGCATCTAAAGCCAAATTCGTTGAAATTGCCAGTAATGACGTGGATACCATTGGACGTGTCGATCCAATTATTAATCCTTATGTCATGACTGAAGATATTGATGGCTGTGAAGTTGAAAAAGAAAAAGGTAACTCATTAGCGCAGTATCAGAATTTCCAAAAAGAAATCGTTGCCAATCCAATTGTGCGTGAAGGCGACCAGCTCGATCCAGATACACAGATTGTGCAGTTAAAGCCTGCGCCATCAAAAGCGATTAAACATAAATTACCTCCGCGTGAATTGGCGGTGATTCGTTTACCGTCTTTTGAAGCCGTTGCTGATGATCATGTGCTGTATGCCCATGCCAACCGTATTCTGCATCTTGAAACCAACCCAGGCAATGCGCGTGCCTTGGTGCAGCGCCACGGTGAACGTGATGTCTGGATCAACCCACCACCAATTCCTCTGACCACTGAGGAAATGGATTATGTGTTTGATTTACCCTATGCACGTTTACCGCATCCTTCTTATGGAAATGCACGTTTCCCAGCCTTTGATATGATCAAATTCTCGGTCAATATCATGCGTGGTTGTTTTGGCGGATGTACCTTCTGTTCAATTACTGAACATGAAGGTCGTATTATTCAAAACCGTTCTGAAGATTCGATTTTGCGTGAAATCGAAAAAATTCGTGATACGGCACCTCAATTTACAGGCATTATCTCAGACTTAGGTGGCCCAACGGCAAACATGTATCGTTTGCACTGTAACGACCCTGAAATTGAAAAAAATTGTCGTAAGCCATCTTGTGTTTATCCAGGGGTTTGTCAAAACCTACATACCGATCATGCGCCTCTTGTTCAGCTTTATCGTAAAGCGCGTGAAATCAAAGGTGTGAAGAAGATTTTGATTGGTTCTGGTCTACGTTATGACCTTGCGGTATTGAACCCTGAATATGTGAAAGAATTGGTACAGCATCATGTGGGTGGCTATTTAAAAATTGCACCTGAGCATACTGAACAAGGCCCATTGTCGAAGATGATGAAACCGGGAATTGGGACGTATGACCGCTTTAAACAAATGTTTGAGCGTTTCAGTAAGGAAGCAGGTAAGGAACAATATCTCATTCCATACTTCATTGCAGCGCATCCAGGTACCACCGATTATGACATGATGAACTTGGCGATTTGGTTGAAGAAAAATGGTTTCCGTGCTGATCAGGTACAAACCTTCTACCCATCACCAATGGCCACTGCGACCACGATGTACTACACAGGCAAAAATCCGTTGTCTAAAGTGGCACGTTATACTGAAAATGTCGATATTGTGAAAGGTGAAAAGCGTCGCCGTCTGCATAAAGCATTCTTGCGTTATCATGATCCAAATAACTGGCCTTTGTTACGTGAAGCACTGAAAGAGATGGGGCGTTCGGATTTAATTGGTAATTCGAAGCAGCATCTGATCCCAACCTATCAGCCACAAGGTACGGCTGAAGGTGAATATAAATCTGCACGTAAAAAGAACTCAACTGTTGCAGGTGATTCAGCGAAGCGTGGTCAAGCGCAATCTCAGCCACAATCAGGTCAGAAACGTCCACAAAAAGGGCAGATCTTAACGCAACATACAGGTTTACCGCCACGTGAAACAGGTGACAAAAAACCATTCTCAGGAAAATCAAAACCTAAAGTGAAACCAAAGCGTTAAATCAATAAAAAGAAGGCATCAGTCATGATGCCTTCTTTTTTATACATAAATGGTAGGGTAGTCACAATCTGGTTATAAAAGTGCAATTTATCGAAACATATACTGACAATATCCGCTTGAATATTTGCCTACTGATGATTATAAATATAGATGCAGGATGCTTTTACGACTTTGGTCGACGAGTGAAACACGATTAAAAAAATTTAAGTTACACTGCTAAAATGACTTTAACTATCGTTGTTACTGATTAAAAAAATGGCTCAAAGCCAAAATGATTATAAAAAATCTAAAGGGATTCGTTAGAAATGTATTATTTCATAACAATAGTTGGATTGCTGTTGATTACAGCACTTGTGTTTCGACGTCTACATCCTAATCGGCGTCAAGATAGTCCATTAAAACGCCGTGGTATTCTCAATATTTCTGAGCAAATTACCTTGATGCGTTTACAAGCTGTATTACCTCGTCATACGATTTTGGCGCATGTTTCTTTTGATGCGCTATTAACGACAAAATTTGCACATACGCGTCGTAAGTATCAAGGTTTAGTTGCTGATTTTGTCGTACTTGATCAGCAACATCAAGTGCTTGCAATTATTGAGATTGCATACGAGTCATATGTGAATCGTCTGCATCAAAAGCATTATCAAGACAGCTTATTAGAATTAGCGGGTTATCGAGTATTGCGCTATAGCAATATTCCAACGGAGCAAGAGTTACGTGAGAACTTAGTTCCTGATCTATTTGAACCGATCATGCCTGTTTCAATCACAGCAACCACAATGCCGCAAACGGAACGAGTTATGAAATATAATGTTCTAGCAGCAAAATCATCTTAATTGATTATGGACGTACTGCTGTCACGGTCATTTCAACCAAAACATCTGGCGTATACAGTTTAGACTCTACGCAGGTACGTGCTGGGGGATGACCTTCAGCAATCCATGCATCCCAAACCGCATTCATTGCTGCATAATCTTGTTCAATGTCTTTTAGAAAAATAAGTACAGATAAAATATGCGTTTTGTCTGTACCTGCTTCTGCGAGTAAACGATCGATATTATCTAAAGTTTGTTGTGTCTGTGCAGTAACATCGACACTGGTATCATCTGCCAGTTGACCTGCCAAATGAACTAGATTTCCTGAAATTGCGACTTCGCAATAACGTGAAGTGACATGTAGTCTTTGCACAGTCATAAAGAATTACCTAATGAAAATGGATAGCTAGAATTGTACTTGATGCCATTCAGCTGCAATGTAATTTTCTATAAATCAGGCGAAAAAAGTTTCTATTTCCATTAAGTTACGATGTTTGAAAATCAAAATGCAGCGTTGTTGTGGGCAAATAATAATATTTCCCAGATTCAAAAACTGGATTTTGGCTTGTCGTAATTGATTCAGACAGCTTGCAATCGAGCTATGTAAAGGGCATAGCTGTTTAAGTTGCTTTAACGCTAAATAAGTCGTTTGGTACATCATTTTATTCCTATCAATATGATTTAGTGCTTGGGCGAAATGAGAGTTACGCCCAACTCGATTTATATGGTTTGTTGTTCTGATTGATACCAATTGACATGACGAGTAATAAACATGACGCAGGCGATAAGAATGAAGGAAAGAATAGAACCGAATAAGAAGGTTTTACCGCTAGATTGCAGAAGTAGATACATCATGCCGTATAGCGTACTCAGCAAAAGACCAAATAGGAATGCTGCTTTATAACCTTGAACAACAAAGTACAAATACCATGTAATTAAACTGATACAGGCAACTACAGCGACTAGATAAGCCCATGCAAAAGCATAATATTCGCTGATTGAAAGTAATAAGACAAAGAACACGCCTTGTGCCATAGCGACTAACGCATATTGGACAGGGTGAATTTTAAGGCTTTTTAAGACCTCGAATAAGAAGAAGCACCCAAAGGTAATAATAATGATCATGATGCCGTATTTAATGGCACGATCAGTTTGGGTATAGATATTGACGGGTTCTAAAAACTGAGTAGAAATCCCTGAGATATTCGATAACGTGGTTGTAGCGTAGGATGTTACATTATCAGCAGCACGTGCTTCGAGTGCCGCCGTTGCAGCGCCTGAATTATTTAACACATCATAAATGCATTGGCTGTTTTCACACTTCGAAACACTGTCTAAATTACGCTTACCTAGAGCGATATTTTTCCAATCAGCTGAAAATTCTTGTTTCTTGCTGGACTTCTTAAACGGTAGACTTTGCCCATCATATTTGATATCACCCCAATTGCCTGTTGCGTGATAGGTCATTTCATAACTGGTTGGAATAAAGCGAAATTCACTCAGCCCTTCTAGTTTGAATTGCAGACTAAATAGAAATCCTTGTTGAAATTTTTGGACTAACTCAGGATATTGCTTTGCTGTGATATGCATCAAATCAAAGCCTTGCTGACCTTGGCTTTGTTCAGCAAAATCGAATTTATAGGCTTTGCCATCAATATTAAACATGGGTTTGGCATTTAACCCGCGTGCATCCTGAATTGGGAAAATAATTTCAGCCTGATCCCAAAGATAGTTGCGTTGAGATTCATTGCCGACCGCTTTAAATATCCCTTTACCAGACATCGTATTTTGATAGCTGATGGCTTTATAAATATTACGCTTGTAAGTGCTGTCTGATACGTCAAATTGTGCTGTCCAGTCTGTTGTTTCTGCCCCTAAACTAATAAAAACGGTTTGAGTACAATCATAGGTCTTCTTTTCTTCATTGGTACATGTGGTTTGAAGTTGATAAGGAAGTTTTAAGTAAGGTGCAATGACTTGTTGTGGTCGAATTTGTTCATGGGCAATATCACGAATCACTTGTTGTTGGTAGCTTTGACGTTCCGTCACCAAGTTGGAAATAAAGAAAAGACCAATATAAAAAACCAAAATCAGGAACAGAATTGCTGCTATTTTCAGATAAATAAAATTACGGCGCATGGTGGAATCCATTGTCATTGTGATATGACAAGTATTCCGAATCGAGATGCACTTCGGATGAGTTCCGCTTGAAGCTTATGTGAAGTTTGTATGAAGTTTCAGAGTGACCAGTACGCCAGAACGATGATTTTCTAAGAAATTGGGAGCGTTAGCTGAGATATTTTGAATGCTAATTTTGCCTTGATGTTGTTGAATAATTTGCTGCACGATACTAAGACCAATTCCTGTACTTCGTTGTTGATTATGTGGACGTGGCAGCGAAAAATAAGTCTCAAAAACACGCTTTAAGGCGTATTCAGGAATCGCTTCAGCTTCATTAAACAAGGAAATTTCAATACTGTTCGTAATGCTATGCTCTTTCAATTGAACGGCAATCAAACCTTGTTCAGGGCAGAAATCTCTCGCATTATCCAATAGATTGTTGAGGGCTTGTTTTAACCAAAATGGGTCAGCAAAAATTGAGCAATATTCAGGAAGATCAAGCCTTAGCTGTATTCGTTTACGCTGTAATACACTTTGTTGTTGCTGAAAACATTGTTGAATCAGTGCGCTTAGATTGAGCATTTGAAATTCTAAAACATGCTGATTTTTTTCAAGTCGTGTCAGTAATAGCATGCGTTCAATTAGGGACTGTAGACGCTGACCTTGTTGCACAATATGTGTTGCAAATTGCTGTTGATCTTCTAAAGGTAGATCATCCTGTAATAATTCTGCACTGGCTTGAATGGCAGTTAGTGGGCTTTTCAACTCATGAGTAAGCGTATTGACATAATTTTCGACGTAGGCACGATCTTCCAACTTTTCCCGCATGTCACTTAGGGCTTGGGTCACTTGATTTAGTTCTTTGGCCGAATAGAAAAACGGTGCTTGATTCACAGGCGCAAGTGCTTGGGCATAGCGTCGTACTCTATCAATACTATGTTTAAGCCAATAAGCCACCATGCTGGCAAGTAATAAGCTGAGTGCTGCGATCCAAAGTGCTTGATGAATGAGTTGTTGTTCGGCACGTTCAATATAAGGTTGTACGGATTGATTAGGCTTACCAATACTCACCACACCGAGTAATTGTTGTTGATAGATAATTGGTGCAGCAATGTGCATGACACTACTATTTCGGTCATTAGGATCGGTTGCAGTAGAGCGTGCGCCGTACTTGCCACGTAGGGTTAAGTAAACGTCATTCCATTTAGAATAATCTTGTCCAACTGCTTTCTTTTCTGAATCATAAATGACGATACCATGCTGATCTGTAATATAAAGCTGTTGGTTAATTTGATCTTTTTTATGTTGCCAAATCGTGGCATCAAGTTGACGTGATAAAGCAGCTTGAATCTTCTGATCGAACTCAGGGGTATTTACTTGTTGTTGATGAACATCTTCGGCAATGAGTTGCGCAATAATATTGGCATTTTCCGCGAGCGTGTCTTCGACCACTTGTCGTACATTGGGTTTGACTTGTTGAGTCAGGGTATAGGCAATAAAGCTGAGACTCAGTACCACCACCAAGCTAAAGAAAAACCAAATGCGGATAAAGATAGACATATTATGATGACATCAAAATTTAGGATATGAAGGGAAGTGTTATTTTCTTTGCTTCAATCTCGAATAGATCACCTGATTGTATTTCGATGATTATCCGTGAATTGCCATTTTCTAAAATAGAGAAATCTAAAATTTGATTGATAGAGATACTTTTACCCCATTCATTGTGATTAGCAATATGAAAGTTTTTAAATTTTTCAGCAATGAGTGTGACATCTTCAGATTGATTATTTCTGAGCTGAACTTTCAGATTTGATTGAATCCAATCTACATGAATGGAGATAAGTGACCAATCATGCATATCAATCTTTTCTTTCATTCTAGTATTGTCTGTATTTGCAGTATTGAAACCGTATTTTAAGCCTGTACCAAACTATACCCAAACCCTCGATGCGTTCGAATAGGATCATCGGGGGTAATTTGTTTAAGTTTTTGCCTTAGACTTTTGATATGAGTATCCACTGTCCGTTCTAAACTATGCTCAGGATGTTCCCAAATATGATCCATGAGTTGCTGACGACTAAACACTTGTTCTGGATGTTGAATTAGTAAAAACAACAAACGATATTCATATCGCGTCAGTTGCAGCATTTGCCCATGATATTGAATTTGTAGGGATTGTGGATTGCATATCCACGTAGCAGATTGCAAAGTAATTTCTGTTGGTGTGATTGGTGGTTGTGATGGAATATTTTGCGTTTGTACTTCCATTCTACGCCAAATGGCTTTAATTCGTGCCACAATTTCTCGTGCGCTAAAGGGCTTAGTACAATAATCATCAGCACCGATTTCTAAACCGACAACCCGATCAATTTCATCATCGCGAGCAGTTAAAAATAATAAAGGTGTTTGATATTTTTGACGCAGTTGTTTGCAGACTTCAAAACCATTGAGATCAGGTAAACCTACATCTAAAATAATAAAATCAAAAGTCTGTTGAGAGAGTAATTCGAGTGCTTGCGTTCCTGTATTTGCCCAACTGACACTCCATCCTTCACGTTCAAGCGCATAACGTAGTGGTAATACAATGGCAGCTTCATCTTCAATACAGAGAATTTGTTTTTGATTCATAATGATCAGTAATCAATATTTTCTAATTTTATGATGTTAGTTTAACTGAAGTCTGGATCGAGAGAACTAATGTTGAGAATTTTTATAAAAGATAAATAAGAAAAGGACACCTGAAGTGCCCTGTAATATTCGGATTTGATCGTCACGCTAACCACAGGAGCAAATGCTAAAAGCGAGGATTTCTTTAGCAAGGGCAAGCAACAAGGATAATGTTACCGCGCCGCCTAGAGTACTGAAAACCGCATAAAAAGCAAACATAAATTTTAGTTTGGGATATGCTTTTGTGTAAAAAAACGCCACTACCACAAAGAAAGTTGAGATTCTTGTTGCATGGGTTGTAATTGATAGACGCCAACACCGGCTAAGCGGAATTGAAAAGTCGGGTCAATATGCATTTCATTCAGTAGTTGAAAGATGACTTGTGCTAAGTCTTGTTCAGATTGTAGCGCTTGTTTGAAGCTTTTACTGTGTTGTAAAACCTGAAAATTTTTAAGTTTAAGTTTTACATTGACTCCTCGAGCAGTTAATTGTTTTTTATTTAGACTACGCCATACTTGCCCAGCTAGGGGCTGCCAAGTGTGATGACATTGTTCAAGTGTATAATCATCATCAAAAGTGATCTCTTTTGATATTTGTTGGCGCTCCCGTTCTGCTTTTACAGGGCGATGATCAATCCCTTGAGCATATAAATACAGCTGTTTTCCGTATTTGCCAAAATGATGAATAAGTATATTTTCTTCTATTTTTTGTAGGTCACCGAGCGTGTGTAAATTCAGTTGACTTAATTTTTCTTGAGTGACTTTACCGACCCCTGGAATTTTATTGAGGGCTAAATCCTGAATAAAATTGAGTACCTGATGGGGTTTTATCACAAATAAACCATTAGGTTTGTTCCAATCAGAGGCGATCTTTGCCAAAAATTTATTGGGAGCTACCCCAGCGGACGCAGTGAGTCCTGTTACTGCAAAAATATCAGCACGAATGTGTGCAGCGACCTCAGTCGCACTAGGAATATTCTTTAAGTTTTCAGTGACATCCAAATAAGCTTCATCTAAAGATAAGGGTTCAATCAGAGGAGTGTATTGTTGGAAAATTTGATGAATTTGAGCTGAGACTTCACGATATTTTTCAAAATTAGGCTCAATCACGATAACCTGTGGGCAGAGTTTTTTGGCTTGCCCCATCGACATCGCCGAGCGCAGACCAAAGACACGAGCGGGGTAGGATGCTGCAGCAATTACAGCACGAGGGTGGTGTGATGAAATCACCACAGGCAAGTTTTTGAGATCAGGGCGCTCTCTGAGTTCAACCGATGCATAAAAGGCATCCATATCAATATGGATGATTTTGCGCAGTTCACTTGGCATCTACGATGCCTTGTTGTTTTAAAAAGATTCGCCACTGTTTTGGCGATTCTGCATAGACATTTAGATCAACAGGTTTTGGAATACCCTCTATCTTTCCACTTTGGCTATGTTGCCAAAAGAGCCATTTTCGGCCATCTTTTAATTCAGGTTTACCCTCATAATCCCTCACCCATAATGGGGTATTGCTAAAATTACCCATCAAAACAATGTGGTAAAAAGTCTTGGAAATATAAAAAATAGGTTGTTTGCCATAATGTTTATGGAGTTGATCATTCATGATCTGAATTTCTTTGAGTAGCTGCTCTTTGGTATAGGTATTAATGCAATTACTGTCATATTCAAGATCAATCACAGGTGGTAAGGCATCTGCTTTCTTTGGCACAGTAGCGATAAAATTTTCAGCCTGAACGGTGCCATCACGGCAGAGACGGTAGAAATGATACGCACCGACATGTAAACCTCTTTCACGTGCTTTGAGCCAATTCTGCTGAAAATTTTGATCTTTGAAATCGCCACCTTCGGTGGCTTTGAGATACACGAATTGGTATTGCATCGGAGAGATCTTTTTCCAGTTAATCTCACCTTGATGATGCGATACATCAAATCCACGGATTGAATAATCTTGTGCTACGGCTTTTTGTTGATAGAACAGTCCAAAATAACTGACGATACCGAGCATCACTGTTAAAGCAATACTAGTCAGTGCTGGATAATGCTGAGAGAGTGGATACTTCGGTATTTTCTTTGCCATAATGAGGTTTTGTACTATGCAATATCGAGTTGAGTGCTAGATTTACAGTATTGATCATGCAGAGATTGTACTCGGTTTAGCTTTTAGATTGATCATCTGATGGCTCAATTGTTCCACAAATTTACATGATGTATTGAGAGTAATCCTAGACATTCTCTTATGGAGACTCATCCGTAGTTTCTTTTGGGATCTGCCAAAAGATGATTGCAGTAATGAGGTTAATACAACCCAGTGTAATTAATGTGGCATGGAAAGCACTGCTCATTGATGTCGTTGAAAAGTGCTGACTGAATAGATTAATCAGTGTGCCTGCCATTGCGACCCCAATACTCATAGACAGCATCATAATCATTGATAAGAAACTATTACCGCTGCTGGCATCGTGTTGTGGCAAGTCCTTGAGAGTGAGCGTATTCATGCCTACAAACTGTAGCGAATTTAATGTACCAAAAATAAACAAGTGTAAGACTTTCAACCACAGTGGAGTCACTGCTGTCATGAATGAGAAGCTCGCAATACATAATCCGACCAAGATGGTATTGGTGAGTAGAAAACGACGATACCCTACACGTTGAATTAATGGACGAATAATTGGTTTCGAAAATAATGAACCCAAGACCAATGGAATCATCATTAATCCTGTAATAAAAGGTTCAAAGCCAAAGGCAACTTGTAACATCAAAGGTAAAATAAAAGGAATAGCATTGCTGCCCAAACGTGCGAAGAAATTACCTAATACACCGATCGAGAAGATTTTGTAACGGAATAGACGCCCATGAAATAGCGCATTTTGATGGGTGTGCGCATGATAGGCATAGCTAACCGTGGCAATGATACCAATCAACAATAAGCTGATACTCACAAGATTTGAATATTGTGAGGAGGCCATATTTTCAATGCCTAAGGATAAACCGACCATTGCGACCATCAATAAGATAAAACCGCTGAAATCGAAAGTTTTCACCGTCGGCTCTTTTTGATTGGGCATGATCTTAAATGTCATGATCATACCGAGAATACCCATCGGAAGATTAATCAGAAAAATCCAATGCCATGTTGCGACTTCAACTAACCAACCGCCTAATGTAGGTCCCATCAGTGGACCGATTAGCCCTGCCAAACTCATGAGACTCATGGCTGAAAGAAATTGGGAGCGTGGAATTAGCTTTAATAAAGCTAAACGGCCTACAGGCATCAATAAGGCGCCGCCGATACCTTGAATCACACGGAAAAACAACAGTTGTTCTAGGTTTTGCGATAAGCCACATCCCAATGAGGCCAAGCTGAAAATCACCATAGAGCTGAGATAAATATTACGAATCCCAAAACGATCGGCTAACCAACCACTCAAGGGAATACAGGCTGCAACAGATAATACATAGGCGACAATCACACTATGCATTTGTAATGGGTTTTCATTCAGTTGAATCGCCATGCCTGGTATTGCAGTATTCACGATGGTGGTGTCTAAGGCTTGCATAAAAAAGCCAATCGAAACCAATATGACCAACCATCGAAATTCGGGCTGTACAGCTTGGTGTGTTGTCGTGGTCATGAGTTCTGACACATAAGAAATCGGTTCTAGTTTAATGCAAGCCTATTGGAAATAAAGACCAAAATTGTCAAAGAGTGGTCATGGAACTGACATTAAAGTGTCATCGAACTTGCATCTCAAATCACTAAATTAACCATACAAAATAAGGGTATGGAATTTGATGATGAAATTTAAGATTTCAGTTTTATTGACAACATTGTTGTCTGTCGGGTTGGTTGCCTGTAATGAGAATGATAACGCTACGAGCTCAACAGAGGTTGTAGAAGCAACGCCTGAAACAATGAAGTTAAGTTTGTTAGGGCGTTATGAAACCAAGGTGTTTGTTAAAAGTGCAGCTGAGATTCCTGCGTATGATGCGGCAAGTAAACGCTTATTTGTAGTCAATGCACAAAAAGGTTTAGTCGATGTTCTAGATGCATCTAAACCAGCACAGCCTGTACACATTGCAGAGCTTTCAGCACGAACGTATTTAGCAAATTCTGAAGTAAATAGTGTTGCTGTGAAAAATGGCATTGTTGCGATTGCAGTACAAGCTGAGAATAAAACGGATACCGGAATGGTGGTGTTTTTTAATGCCAAAGATCTCAGTTTTATTAGCAAAGTGAGTGTGGGTGCTTTACCTGATATGCTGACTTTTAGTCCAGATGCTAAAACGGTTTTAGTCGCAAATGAAGCAGAACCGAATGATGATTATTCGGTTGATCCTGAAGGTTCAATCAGCATTATTGATATCAGCAATATCCAACAACCTAAAGCCAGTGTGGCAGGTTTTAGTGCATGGAATAATCAAAAGTCAGATTTATTGGCCAAAGGAGTACGTATCTTTGGTCCAAATGCCAGCGTTGCTCAAGATTTAGAACCTGAATATATAACCATTTCAGCAGACAGCAAAACCGCTTGGGTCACGTTACAAGAAAATAATGCAATTGCGAGAATAGATATCACACAACAGAAAGTCACCGATATTTATCCATTAGGCTATAAAGACCATAGTTTGGTTGAGAATGCTTTAGATGTGAGCGATCGGGATTGTGATCCAAAAACAGATTGTAATGGTGATGGTGTTATTGATACCAAAGATAAAGATAAGGGAATGATCAATATCAAACCGTGGGCAGGTTTAGTGGGAATGTATCAACCAGATTCGATTGCGAACTATCAGGTGAATGGACAAACTTATTTGGTGACTGCCAATGAAGGGGATTCACGCGCTTGGTTAAAAGATGCTGAGGCATATTTTGGTGGTGATACCAGTAAGGGCTTTGTAGAAGAAATTCGCGTTAAAGATCTGTTTAAGAGTAGTGGTTTTACCAATAAAGTCAAAGATGAGTATCCAGCGCATTTACAGAAAATCGCTGTAGGCGTAAAAGGTGCACGATTAAATTCATCAACTTTTGGTTATTGTGGCGCAACGGCAACAGATGCAAAAGGGTGTCGTGAAGATAGTCAATTAGGTCGTTTAAAAGTGACGTGGACCAAAGGATACCAAGTGAATCAAGACGGTTCACCAAAACTGGATGCAGATGGTTATCTGGTTTATGACAAACTCTATGCCTATGGTGCACGTTCATTTAGTATCTGGAATACCCAAGGTCAACTTGTTTGGGATTCGGGCAGCGAATTTGAAAAGAAAATAGCAGAGTTATTTCCTAAATACTTTAATAGTGATCATGAAGAAGTCACTTTTGATAAGCGAAGTGCTGCCAAAGGTCCAGAACCAGAAGGTATTACTGTGGGGACAATCGGGAAGAAAACCTTTGCTTTTATTGGTTTGGAACGTATGAGTGGCATCATGGCGTATGACATCACCACGCCGAATAAACCTAAGTTTATTGAATATTTTACGACCCGTAACTTTGTAGAAACAGATATTGCGCAGCAGGGTGATTTAGGACCTGAGGGGTTGATTTTTGTCTCTGCAAAAGACTCCCCAAATGGCAAGCCATTACTCGTGGTTGGTAATGAAGTCAGTGGTTCAACGGCTGTTTACCAAGTTAATCTTCAATAAACTCTGAGCATAAAAAAACGGATCAATTTGATCCGTTTTTTTTATGCTGAGTATTTTAAACTTCGATACGTGTAGGACTATTCAAATTTTTAATTACATTGGTAATTTGTTCAAGCGAATCACAAATAATCACTTTGGCACGATGTTGAGGAGGTAAAAATCCTTCTTCAACAGCATGATCTAGTTGAGCAATCAAGGCATCATAAAAACGATTAACATTATAAATAATCATCGGTTTTTGGTGCTGATTGAGTTGGCCCCAAGTCGCTATTTCTAAAATCTCTTCAAAAGTACCCAAACCACCAGGTAAAGCAATAAAAGCACTGGCACGTTCTGCCATCAATGCTTTACGTTCATGCATGGTTTCAACAATATGAAGCTCTGTTAATTTATTGTGTGCAATTTCATAGTCCAACATAAACTCAGGAATTACACCGACTACTTCACCGCTATGTTCGAGTACAGTATCTGCAACTTGACCCATTAAGCCAATACTTGCCCCGCCATAGACAATTCCAAGACCTTGATTCGCGATGTGTTGAGCAAGTTCGATGGCTTTATCTCGATAAATGGGTTTGTTACCTGTACGAGAACCGCAATATAACGCAATCAGAGATTGGGTGGTTTTTCTGGGAGTAGAAGAAATGGTTTTTTTATCTGTCATTCTAAATACACTATTCATTCGGTTTATTTTCACCTTATCATTTTCATTATGCTTGTCTAGGTTAAATGACTTTTATGACAGTTTTATGCACACTTTACGTACAAAACAATATCATGAATTTTAGAAAAAATTTGAAAACAACAAGCACATAAAAAAGATGAATTTCACTGCAATCTTGCCTATACTGAAAATCCTTTTATTAATTTATGTACCTCTATGAGTAGTGGTTGTTGTCGCTCCGCTTTGTTCTTATTTCCTAAAAAAAATGTTTTGGCTATTTGTGCCGACCTTTTAAAATTTCAACTTCATAACGATATTGCTGATTTTGCAGAGGAGTCACATCAATGATTTTTGAATGGATGTCTGATCCTGCTGCATGGGTTGGCTTAGCCACATTGGTGGTGCTTGAAATCGTACTAGGTATTGATAACCTAGTATTTATTGCAATCTTGGCAGAAAAATTACCACCAGAACAACGTAATGCTGCTCGTAGAGTTGGTTTGATTCTCGCCTTAATCATGCGTCTAGGATTGCTTGCTGCAATTGCATGGGTTGTGACTCTAACTGAACCACTGTTCCATATTTTTGACCATGCCTTTTCTGGTCGTGACCTGATTTTGCTGTTTGGTGGTGTGTTCTTACTCTTCAAAGGTACGATGGAGTTACATGAACGAATCGAGGGTCACCAAACACTGAAAGAAGAAAATCCTGTACATGCGACTTTTTGGATGGTGATTGTTCAGATTGTCGTTTTAGATGCCGTCTTTTCTTTAGACAGTGTGATTACTGCAGTTGGTATGGTGAAGCATCAAAGTGTCATGATGCTGGCAATGATTATTGCTGTTGGTATTATGCTTTGGGCATCCAAACCGCTGATGGATTTCGTCAATAAGCATCCAACCGTGGTGATCCTGTGTCTTGGTTTCCTGATGATGATCGGTTTCTCATTAGTGGTTGAGGGCTTTGGTTTCCATATCCCGAAAGGTTACTTGTACGCTGCGATAGGTTTCTCTGTCTTAGTCGAAATCGTGAATCAGACCATGCGCCGTAATCAAGAGAAATTGGTGACGACGACTGATTTACGTTATCGCACAGCTTCTGCAGTATTACGTATGTTGGGCAGTAAAGGTAATGGTAGTGAAGGCCAAAATAAAGAAGCTGAAGACGTTTTAGCGACTCAAGCCTATGCCAAAGAAGTGTTTGACGAAGATAATGGTGTTTACCACAGTGTACTGGTACAGGGCGTATTGGGCTTGTCTGAACGTCCAGTAAAATCGGTGATGACACCACGTCCTGAATTGGAATGGCTGGACCTTGATGCTGACCCAGCCGAATTGAAAGAGCGTTTGATGGCAATGACCCATTCACGCCTGATCATTGCACGGGGTGAACTGGATAATATTGAGGGTGTGGTACTGACCCATAAAATTCTCAATGAATACATTGAAACAGGAACGATTGATTTCAGTAAACATCTGCGTGAACCTGTGATTGTACATGAAAATGCCCAAGTCCTGATGGTGATGGAACAGTTACGTCAAGCGCCGTTGCAAATAGCCATCGTTTTAAATGAATACGGTTCTATCGAGGGAATTGCAACGCCGATAGATGTATTAGAGGCGATCGCAGGTGAGTTCCCTGATGAAGACGAATTGGAAGCTGTGGCTGCCAGTTTGGATGATGGTTCAATGTTATTAGAAGGTTCAACGGACATTCGCCATGTATCACTGTTATTAGGTAAAGATCTGGTTGATGAAAGTGAAGAATATTCAACTTTATCTGGTTATGTGTTATTCCATTTAGGTCGTTTACCTGAAAATGGGGAAATGGTTGAAGCTGATGGCTATCGCTTTGAAGTTGTTACAATGGATGGGCACAAAATTGAAAAAGTGCGTATTATTGCCAAAGAAAAGTTAGCCGATACATAATTAAGTTTGTTTTAAATAGCCTCTGAGTTTTACGATCGTGATTACGGTCGTTTTGCTCAAGGCTATTTTTATTTGAGTATTGAAATGACATTGACAGAGAATTGCCCATGTGGAAGTGGGCTATATGTAACATGTTGCCAACCTTTGCATTTGAAACAACAATTTGCTCAAAATGCAGAGCAATTAATGCGTTCGCGTTACAGTGCTTTTGCTTTACAACAGATTGATTATATTTTGGAAACCACCGCTTTGGGGCAGCAAACCGGTTTGGATCGAGATGCGATTGCAGATTGGAGTCAATCCAATCAGTGGCTAAAATTAGAAGTCGTGCAGCACCAGCCAAAACTGGATAAAACCCATGCCTTGGTAGAATTCAAGGCCCATTACCATGATGGAAAACAGCAACATGTTCATCATGAAATCTCTCATTTTGTTTTGCATCAGCAGCACTGGTATTTTCTTGATCCAACCTTGGATCTGCAAATCACCATGAAACAACCCTGTATTTGCGGTTCAGGGAAAAAATTTAAACAATGTTGTGCGCAATTCATCTAAGTTTGCCTTAAAATAGCGCACACTTTGATGCCTGATTTAGGGATGTCGGCAGATGTTACTCACCGTGATTTATATTATTGCTATTACTGCGGAAGCGATGACAGGGGCGTTATCAGCAGGACGACGTAGTATGGACTGGTTTGGGGTAACACTGATTGCTTGTGTGACTGCTTTAGGTGGTGGTTCAGTTCGAGATGTTTTACTAGGCCATTATCCTTTAACGTGGGTCAAACATCCTGAATATTTGGTTCTGACTTGTTGTGCAGCGTTTGTCACCATTATTATCGCCAAGTGGATGAAACATTTACGTAGTGTGTTCTTATTGCTTGACGCCATGGGATTAATTGGTTTCACCATCATTGGCTGTCAAATTGCCTTGTCGATGGGGCATGGTTTTGTGGTTTCCGCCGTGGCTGGGGTCTTAACAGGGGTATCGGGGGGTATTTTGCGCGATATCTTGTGTAATGATGTGCCACTAGTGTTCCGTCGTGAGCTGTATGCCAGTATTTCCTTTGTTGCCGTGATTTGTTATTGGGTCTGTCTAGAGGTTGGACTACCACATGACCTTACCGTAATTTTTACCTTGGTGTTTGGTTTCACCTTGCGCGTGATTGCAATTTATTTTGGTCTGGAAATGCCAAAATTTATTTATAAGGAAGATGATGCTGAGTCTGCATCTTCGACGGATGAGCATTGACAAGACACCACTTGACGCATAAACAACAACAAAGACTTGTCACAATGCTTTCTCCGCATATGAGCTGCGGTTATAGCAGCGCAAGGGCATTTACGATAACATTAAGTAAATTTTTTATATGACTCGCTGAAATGACCAGCCTTGCACATCATGCAACCGAAAACCGCTCCGTAGCTGAATTCACAGAACAAGCTTATTTAAACTATGCCATGTACGTGATTATGGATCGTGCATTGCCGCATATCAGTGACGGTTTAAAACCTGTACAACGCCGTATTGTTTATGCGATGAGCGAGTTGGGCTTAAAATCGACAGGCAAACCGAAGAAATCGGCACGTACAGTCGGTGACGTGTTAGGTAAATATCATCCACATGGTGATTTAGCCTGTTATGAAGCGATGGTATTGATGGCACAGCCATTCAGCTACCGTTATCCATTGATTGAAGGTCAAGGCAACTGGGGTTCACCTGATGACCCTAAGTCATTTGCTGCAATGCGTTATACCGAAGCCAAATTGTCTGCTTATAGTGAATTATTACTGAGTGAGCTTGGGCAAGGAACGAGTGAATGGCAAGATAACTTTGATGGTTCGATGAAAGAACCGATTACTTTGCCTGCAAGGATTCCCAATATCCTACTGAACGGTACGACGGGCATTGCAGTGGGGATGGCAACTGATATTCCACCGCATAACTTACGTGAAGTAGTCAAAGGTACGATTGCGCTGATTCGTAACCCTGAAACCACTGATGAAAAATTAGCAGAATATATTCCAGCACCCGATTTACCGACCAAAGCTGAAATTATTACGCCACCAGAAGAATTACTGAAAATCCAAACTACAGGGCGTGGTAGCTATCGTGCGCGTGCAGTGTATACGGTCGAAAAAAATGAGATTGTGATTACTGAGCTACCTTATCAAGTTTCAGGTTCAAAAGTCGTCACGCAAATTGCAGATCAAATGATTGCGAAAAAGTTGCCTTTGGTGGCAGATATTCGTGATGAATCAGATCATAAAAATCCAACACGCTTAGTCATTGTATTGCGTTCTAATCGTGTAGATGCTGAAACGGTGATGAGCCATTTATTTGCGACCACTGATTTAGAATCAAGCTATCGCGTTAATTTGAATATGATTGGTGCAGATGGTCGTCCTCAAGTCAAATCGATTCGCCGTATTTTGTTGGAATGGATTGAGATCCGTAAGCAAACCGTAACACGTCGTTTGCAATATCATTTAAATAAAATTGAAAAACGTTTGCATATTTTGGCAGGCCTTTTAATTGCTTATTTAGATATTGATACTGTAATTCGGATTATTCGTGAAGAAGATCAACCAAAACCTGTTTTGATGCAGCACTTTGGGATTGATGATATTCAGGCTGAGGCAATTTTGGAGCTCAAGCTTCGTCATTTGGCTAAACTTGAAGAAATGGAAATCCGCCGTGAACAAGAAGAACTGGAAGCAAAAGCAGCGATTATTCGCGAGCAACTTGCAAATCCTGAATCATTGAAGAATTTAATTATTGGTGAGTTAAAAGAAGACGCGAAAAAGTTCGGTGATGATCGTCGTTCACCGATTGTGAAACGTGCAGATGCGGTACAAATCAAAGAGCAAGATTTAATGCCTGCGGAAACAGTAACTGTGGTCTTGTCAGAAGCAGGCTGGGTACGTGCTGCCAAAGGTGCTGAGGTTGATGCGGCCAACCTGAATTATCGCGCGGGTGACCAGTATTTAAGCCATGCAGTTGGGAAAACCAATCAACGGGTGTATTTCCTTGATGAAACGGGGCGTAGCTATGCCTTGCCAATCAGCAGCTTGCCATCGGCGCGTGGTTTGGGTGAGCCATTGAGCTCAAAGCTTGCACCAGCCAGCGGCGTGTCATTTATTCAAGTATTTGTTGATGAGGACAGTAATGAGTTACTTGCAGTCAGTTCAAACGGATATGGATTTAAAACGCAAGCGGCGCAGTTAGATACCAATGCGAAAGCAGGTAAAGCCTTTTTGACAGTTGCAGACAATGCAACCGCTTTACCTTTATTGCCAATTCAACAAGCCACACATGTTGCAATTCTCAGTTCATCAGGGCGCTTATTGATCATAGATTTGGCTGAATTACCTGTTCTGAATAAAGGTAAAGGTAACAAGTTGATACAACTTGATGAAAAAGAGCAAATTTTATCCATGACAACACTGAGTTTAGATGAAATAATCCAAGTCGCTGCAGGACAACAACACCTAAAACTGAAAGGGGATGATCTCCAAAAATATATAGGAAAAAGAGCAACAAAGGGGCAACTTTTACCACGGGGATATCAAAAAGCAAATAGACTCCTCATTCAGAGATAAGGCTAGTATTCTGTGATAAAAATACGTTATATATGACAAGGTATTCATATTATTTGAATAGATTGACAGGGCAATTCCAAAAGTTAAAAAAAAGTTTTGTCATGGAAAGTAACGTCGTTACATTTTTAAGGATTACTACTCGGAGATAATGGCATTATGGAAAAAATTTGGTTTGCAGAATACCAAAAGACAGGAATCCCAGAAACAGTTGCGCTGCCTGCTGAAAACACCTCACTTGTTGATATTTTTGAACGCAATTTCCAAAAATTTGGTTCACGTGATGCCTTTATCTTCATGGATAAAGTTTTAACGTATAATGAATTAGAAGTCGCCAGCCGTAAATTTGCCACCTACCTGCAAGGTCTGGGCTTGAAAAAAGGATCGCGCGTTGCGGTGATGATGCCGAACGTATTCCAGTATCCAGTAGTTGCTCTAGGTGTATTCCGTGCAGGTTTAGTATTGGTCAATGTAAACCCACTTTATACTTCACGTGAGCTTGAGCATCAGTTAAATGACTCTGGGGCAGAAGCTCTTGTAATCATCGAAAACTTTGCTAGTGTTTATCAAAGCATTATTGGTAAAACACCAGTGAAGCATGTTGTGGTTGCTTCTGTCGGTGACATGCTCGGTACACTGAAAGGTACGATTGTAAACTTCGTTTTACGTAAAGTACGTAAACAAATTCCAGCATGGAATATTCCTGGCCACGTTAAATTTAATGCAGCGTTAGGTAAAGCAAATCCAAGCAATTATAAACGTCCAAGTTTGACCTTAAGCGATACTGCTGTACTGCAATATACAGGTGGTACGACAGGTGTTTCTAAAGGTGCTGAGTTAACACACCGTAACTTGGTTTCTAACCTATTACAATGTGATGGTATTTTCTCAAGTAAATTTGGCACAGGTGACGGTTCTAAAGATGATCGTATCGTGTGTGCGTTACCGCTTTATCACATCTTTGCATTCATGGTGTGCGCGCTTTACGGTATGTATAAAGGTCAAGCGAATATCTTGATTCCGAACCCACGTGACCTACCAGCAGTCGTTGGCGAATTACGTAAATACCAACCTTCTTTCTTCCCAGCAGTAAACACCTTGTTTAATGCCTTAGTGAACAACGAAGAATTCAAACAGCTTGACCATAGCAAATTGAAGATGGCAATGGGTGGTGGTATGGCGGTATTGCCATCGACTGCTGAAGCGTGGAAAAAAGTAACAGGCACCATCATCATTGAAGGTTATGGCTTGTCTGAGACTTCACCAGTTGCAACAGCAAACCCTCCTGCAACGACTGAGTTTAGCGGCACGATTGGTATCCCATTACCATTGACTGAAGTTGCTTTACTTGATGATGATGGTAACGAAGTGGCATTTGGTGAGCAGGGTGAAATTTCGATTCGTGGCCCACAGGTAATGAAAGGCTACTGGAATCGTCCTGATGAAACTGAGAAAGTCATGACCAAAGACGGTTTCTTCCGTACGGGTGATGTTGGTGTCATGGATTCACGCGGTTATTTCAAAATTGTAGACCGTAAAAAAGATATGATCTTAGTTTCAGGCTTTAACGTTTACCCGAGTGAAATTGAAGAAGTGATTGCGAAGCATCCAAAAGTATTGGAAGTTGCTGCGATTGGTGTGCCAGATGAAAAATCAGGTGAAGTGCCTAAATTATTCATCGTGAAAAAAGATCCTTCATTAACAACTGAAGAAATTATTGCTTATGCAAAACAAAACTTAACAGGCTATAAATGCCCACGTTATGTTGAGTTTATGGATGATCTACCAAAATCGAACGTAGGTAAGATCTTACGTAAAGATTTACGTAAACCAGCTTAAGAATTTCACTTAGCCTCCGTTTAAAATAAGGGAGCTATTGGAAATAAAAAACGCCACAATTGTGGCGTTTTTTTTATTTGAGCTTATTGAGTATTATTTGATTTCATCAACCAACGATCAATATAAGGCCGTCCAATCCCAACAATGCCGACAAATACAAGCATGGTCGCAAGTTGAAAACGTAACCGAATTGGGTCAATTCCATTAAAGCTGAAGTAATTGTCCGCAAAAACGTAGAGAACAACTATCGTTAGCCAATGCCAAAGTGTGAGCCTTTTAATTCCAACTGCATAAAATGCAAGTGTGAGAATCGCGAAAGTCCCCAAAGTTGATTGCCAATTGAGGTTTGCACAAATCACGCTGAGTAGAAATGCGATGATGGGCAACACTACTTTGAGAATGCGGTCAACTAAAAGCTGATGCTGTCGTTGTTGAGCAAGAACATCAAACAATTTGTTTTGATCTTGAGCTGGCATAACATGACCTTGAGATTGAATCAAAGAAAACTACTTTTAAAACTAGCAGAATATATAAAAGCAGTGCTTGTTGAACAAGCACAAATGAAAGTTTGATAAATTATAAGTTATGATAGCATGATCACAAGAACTTCAAATGATGGATATCAGCATGCAAGGTATTAGCGGCATTATATTGATTCTTATCGTTGCGTGTTTATTGCCATATGTTTTTACCTTAATTGCAAAAGCAAAAGGTGGCTTCCAAGCAAAGGATAATCAGAATCCGCGTGATTTTTTGGCGAAAACGACAGGTCTAGCTGCAAGAGCCAATGCAGTACAACAGAATAGTTTTGAAAGTTTGCCCTTATTTATCGCTGCAATTTTAATGGCTGAATATATGGTTGTGCCTGAGAAATTTATTCTCAGCTTAGGCTGGGCGTATATTATATTTCGCATTATTTATGGCATCTGTTATTTAGCGAATCTAGCTACTTTACGTTCGATTATTTGGTTTTTTTCAATATTTTGTCCAATTTTACTGTTTGTGATTACGATTAAACTGACCTAAATCGATATTGAGTATAAAATTCATTAACGCTCAGCATATCTAGCATCATTTTTATGGTATTCACGCTATAATCTGTTGGATTTACATCTAAGTTCACAAGATAAACGAGTGTTGATATGAGTTATAGCAATATTCCTGCGGGTAAAGACGCACCAAATGACATCTATGTCATCATTGAGATTCCTGCAAATGCAGCGCCAATCAAATACGAAATCGATAAAGATTCTGATGCGTTATTTGTAGACCGTTTTATGGGTACAGCAATGTTCTACCCAGCTAACTATGGTTATGTACCAAATACATTATCTGAAGATGGCGACCCATTAGACGTACTTGTTGTAACTCCACATCCTGTTGCTGCGGGTTCAGTGATCCGTTGCCGCCCAGTGGGTAAATTAAAAATGGAAGATGATGGTGGTATCGATGCGAAACTCATCGCAGTTCCACATGAGAAGTTATCTCCTCTCTATAAAGATGTGAAAGAATATACAGATCTTCCACCTTTATTGATTAGCCAAGTTGAGCACTTCTTTGCTCACTATAAAGATTTAGAGCCAGGTAAATGGGTAAAAATCAGCGGGTGGGAAGGTGCTGACGTTGCAAAAGCTGAAGTATTGAAAGCAATCGAAGCTGCTAAGAAGTAATTTTCTGAGTAGATTCAGCTAGATTTTATGATTTAAAGTCTAGCTGATAAAAAAACCTCCATTCAATTCAATGGAGGTTTTTTATGACTTAAATAAAGCTGTGAATTAGAACAGTTTCACAGGAATATCAAGGAACAAACGCCATTCATTGGTTGAGCCAATGACATTGCTGACATATTGACCAGAAACATTATTATAGGTATCACTTGAACGTAAGTAAGAATAGCGAACACGTAGGCTTGCATCTTTCAATGTACCTGTTTGAACTGTATATTTGACTTGGTTAAAGAGCTCATGTTCTTCAGCTTGGTCAATGATTTTTGAGCGATCTGTTATTTTAGCGATATCAATATCCCAACCATAAACAAATGCAGTTGTCCAGTTTAGACCAGGTAAACCGTGATTTTTAAAGTTGTAGTTATATTGTAGCCCGACAGATTTTTCATCATTACCATTAAAGTCACCTAAATAGGAATTAGGGACATAGATACTTTGTAAACCATCAGCATTATAGCCATAGTCATATCCAGTATTACCTGTGTTATCTTGATAAGAAAGCATGACATTATGTACATCTTTGCCATAGCCCACTGAAACAGCCCAAATCGAGTTTTTACGGTTTGCTAGATCATCTGTGGTATGTGAATCAGTGAGTGCATCTTTATCCCATTTTGTATGATAACCCATGGCATCAAGTGTTAAGGTACTCTTGTCTTTTAAGCTTTGGGTAAAGTTTACATTAGCATAATGACGTTCTAACTTATCTTGAACATCTAAGCCATAATACGATGAGTTGAGTTGATCATTAAATTTATATTTAGCACCCCAAACTACTGCACGATCAAGCCCTTGACCTGTCACATCTTTATCGGTACTAATTTGGTTTGACATTTGGTTTTTTGTGAATTTACCTGCAACCACATTTAGATTTGGAATTTCATTACTTTCAATGAAAACACCTGTGTAATACTCAGGCACTAAACGGGCTTGATTACTTGCCATGACAGGAAGTGTTGACACCTGTGTACCATAAGTCACGGTTGTGTTGGAAATACGTGCTTTCACATTGGCACCACCACGAGCCCAATGATCATAAGCAAATCCACGATCATCTACAGGAATCATTTGATTACCCGTATTATTATTCGCACCAAGCTTGAAAGATGCATCACCTACTAGGCCAACACCAAAGCCAACAACACCCTTTGTAAAGCCTGATTGAAGATCAAAAATGGCAGTTTGAGCAGTTGAGCTTGTGTCATTTGTTAAACCGTCTTTTTTATCACGATTTAAAAAGCCTGTGCGGAACAATACTGAACCATTTGCATCCTCAACAAAACCTTTTGCTTCGCTTTGTTCGCTTGCGTATGTTGAGGAGATCAATGCGGCATTAATCAAAACCGCTAATGTTAGTTTCTTTGCCTTTGGCATAGGTAGTCTCATAATAAATAAGATTAATTTCGGTCAGAATCGAAATTTTGACCAATTGTATAAGTTATGCATAAAAAAGATAGATTTTTATTAAAATATTTTAATTAAATTTACACAAAAATAGGATAAGATTTTTTGTTTTTATTCTTGTATAAAAAATAGATGAATTAAAATTAGATAATTGTTTTTTATATAAAAAATACAATATAATTCCTGTAATTAAAATTGATTATTTTTTGATATTTTCTTTTTAAAATATGTGACTATGTTGATAATTTCTTTTCAAATTTAATGAGTTATTTTGTAATTGATTAAAAAATGATTGAGTTGATTTGCAAAAAATGACATCCCGATAAGTGGTAAAAGTTTTGTATCAAAAAGCGCTCGTTTTTTAGAAGTTGCACTTATGTTGTGCGAATTTCCTCGCTTTTTAAGCCAAAACTTCAAATGTTTAACAATGATCGATTGTCGAGCAGTATTGCTGCATTATTTTTGTGCGGTTTAATTACTAATCTTATTTTCTGCTTAAAAATGGATCAAAAAATCTATTTTAAAACGCTTAAATAGCCCTTTTTTATTCTCTTTATATATTTCATGACAAAGCTGTGACATCAAACCTAGGTTTTATAGTGCTTTAAAGAAGTTGGCATAGCATTTGCTATTCACATAGTGATGCAACTTAAAACATAAATTCAGTCGAATATCCATCATGGGGGAGATCAATATGATGAAATTTGCATGTAAGGCGATCGCGTTAAGTATTTTTGCTGTGACTTCGACTTTTGCTATGGCAGAAGATAAACCTTCATTATATGGTATTACTGCATCGGGCAATGTTTCAGCTGTAACAGATTATCGTTTTCGTGGTGTGACACAATCTTCGAATAATCCTGCGATTCAAGGTGGATTTACATTTTCACATACTTCAGGTGCGTATTTAGCACTTTGGGGTTCAAGTGTAGATTTCGGTATTCCTGGTGTTTCAACTGAAACTGACGCTACATTAGGTTTTACTAATAGTTTTGCCTTAACAGATAAAATTAAACCAACCTACGATGTAGGTGTAATTCATTATGGATATATAGGTTCTAAATCTAATGCTGTAAATGGATATAATGGTAAGAAAGGTTTAGCTTTTACAGAAGTATTTGGTAAGCTGACTTTCCCTGAAACATTATTAGCAGGTGATGCTCTAAGTGTAGGCGTGAATTATTCACCTGATTACTGGGGCAGAACGGATGATTTTTGGTATTTTAACTTAGGTTATTCAGCACCAATTGCAAGCACAGGTTTAACAGGTTTAGCATCTGTAGGGTATAATAAATTAAAGAATAAAGATTCTCTAAAAATTGTTGCTGGTGGTCCACATGAAGATGATAATTATATCGACTACAAAGTTGGCGTAAATTATAACTTCTTAGGTATCCTCGCTGAAGTTGATGTTGTTGGAACAAATGTAAGTACTTCAGGTATGAGTGATAATGACAAAAAACCTTATGACACAGGTGTTTTATTTAGTTTGACTAAAACATTCTAATTTAAAAAACATTTATAAACCTTTAAAAAGCCAGCCTATATGCTGGCTTTTTTTATATATTCTTAGAAAAGAAAAGCGAAAACTTTATATTCAGAATAGGTGCTAATTATGTGCGCCTCTATATTTAAAGATGCATTTTATTATCGCATTCTTATCGTTGGAGGTAGATAGATTAATAGAAGAATAAAATAAATATTTTTAAAAAATAATAACAATCAATAGCTTATATTTAATTCTAATTTGGTTCTTACTTTTGGCACAGCATTTGCAAATTTCATCATGATGCAATTTAGAACATAAATCAGTTGAATATCTAAATCATGGGGGAAATCAATATGATGAAATTTGCATGCAAAGCTACAGTTCTAGCGATGGTATTTACAGCATCAACTTTAAGTTTGGCTGAAGAAACAAATCTACCATTTCCAGGAACGATTACAGGCAATGTAAACGTAGTATCTAGTTATAATCTACGTGGTATGACAAATTCACCTGAAAGTGATACACCTGCAGTACAAGGTGGGCTTGATTATACACATGATAGTGGATTCTATTTAGGATACTGGTTTTCGACCTTAACTGCTGCATATGCAGATTTTAATACCTCACCGACTTATGTAAAAGAAGAGAAGAAGTCATTTGAAAATGATTTGTATGCAGGATACAAAGGAAAAATCACAAAAGATTTGGGCTATCAAATTGGTGGGACTGTTTATTATTACTATCCAGGCTGGGAATCAACGGGTTATGAAACAATTGTCGGACTGAGCTACAAAGACTTTAATATTACTGCTCAGACATTATTAAATAATGTGACTTTTGGTAATAAAGGTGACACCTATTTCTTGGCAACTTATGCACCTAAATTAGCTGGCGGATTTACAGGTAAAGCACAAGTTGCGGCCTATTATTATGGTGATGATGATGAGTATTTAGCTTACCAAGCTAAAGCAGGAGATGTCACCAAAACTGATTTTGCTTTCCGTCACGCAACTCTTGGATTGTCACATCCTTTAGGTAATACTGGTGCAACTTGGAGTCTAGACTATATCTTCGGTGGCTATACTCGTGATGAAACAAAGCAAAAAAATAAAGTTGTTTTGGGTTTAGGTTACGCTTTCTAAGAACAATAAAAACCAAAGCGACCTATAAGGTCGCTTTTTTATGGTCTGGTTTTAAGTTGAATGACCCCGATAAGACAAGGCTTCTGTTAAATGGGTTGTTAAAATGATATCGCTTTCAGCTAAGTCGGCTATGGTTCGTGCAACACGAAGTACACGATGATAGGCGCGTGCTGAGAGATTAAGTCGCTGTTGAGCCATTTCGATGATTTTGGCTGAATTTTCATCTAATTGAGCATATTGTTCTAGTAAATTTGGAGAAAGTGCCTGATTCAAACATTGCTGTCTTAACATTTGTTTATCATAAGCTTTCATCACGCGTTGCCGCACAATTGTAGAACTTTCTGTCGGACTTTGATCTTGTAGTTCTTTGGTCTGCAAAGGTGGTACATCAATATGTAAATCAATACGATCTAATAATGGACCTGAGATACGATTTTGATAGCGTTGAATATTTTCTACTGAGCACTGGCAGCGGCTATCTTGATTAAATGCGTAGCCACAAGGACATGGATTCATTGCTGCAATAAATTGAAAATTCGCTGGAAATGTCATTTGTCTTGCCGCACGGGAGATGACGATCTCTTTCGACTCTAGAGGTTGTCTGAGAACTTCCAAAACTTTACGGTCAAATTCAGGTAATTCATCTAAAAATAATACGCCTAAATGTGCAAGTGTAATTTCGCCTGGTTTAGGTTGTGAACCGCCTCCAACTAGTGCAATCGCTGACGCAGTATGGTGTGGTGCACGGAAGGGTCGTTGTCCAAAAGTATGTTGAGCATTTGCAACCGAATAAATACTTGCGACTTCTAAATTTTCTTGAGCATTAAGTGGTGGCAAAATAGAAGGTAGCCGAGAAGCCAGTAATGTTTTACCTGTGCCAGGTGGACCTTTGAAAAGTAGAGAATGCCCACCCGCTGCTGCTATTTCTAGTGCACGACGGGGACGTAATTGACCTTTGACATCTGCAAGATCAAATTGATAGTGAGTACTTGTTAAATTTTCTTGTTTGGGTGCGGTTGATAAATGAGAAGTGCCCAAAAAGTGTGCACACACATCTTGTAAATGACTGGCAGCATAAACTTCAAACTGCGGAAATTGATTGGCTTCTTCTAGATTATTAGTAGGTACCAATAAGCGGTGTTGGGCTTGTTGGCAAGCCATCGCAATTGGCAATATTCCAGTAACAGGGCGTAAATGT
This sequence comes from Acinetobacter sp. WCHA45, assembly GCF_002165255.2. NCBI lineage: Bacteria > Pseudomonadati > Pseudomonadota > Gammaproteobacteria > Moraxellales > Moraxellaceae > Acinetobacter > Acinetobacter sp. WCHA45. Next base: position 2,616,431 of record NZ_CP028561.1, on the reverse strand, counting down.
CCATCTAATGCAAGTTCACCAATAAATTCAAAGCCGTCAGTACAATTTTCAGGAAGTTGACCTGAAGCAATTAAAATTCCTAGTGCGATCGGTAAATCTAGGCGGGAGCCATCTTTAGGAAGATCTGCAGGTGCTAAATTAATCGTTAAACGTTTGGTTGGAAACAAGAAACCACTGTTGATAATTGCTGATCGAACACGATCTTTACTTTCCCTTACAGCGGCTTCTGCTAAACCTACAATGGTTAAGGAGGGGAGTCCTGAACTGATATGAACTTCAACTTCGATTTGAGGGGCATGTAAACCTAATAAACCCCTCGTGTAAATTTTTGCGAAAGACATTTTATTATTGTTCCATCATGGTGCTTTATTTTTAATCATTTTTGTTGATCTCTGCGCTAAACTAGTGCTTATTTTTGATCTTGCACCATTTTTTCTAGGGTGCTCATTTGCTGTTGTAACGCAGCGAGGCGTTGGTTTGCCAAATTTAGCGCTATTTTCTGGCGCTCTAGCTCTTGTTTAGAGACTAAATCTAATTTTTCGACGCTTTCATTGAGCAAAGCACGTAAATTTTTTTCTAAATCTTTTTTAGGTTGATCAACTTGTTCAAGAATGGCTTGTAAAAGAGTTTCAATCATGAAGCGCTCAATAGGTTATATGTATTTGTAGGCAAGTGTACCATTGCTTGTAGTAATCCCATAGCCCTGTTCAACGCATTGATGCCACCGATATCTAAATTCAGTTAAACAGGAGCAAATGAAACTTATTTTCGATTGAATATCTACATCTTGACGTCCAAATAGGTTATAAAGAAAGCTCTTGCTGATGGTTTGAAAATCCCCAACCTTCAAATATTGGCATGAAAATTGAACATAAAACCTTACTGGTGAAAATAAGCCGAAGGAAAACACACATGAAGCTTGTAACTGCAATTGTAAAACCATTCAAACTCGATGATGTGCGTGAAGCACTCTCTGATATTGGTGTTCAAGGGATTACCGTAACTGAAGTAAAAGGTTTTGGTCGTCAAAAAGGTCATACTGAACTGTATCGTGGTGCAGAGTATGTCGTTGATTTTTTACCGAAAGTAAAGATTGAAATTGCGATTAGCGATGAAATGGTCGATGCGGTTATTGAATCTATCACTCGTGTCGCAAGCACTGGAAAAATTGGTGACGGTAAAATCTTTGTCACGAATTTGGAACAAGTCATCCGTATTCGTACTGGTGAAACGGGACCAGATGCTGTCTAAATTGGCACAAAGTTTGCTGAGTTAGAATTAAGAGAAATAGCTCACAAAATAAGGTTGGGGGACACGAATGAAAAAAATGCTTATGGCGCTCAGTCTATCTGGCGCACTCTTAGGTGGTTCAGCGATGGTTTGGGCAGAAGATACTGCATCAACACCCGTTGCTGAACAAACTGTAGCAGCGTCTGATACGGCGGCTGCATCAACTGTCACTGTAGCAGCAGAAGCTCCTGCTCCCGTAGAAGCTGCTCCAGCTCCTGCACCAGTTGCAAAAGTTGATACAGGCGATACAGCTTGGATTCTCGTTTCAACAGCACTGGTTCTGTTGATGACTATTCCTGGTTTGGCTCTATTCTATGGTGGTATGGTTCGTAAGAAAAACGTACTCAGCACCATGATGTTTAGCCTTTCTGCAGCAATTCTAGTCAGCTTAATTTGGGTTATCGTTGGTTATTCGCTTGCATTCTCTGGTTCAGGTGCCTACGTCGGTGACTTTGCCAAATCAATGCTAAATGGCGTGGCATTTGATGCCTTAAGTGGAACTATTCCAGAAAGCTTGTTTGTTATTTTCCAAATGACATTTGCCATCATCACTGTTGCAATTATTAGTGGCTCGATTGCTGATCGTATGAAATATTCAGCATTCATGGCGTTTATTGCAGTTTGGGTAATCTTGGTTTATGCACCAATTACTCACTGGGTTTGGGCTGCTGATGGTTGGTTATTCAAAGCTGGTGCTTTAGATTTTGCAGGCGGTACAGTTGTACATATCAACGCAGGTGTAGCTGGTTTAGTGGCTGCGTACATGTTGGGTAAACGTGCTGGTCTAGGTCGCGAATCAATGGCACCGCACAACCTTACTCTCACTGTGATTGGCGCAAGCTTAATTTGGGTAGGTTGGTTTGGCTTTAACGGTGGTAGTGCTTTAGGTGCTGGCGCTCGTGCAAGTATGGCAATTCTTGTAACTCAAGTTGCCGCTGCCGCTGCTGCATTCTCTTGGTTGATTGTTGAACGTCTAGTTCGTGGTAAGGCTTCAGTACTTGGTGGTGCATCAGGTGCGGTTGCTGGTTTGGTTGTAATCACTCCTGCTGCTGGTTTCGTTGGTGTGGGTGGTGCATTAATCATGGGCTTAATCGGTGGTGTAGTGTGCTTCTGGGGTATTACAGCACTTAAACGTCTGCTTAAAGCAGATGATGCATTGGATGCTTTCGGTCTACACGCAGTTGGTGGTATCGTTGGTGCGATTCTTACTGGTGTGTTCTACAGTGATGAAATCATTAAAGCTGCTAATGTTGCGCTTGCTCCAACAATCATCGAACAACTAAAAGTACAACTTGAAGGTGTAGTCGCAACGATGGTATATAGCGCAGTAGTGACTTTCATTATCCTTAAAGTGATTGATCTTGTGATTGGTATCCGCGTAAGTGCTGATGATGAGCGCATGGGTCTCGACCTTAGCCAACATGGCGAACGTATCGAATAATTCATTATTCTTTGAAGTTTAAAAAACAGCCGAATAAGGCTGTTTTTTTATGCCTTTCGTGTGCTAGTTCAGCAATTGCAGAAACTTTGCTACACTTAAAGCAAGTGAGTAAATAATCGAACAACTATGCATTGTCCATTTTGTAACGCTGCTGATAGTAAAGTCATCGACTCTCGCCTTGCGGCTGAGGGTTGTCAAATCCGTCGTCGTCGAGAATGCACGATTTGTGGTGAAAGGTTTACCACCTTTGAAAGTTATGAAATGGTGATGCCACGGGTCATTAAATCAGATGCCAAGAGTGAACCATTTGATGAAGCAAAATTGCGCCGCTCATTGATGCATGCTTTACAGAAACGTCCAGTAACCCAAGAGCAAATTGAAACGGTTTTAAGTGATATACAATCACAAATTCGCCGTTTAGGTGAGCGAGATGTAAAGTCGAGAACCATTGGTGAGATTGTGATGCAGGCTTTATTTGCACTTGATCATGTAGCCTATGTTCGTTTTGCCTCTGTTTATCAAGATTTCCAAGATGTTGAAGCATTTCGTCGTCAGATTGAGCAAATGCAACAACGTGAAAATGAAGCATAAGTTAGAGAAATCATGTCTGAGTTCACGCAAAATCATTTATCCCAAGATCAATATTGGATGCAGCAAGCAATTGAGTTGGCTCGACTAGGGCAATATTCAACCAAGCCGAATCCTAACGTGGGTTGCGTTATTGTCAAAGATGGGCAGCTGATTGGAGAGGGCTATCACCCTAAAGCGGGTCAACCCCACGCAGAAGTTTTTGCACTTCGCCAAGCGGGCGAACATGCTAAAGGCGCGACAGCTTACGTGACTTTGGAACCATGTGCACATTATGGTAGAACGCCGCCTTGTGCAGAAGCATTGGTTAAAGCTCAGGTGAAGAAAGTCGTGGTCGCTTGTTCAGATCCTAACCCATTAGTCGCGGGAAAAGGCGTTCAAATTTTAAAAGCAGCGGGTATTGAAGTTGAAACAGGAATTTGTGTAGAAACTGCAAAAACGCTCAATTTGGGCTTTTTAAAAGCGATGTCTACGGGTTCGCCGTATGTGCGTTTGAAAATTGCATCTAGTTTAGATGGACGTACTGCAATGGCTTCAGGAGAATCAAAATGGATTACTGGAGCAATCGCTAGACAAGATGTACAACATTGGCGTGCAATTTCGGGTGCTGTGATTACTGGTATTCAAACCGTTTTAGCGGATGATTGTGAGCTGAATGTACGTGAATTGGACGGTATTGAGCTAAGTACCGTGGTTCAGCCGAAGCGTATTGTATTGGATCGCCAAGGACAGTTACCACTTTCAGCGAAGATTTTGAAAAATCCTGAAACAGTGATGGTGATGACACCATTTCGTCAAGAACTTGCTGATTTAGGCGTGATACAATTGGCGCCGCAACCCTTAAGTCAATTATTGCAAACTTTAACTCAGCAGTATCAAATTTATGATGTGTTGGTTGAAGCAGGCGCAACTTTATCAACGGCTTTTTTACAGCAGGGTTTAGTTGATGAAATGATCAGTTATGTTGCACCGACTTTACTTGGTCAATCTGCTCGTGCAATGTTCAATGCTGAATTGAGTACAATGGCAGAACAATTGCGTTTTGATTTAGTCGATGTAACCCAACTTGGGCAAGATATTCGCCTAAGATTGCTCCCTATCCAAGAGATGATATGAATCCAGAACCATCGGTTTATCACAAGCGTCGTCATGCAGCACGTACAACTGACGAATATCTTTTTCATCAGCTAGTACCTTATTTAGGCAATAAGCGTCGACTGCTTCATCTCATTTTGGAAGCACTTGAGATTACGGGCACACTGAATAGTAAGAAAAAGAATCCACCGATTTTTGCTGATTTCTTTGCAGGGAGTGGCGTGGTCTCACGTTTAGCACGTCAAAATGGTTATCGCGTGATTGCCAATGACTGGGAACCGTATAGCCATGCATTGAACAATGCGATTTTAGCCTGTGTTGATGCACCCGCATTTAAAGAATTAGGCGGCTATCAAAAAGCGATCGACTATTTGAATCGATTGCCAGAAGTCAAAGGCTGGGTGACACATAATCTTTGTCCACGTAATGACGATGTGTATGATCCTGCTCGTGACCGTTTGTTTTTCAAACGCCGTAATGGGATGCGTATTGATGCAATTCGTCAACAGATCGCAACTTGGCAAGCACAAGGTGCAATCAATGATGTGGAAATGAGTGCTCTATTGGCACCACTTTTATATTCAGCAAGTTTTGTTAGTAATACCAGTGGTGTATTTAAGAGCTTTCATCAGGGTTGGGGTGGCCGAACTCAAACGGCGCTAGAACGAATCGAGTCATTAATATGGCTTACACCGAGTCGTTTCTGTGAGATTGGAGATCCCAAACGACCTGCGGCTGAAATGTGGTGTGTCGATGCACAACATTTAGCCAACCAAATGAGTGGTTTCGAAGTTGATGTTGCCTATCTTGATCCACCTTATAATCAGCATGCCTACAGCAGTAACTACCATGTTTTAAATGCTCTGACTTTATGGGATCAAGTGGATTTACCATCACCTGATACCAAAGGCTTTAAGAGTGGAATTGATCGAGCATGGCGTAAAGAACGCCCAAGCCCTTATAACTCTTCTAAATATGCCAAAGAAGCTTATGAAAAGTTATTGGAAACAATTAATGCACGCTATATTTTGACTAGTTATTCGACTGATGGAAATATTGAGCCTAAAGATTTGCTGACTGCTAATTTAAAGCGCGGCAAAGTGACTTTGCTAACTCAAGATGTACCGCGTTATCGAGTGAGTAAACAGCGTCAATCAGAACGTGCACGTGTGCTTGAGTTTATTGTGATTACGGATACTCATGCGAAGTCTGGCCCGCCATTACGACAACTTTTAGGGCAGTTATATCATTTTGCTGAGTTAGGTGGTGTTGATACGACAGGCAATAGTACTCAGCTTGCACTTTGGTAAATTAAAGTAGACACCATTTTTGGATAATGTGGTGTCTATTTTCTATTTTTTTCACTTTCTTGTTAATACATATAATTTTATAAAATAAATGATTGTTTTTACATGAATTATCATTGAAATTAAGTGGGTCTTCCTGAACATCTTTTTAATTTTAAATTAATTAAAAACAATAAGTTATCTATAGTTGTTGAGTGGGTTAAACTTTTTTATTTACAAAAAATATTTTACTATTTGGTTGAAAAACTACCAGAAGAATATTGATCATTTTCGAAAATGAATATATTTTGCCGAGCTTTATTCCAGGTCATGCCTATACGCAGCACTGACCAAGAGAGGTTGTGATGAGTCGCTCGGAACCCAGCTTGTTGGGGCAATGTATAGCTGAATTTTTTGCTACCGCAGTTTTTTTATCTTTTGGTATTGGTGTCGTGGCTGCGCTTAAACTTGCAGGAGCAAGTTTAGGGCTATGGGAAATCAGCCTTGTATGGGGCTTGGCTGTAGCATTGGCTGTTTATCTATCTGCCGGTATTTCTGGAGCTCATCTCAATCCTGCTGTTACGATCGCATTAGCACTGTTTGCTGGTTTCGATAAACGTAAAGTTCCTTTCTATATTATTTCTCAAGTTTCTGGTGCTGCTTTAGGCGCACTTCTGGTCTATGGTTTGTATAGCAATCTATTTATGGATTATGAGCAAACACACCATATGGTGCGGGGGAGTGTAGAGAGTTTGGAGTTGGCTGGAATTTTCTCAACCTATCCACATCATTTATTGTCTATTGGACAGGCGTTTATGGTGGAAATGTTTATCACTATGTTATTGCTTTGGCTCATCATGGCGATTGGGATGATCATAATGGTTTGCCACGTGGTGCTTTAGCACCAATTTTGGTGGGTTTATTAGTTGCTGTCATTGGCGCTTCTTTTGGTCCATTAACAGGCTTTGCTATGAATCCTGCACGCGATTTTGGTCCAAAAGTTGTGGCCTATTTTTCGGGCTGGGGTTCAATTGCTTTTACTGGCGGTCGTGATATTCCTTATTTTATTGTGCCTATCTTTGCACCGATTGTTGGCGCTTGCTTAGGCGTATTAGGTTATAAATTATTTTTTAGCCATTTCTTGTTAAATAATACGGTTGAGCTTAAACAGAGAGCCAATAAACGTGTCTCTGAAATGCAGTAATTTAAGATTGAAAATAATAAAAGGTGATCAATGGATCGCCTTTTTTATTGCAGGTATTTGAACTTGGAGTCCCTTGTTATCTCTAAGGCTTTGCTTTATGGTATTCGATTCACTATGGCATATATTGCATAAGATTAGGTTAGAACTCCCATGTTTACAGGCATTATTGAAAGTTTAGGTAAGGTTGAGAGCTTACAAAGTGTAGGCGGTGACGTACGTCTACGTATTCAAACTGATTTGGATATGTCTGATGTGCATTTAGGTGATTCAATTGCGACGAATGGAATTTGTCTCACAGTGATCGAGTGGGGAAGCAATTGGTATGCTGCAGATGTGTCTCGTGAAAGCTTAAATCGAACGACTTTAGGTCAATGGAAAGTAGGTCAATCAGTCAATGTCGAAAAAGCAATGTTGCCAACAACTCGTTTTGGTGGGCATATTGTGAGTGGGCATGTCGATGGTCTTGGAGAAATTACAGTTGTTCGGCAAGACGCACGTTCATTATATTTTGAAGTAACAGCACCTGTTGAATTAGCAAAATATTTAGCTGAAAAAGGTTCTGTAACTGTCGATGGGATTAGTCTGACCATTAACCATCTACGTGGCAATATTCTGAGTTTGAATCTCATCCCTCATACTGCTGAGCGTACCAATATTGGCACATGGCAAGTCGGTACAAAAGTTAATTTAGAGGTTGATGTGCTGGCACGTTATATCGAGCGCTTATTGTTGGGTGATAGAGCAGCGGAACAAAAAACTGAGTCGAACATCAGTATGGCATTTTTGGCTGAAAACGGTTTCTTAAAATAAAAAATGAAACATAAAAAAGCCCAGTTTAAACTGGGCTTTTTTATTATTTTTCATCTGAAAATTGACTATTTTTGAGGATGTATTCTATTTCGTCTTGCGCAATCGCATGTAATTTTGCTCTAAAAACTGTGACCGCTTGTTCAATCATACTTTCAGCTTCTAATTCCAGTCGGACACGCACACTTTCGAGCTCAGATAAGATTTGTTGGTCATCAATCCGAACACGTTGAGCCTGCGCATAATCAATACTTGGTTGTTCAGGATTTGGTTGATAACGTTCAGTGTGTTGAGCAATTTCTTGATCAATGTGTTGTCGAAGGGCAACAAGATTTTCCGTTTGTTGTTCGAACTGATTTAACTCATCTGCTTGCAGTTGCGCGGCATAAGCAGCTTGGGCAGCACGTTTTTCTGCCAGAGCTTTTTCCAAAGCCAATTGTTTGCGAACGCGTGCTTGTTCAATTAACTCAGCCTTTAAATGTGCATAAGCTTGATCAATACGTTGTTGAGAGCGTAGCTGAGCTTTTTCTTCGAGTTGTATCCATGTTTGGATTTGTGTTTGTGGTAACAGTAGATCACAGATACGAGCTAAATCTTCCTGATAGGTCTGACGTACCGTTTCAGGTGTATTTAACCAACGCTTTTTAAAATCCTGTCCTACATTTAATGCCACGCGACACTCCTTATACGATGCTATGGTTTACAGACCTATAATTTAAATGTGCGTGGCTCAATGCCTAAACGACGATACATCTTAAATTTCTCTCGCCCGATCTGTTTTGCAGTTTCATTATTTTCAATAATTTCGATAATGTGGCGAAAATCTTGAGTTTGTTCAAGTGCATGATTGTTAAAATTAAATACAATCCAATCATTCGATGGCGGTAATTCAGCTGAAATACACACTGGACTATTCAACTGATCAATTCCATGAGCAATAAAGCTACTTGAATCAAAACTCCATAGCTTGTTATCCAACTCATTTTGTAAATTTGAATCAACACAATACCACCAAATCTGTGGGTGCTGATTCAGAATTTTTCGACATAAACGGCAAGCACTTTCAACTTGCCGCTCAACGCTGTTTTCAAACAAATAAAAACTAACTTGTGCCATAGATTAGTTATTCGTTTCAACACGATTCGCTAAAAACTGCATCAATAATGGTACTGGGCGTCCAGTTGCACCTTTAGCTGCACCAGATAACCATGCTGTACCAGCCACATCAAGATGTGCCCAGCGGTAATCACGAGTGAAACGTTCAAGGAAACATGCTGCGGTTATTGCACCACCATAAGGACCACCAATATTGGCAATATCGGCAAATGGTGAATCAAGGAGTTCTTGATATTCTTCCATCACAGGCATACGCCATACACGGTCGAGTGATTGTTCGCCAGCAAGTTGTAATTCTTGTACCAGTTCATCATCTGGAGAGAATAGCCCACTGACGACTTTGCCTAGCGCAACAACACATGCACCTGTAAGTGTCGCAATATCAATGACAAGCGCAGGATTAAAACGTTTGATATAAGTGAGGGTGTCGCATAGAACCAAACGGCCTTCAGCATCCGTATTCAAAATTTCTACAGTTTGACCACTCATGGTCGTCACAATATCTCCAGGGCGTGTTGCATGACCTGAAGGCATATTTTCTGCTGCTGCGATCGCACCGATAACATGAATTGGGAGTTGAGCTTCGCAAAGTGCTTGCATCGTACCTAATACTGAAGCAGCACCACACATATCGAATTTCATTTCATCCATACCTAAGCCTGGTTTTAATGAAATACCGCCTGTATCAAAAGTAACACCTTTACCGACAAGTACGATAGGTGCTTGATCAGCTTTTGCCTGATATTCAAGTGTAATAATTCTGCCTGGTCGATCAGAGCCTTTACTTACAGCAAGAAAAGCATTCATCCCTAAATCAGCCATTTGCTGTTCATTCAGGATAGTGACTTTTAATAGGTCAGGGTATTGTGCTGCAAGTGCAATCGCCTGATCTGCAAGGTATTCAGGGAAGCAAATATTTCCTGGGCGATTGCCTAAATCTCGAGCGTAATTTTGTCCAGATTGAACTGCGTGGACGAGCTTTAATTGAGCATCATCAAGTACAGTTTCATTTGCAACTAGATTAATGGTTTCTAAGATGAACTCATTTTTTTTAGATTTAAATTCATCATAGGCATAGGCTGCTTGGGTTAAACCTAAGGCAAATAGGTAATGTAAATCAGTTGGTAATGCGCTGAGATCTACAGTGATTTGTCTAAATTTATTTTGTGATGATTTGATAATCGTTTGTGCGAGTTTTGCTAATTTTGTCGCTTTCAATTCAGCACTTTTGCCTAAACCGAGTAAATGTGCATTGGCTTGTACAGCGATATTGGTAATCAGGGCAATATTTTCATTAAAACCAGCTTTGAATTGTGTGGCATTCAAAACATCTTCTAGATGATTGATTTGATAACGATTTAAGTTTTGTTGTAATTGTTCTGAATCAACCAAAATCCACAAAGATTCACTAGACGACTGTGTTGGGAATGCGGTATGAAGGGTAAATTTCATTGTTTGTATAGAACCTAAGCAGCGAAAAAGAAAGATAAGTCCATTAAACACTTTCAGATATGAGGTTGCAATCCGCAACAAGCGATAGGTTTTATATTTTTAACATTCGGGTAAACTAGCACTACCCCTCGATTGGTCTATTTTTGGAAGCATTACTTTGATTATTCGGCGTTATCTCGTCAAACAAGTGGTCTCCACCTCTTTGGTTGTGACTGCTTTGCTCACTTTAATTATTATGGGTGGGCAGTTAATCAAGATTTTTGGGCGAGCTGCACAGGGTCGTTTAGATGCTAGTGTGTTGCTGAGTATCATTGCTTATCGTTTGCCAGAGTTTCTAACTTTAATTTTGCCATTGGGTTTCTTCATTGGACTCATGCTGGTTTTTGGTCGTCTATATGTTGACCATGAAATGGCGGTTTTAAATGGTAGTGGTGTTAGCCGTAATCAATTGGCCAAACTTTTATTGCCGATGACATTTGTTTTTTTGATTGTTCAAGCAATATTAATGTTTTGGGGTTCATCATCTGGAATTCGTGCTTACGAAAGCTTGATGCAAACACAAGCAGTGCGAGCAGGTTTTGATCTGGTTCGACCAAAGGAGTTTATCTCCTCGGGGCCATATACCATTTATGCAGGTTCACTTTCCGAAGATCGAAAAAATTTAAAAGATATTTTTTATTATCAGAAAGCCGATCGTGAAGATAAACCAGATGTGATGATTTTAGCCAAAGAAGCGACACGTGTCGAAATGGCAAATGATACAGCGAATGTCGTTGATTTGGTTCAAGGTCGCCGTTACGAAATTTATCTGAATCAGCCACGCTATACCCAAGCAGAATTTCAATCTTATCGCTTACGTTTAGAGAATGATAAAGACGTTAAGTTTGAAAGCGATGATGTTGAAGCTTTATCCATGTCTAAGCTATGGGAAAGACGTGATGACCCTGTTATTCGCAGCGAGCTTGGTTGGCGTATCTTTGGTCCATTTGTGATTATTATTGGATTGATGCTTGCGGTTGCGTTATCTGAAGTAAGTCCACGCCAAGGCCGATATTATCGTCTTATTCCATCTATATTTATTTTCGCCAGCCTGATTGTATTGATGATTGCGATTAAAACGCGGATTAGTAAGGAACAACTGGATATCTGGGCTTATCCTGTCGCATTAATGATTTATGCTATTGTGGCGGCAATTTTTGCACGGAAACAAAAGTTAGCACCACAACTTAAGAAAAGTATTCAGCGAGTGGGGTTGTAATGTTAGCACGTCGAATAGTCGCCAAACATGTGACAAAAACTACAGTCCTTGCGATGCTGGGCACAACGCTCGTGTTATCTTTTTTACAAATATTATTCACTTACTTAGGTGAGTTAGGCTCGCTGAAACCCACTTATAATGCATGGCAAGCTTTCCTATATGTGATATGGGGTGCACCGAGTTATTTATATGAAATTTTACCTGTGGCAGCGTTAATCGGCTCTGTCTTGGGCTTAGGCGCACTCGCATCGAATAGTGAACTGATCGTCATGCGTTCGGTTGGTATCAGTTTGTGGCGTATAGTGGGTTGGGTGATGCGCTCAGCTTTACTCTTAATTGTATTGTCTTTTGTATTGAGTGAATGGGTGATTCCTTATACCAATGAAAAAGCACAAAGCATTAAAAAACAACGTAGCGTAGCGGCTTTAGGTGAGGTAAAAGGTTATTGGTCACGTGAAGGCCAACGTTTTATCTATATTGATTATGCGAATTCCCAAGGTCAATTACGTAATATTCAAGCGATTGATTTTGATCAGAACTATCGATTGCAGTCCTTTGTCATTGCAGAGCAAGGGCAGTTTGTCAAAGATGGGCAATGGACTTTAAAAGAATCACATCAGGTTGATTTACTTGCTCAAGGGAATGCGATTAAAACGGATCACGAGCAACAAGCATTAGGATTGGCTTTACAACCTAAATATGTACATATGGTGACTTTGGACCCAGATGATTTATCTCCAAGTCAATTGGTTAGTTTTATGCAGTATTTATCAGAATATAGCCAAGTTCCAAAGACCTATGAGTTAGCCTTTTGGAAAAAAGTCACGTCTCCATTTGCACTGATTACGTTGGTTCTTATTGCCTGCTCATTTATTTTTGGTCCATTGCGTCAGCAGTCGATGGGTTTTCGCTTGGTTATCGCACTGTTCACAGGATTGGGCTTTTTCTATTTACAGGACTTTTTGGGCTATGCAAGTCTGGTCTATGCGCCATCTCCAGCGTGGTTTGTCTTGCTGCCAATCCTGTTGATGTTTGCGGCAGGGAGTTATTTGCTCTATCGTGCACGTTAGAGGTCTGAATGGTCTGAATTGATAATCATTATTGATTAAAGCGTCTGCAAGATCATGGAGAAATTTGTCAAATTTCGGTAAACTATGCCGATCAAATGATAGACAAACAGAGAGTCCATTATGACGGATGCAAATGCTGGCAAAATTCCTCACGTTCTTGTAATTATGGATGGTGTAGGACATCGTGAAGCAGTTGAGGATAATGCATATTTAGCAGCAAAAACACCAAATCTGACTGCGATGAAAGCAAAGCATCCAAATAGTTTGATTTCAGGTTCTGGCGAAGATGTAGGCCTACCTGATGGACAAATGGGTAACTCTGAAGTGGGTCATATGAACTTAGGTGCAGGTCGTGTTTTATATCAGGACTTTACACGGATTACTAAAGATATTCGGACAGGTGCTTTTTTTGAGCATGAAGTGTTAGTTGATGCGGTTGAAAAAGCCAAAGCAGCGAATGGTGCCGTTCATGTCATGGGGTTGTTGTCACAAGGTGGAGTGCATTCGCATGAAGATCATATTGTGGCGATGTGTGAGCTAGCACTAAAACGTGGCGCAACAGTATATCTACACGCTTTCCTTGATGGTCGTGATACCCCTCCACGTAGCGCAAAACCTTCATTAGAAAAATTCGATGCTTTATTTGCTCAGTATCCAAATCAAGGTCGTATCGTTTCGATGATTGGTCGTTATTTTGCAATGGATCGTGATAACCGCTGGAATCGTGTTGAACTCGCTTATCGTTTAATGACAGAAGGCGAGGCAGTCCGTGTTGTAAACTCAGCTGTAGATGGTTTAGAGCAAGCCTATGCAGCAGAAGAAAATGATGAGTTTGTTCAAGCAACACGTATTGGTGAAATTGCCAAAATCCAAGATGGCGATAGTGTGGTTTTCATGAACTTCCGTGCTGATCGTGCGCGTGAAATCACCCGTGCCTTTGTTGAGAAAGATTTTACTGGGTTTACGCGTAAAGTCGCTCCAAGTTTATCTAAATTTGTGATGCTAACACGCTATCAGGCAAGTATTGATGCGCCAGTTGCATACATGCCAGAAGAGCTTAAAAATTCCATCGGTGAATATTTATCTGGTTTGGGCAAAACCCAATTGCGTATTGCTGAAACAGAGAAATATGCGCATGTGACATTCTTCTTCAGCGGTGGTCGTGAAGATGAATATCTAGGAGAGAAACGTATTTTGATTCCTTCTCCGAATGTCGCAACCTATGATCTAAAACCAGAAATGAGTGCTTATGAAGTCACTGATGAGTTAGTAGATGCTATTAATTCGGGTGAGTTTGACCTTTTGGTTGTCAATTACGCCAATGGTGACATGGTCGGACATACTGGTGTATTTGATGCAGCAGTGAAAGCGGTTGAAACTGTTGATACGTGTTTAGGTCGTGTCTATGAAGCAGTAATGGCAAACAAAGGTCATATGTTAATTACAGCGGATCATGGTAATGTAGAGCAAATGCAAGACTACGACAGTGGACAAGTTCATACACAACATACCACTGAATTGGTGCCATTTATTTATGTGGGCCCAACTCAAGCAACGATTGCAGAGGGTGGTGTATTGGCTGATGTTGCACCAACATTACTTCATTTGATGAATATTCCTGTACCTTCCGACATGCAAGGCAAGAATTTAATTACTTTAAAATAAGGTGAACTTATGACCCAACACAACAACATTTATCGAGGGTTCTTTGCGAGTTTGTTGATGTGTTGGGGATCACATACGTTATCTGCACCTATTACACATGCCTCAGGATGGGGGGAAGAGACTACAAGTCGAAATGCTGAAGTGCCACTTGAATCTATTCAGCAATTTGTACAGATTTATGGGATTGTGAAAGATAACTACGTTGATAAAAAAACAGACGATGCACTTTTTCAGCAAGCAATCAAAGGGTTAGTGAGCGGTTTAGATCGTTATTCTCGTTATTTATCCGCCGAAGAATACCGCCAGCTTATTCAATACACTGAAGGTGATCTGGCTTCTGTTGATTTCAATTTAAATTACGATGCTCATAATCGTTTATGGCAAATTCAAGACCTAAAATCAGGATCTGATTCTAGTAAGTTGGGTTTGCGTAATGGACAAGCCATACTCAAAGTCGATAATCAAGAATTAAAGAGTTTAAATCAGGATCAAGTACAAGGTCTGCTGTATGGCTCGATTGGCAGCACCCTGCAAATACAGCCTGAAAACAGCAATAGTACTGTAATTCTGGTTCGGAATAAAAAAGTTGAGACAGATATTGAACCTGTTTTACTACATAATCAGGTGCTTGTACTTAAAATTAGAGTGTTTCAACAAGATACAGCGAATGAAATTAAACGTTTAATCGAAGAATATAGTACAACTAAACTCAAGGCTGTCGTTCTTGACCTGCGTAATAATCCAGGAGGTTTATTGTCGGCTGCTGTTGAATCAACAGATTTATTCTTGAATCAAGGATTAATTGTGACGACAAAGAGTCGTTCAGAAGGAGATCAACAATTTCAGGCTTTACCTTCAAATGAATTTCAAAATATAAAATTAGGTATCTTAATCAACCATCGTTCAGCCTCGGCAGCTGAAGTATTCACCGCAGCATTAAAAGAACATAAACGTGCGTGGGTTGTAGGTGAAAATAGCTATGGAAAAGGTGTGGTACAGAAATTATTTCCATTACCGAGTGGCGCAGCATTGCAAATGACGGTCTCACATTATTACACGCCCAATGGGAATATGATTGAAGGTCAAGGGATTCAACCGAATCAAAGTTATCCGTTGTTACCTGAAATGAAAGAAGATGGTTATTTGGAACACGTCACAGATTTGGTTCTAAAAAGTAAAATTTAATTAAAAATAAAGCCCCTATTTAGGGGCTTTATTTTTAAGACTATTCATCATCTTCTGTATCTAAACCAAATTTTTTCAAACGATAACGTAAAGAACGGAAAGTCATTCCTAATTTCTTTGCTGCTAACGTTCGGTTCCAATGGGTTAAATTCAGTGCATTGAGAAGAATCTCTTTTTCAATATTTTCTAGATAGAGCTCCAGTCCTTCAGATGGTAGCTTTTTAGAACCCATAGGGCTAGTGCTTACCGCATGATCATTTTCATCCTGTGTTGAAAATGAGACTGTTGGCGTTGCAATAGGGCTACGTAGAGGAGCTGTTTGAAGATGAGCTAGATCAATGGTTTCATCATCACTGAGCGTAATTGCACGTTCAATAATATTTCGAAGCTCGCGTACATTACCTGGAAAATATTGTTGCAATAAGAATTGTTCAGCACGAGAAGAAAGGGTTTTGACAGAGACTTCCCATTCTTGGCTGATTTTCTGAATAAAGTGATTTGCTAACAATAAGATATCTTGCCCACGTTCACGTAAAGGAGGTAATACAATATCCATGACGTGAATGCGGAAGAATAAATCTTGTCTGAAACGACCTTGTTGCACTAGTAATTCAAGATCTTGATGACTCGCACTGATGACCCGGAAATCAACATCAATTTCTTGATCTGAGCCGACAGGGCGAATTTTCTTTTCTTGTACAGCACGAAGCAGTTTTACCTGCATACTTAAGGGTAATTCAGCGATCTCATCTAAGAATAAACTACCCCCATGTGCGGAAAGAATTAAACCTTGTTTGTCTTGGGATGCGCCTGTAAAGCTGCCCTTTTTATGACCAAATAGTTCACTTTCCATTAACTCTGTTGGAATAGCACCACAGTTGATCGCAATAAAAGGTCCTTCACTACGGTTACTCAGACGATGAACTAAATTGGCAACAACTTCTTTTCCTGTCCCTGATTCACCGGTAATAAAGACAGGGGCTTGAGATCGAGCAATTTTCTTTAAAGCAATCCGTAATTGCTGAATGGGCGTAGATCGACCAATGAGAAGTTTATTTTCTAATGCGCTTTCAGCAGCTTCTTGTTCAGGCTGTGGTCGATTCAATGCTTTTTGAATCAATTGATCTAAATGAGTTTGATTGACCGGTTTACTGACAAAATCAAAAGCACCTGCTTTTAATGCAGCAATTGCAATATCCATATTGCCATATGCTGTTAATACTGCAATCGGTGTGTTGGGATAGTTTTGTGTGACATGTTTAACCAAGTCCAGACCATTGCCATCTGGGAGATTCAAATCTGTTAAACAGGCATCGTACTGAAACTCGGTAAAGAATTTTTTTGCTTGCTCTACACGATAGGCAAGATGGGTTTTAATCCCCATTCGTGCAAGCGTCATTTGCATGAGGAGACATAAGTCTTCTTCATCGTCTACTAGCAAGACGAGTGGTTGTTTAGTTGCCATTTCCCCGAAAACCTAATCTGAATCAATGAATTTTTGAGCATTCAATCCTGAAACATGCTCCTTGTTGTCGCTCTACATAGGTGAGCTTTGCATGATTTGCCTCACAAAAGCTGTGAGACAGGTACAATCCTAAACCAGTTCCTTTAATTTCGGTACTAAAAAATGGTTTGAATAGCTGAGAAATATCTCGTTTTGCGACACCCGTACCAAAATCAATGACATCAATACATGTTCTGCCATCTTTTAAGTCTACATTCACTTCAATAAATTGAGCATCAGGTGCATTGTGCCGCAGAGCATTTCGAATCAGGTTAATTAGAACTTGGCGTAATTGTTTCTCATCAAAAAGAATATGAATGCGTTCTGCAAGATTGAGTTTAATCATATGTTTCGCATCGACTAGATCTTCATTCAATAGGCTCTCAAAAAAATCAGCCAATTGAATGACTTGTGGCTCAGTTGGTTTGTTGCGCGCCATGCCTAATGTATCTTGCACAATATTATCAATACGTCTAGCTTGTTTGCTAATCATACGACAGAGCATTTCTTGTTGATGACTGTCACTTTCTTTAAATAATTCATTGGCCTGTACAATTGCAGCCAGAGGGTTGCGAATTTCGTGGGCAATACTGGCTGAGAGCTGTCCTAAAGCCGCCAGTTTCAATTGCTGGACTTGTTGGTTTAGTTTCTGTGTATCTTTTAAAATCAATAAAATAAGGGCTTGCTCAGGCACAATCAGATGTTTAACTTTGATATTAACGGTATATGGACTTTGCTGCGATTCAAAACTAAATTCTTCACCATCTTTTAAGTCGCTGAGCTGAATCAATTCAAATAGATCTGGTTGCCATTTGATTAAAGGCGTTTTCTCTGTGGACATCGAAAAATGAACACCGAGTAGGGTATTGGCGGCGGGATTGCTCAGTACAATATGGTTGCTTTCATCCAGAACCAGATAGCCATCCTCAATTTGTTCGAGAATATAACGGTTAATATTCTGGAGTTGATGGATCTCGATAGATTGGTGGAAAGTTAAGGTTTCCAGAATTTTAAATCGTTGCACCGCAATACGGCCAATCGCATGCACCACAAAAAATAGAAAGGCAAGGAGAGCGCTATTGCCGAGATGATTTAAATTATTGTAGTCAAAAAAGTTGCCCAGAAAACGTTGATAAACCACCATAATAACGGCAAAAAGCGTCACAATCAGTGAAAGATGAGCATTTAGGAGAATTGCTGAGGAGAAAATAATGATGACGTACAATAAGCTTAATTGTAAGTTCGGACCGCCTGCCGAAAAGGTAATCACACTTAAACAGATCACGTCTATAATAAAAATAAAAATGAGCTGTTTGCTGATTTGTAATGGAACTATTTTTAGTAAAAAAAGCTGAAAAATATTAAAGCTGATATAACAAATCAGAGTGTAAAAATATAAAAATGGATAATCATAATTGGTAGCAAGCTGCTCTGCGGTAAGTAAGTAAATAAGGATTAGACTGATTGAAATAATCAGTCGATATCCACTATACCAAATTCCGAGCCGATAAACGGTTTGGGACACTGAGGACGCAATTTTTCCCAACATAAGCGATCACTTAATATGATTAAGGTTTAATGAGTCCATAACGGATGGCGAGATGGGTTAATTTTACATCGCTATCAATTGCTAGTTTTTCAAAAATTCGATAGCGATAAGTATTTACAGTTTTAACACTAACAAATAATTTGTCAGCGATTTCTTGAGCACTAATACAATTAACCACCATCATTGCGACTTGCATTTCACGTTCAGAGAGTGCGTCAAAAGGGGATTGTTGCGTATCTGAAAGATAAGAGCTCGCAAGCTGTTCGGCAATATCTGCACTGAAATATTTACCACCTTGCATGACTTTATTGATTGCACGTACCATTTCTGAAATAGGCGCACCTTTTGTGATATAGCCTTTTGCCCCTGCTTTTAATAACAACGATGGGTAGGGTTCTTCCGCTAAACCACTAACAGCAATCACTTTAGTCTCAGGTGCTGTTTGTAAAAGGCGACGTGTTGTTTCTACGCCACCAATTCCCGGCATATTGACATCTAATAGTACAACTTGAGGATGCTTTAATCGAACTAAAGCAATCGCTTCTTCTCCAGATTCAGCTTGTCCAATGACTTCTACATCTGGGTGGTCTTCCAACATACGACAAATGCCTGTACGTACGAGTTCATGATCATCAACAACGAGAACAGTGATCAAGAAGACCTCCTTTTTTCAAAAAAACGATTTTTTTGTTACATAAAGAAAAATGAGCTTGCAATCAAACGACAAAATTAGCAATCCTATTCTCCATGTTTAGAGAATAGTTGTACACAATTGTGTCTATAAAAGCTTTACCCGATTTGTTCAAATGTAAGGCATAATGTTATTAAGCGCAAATGTGCAGCGTCCCGAGTTGAGTATTGTGTCGTGAAAAATTCTAAAAAATCTATCATGCATGCCTTGAGCATGTCTATTTTGTTGGCGCTTAGTTCAACAAGTTATGCTGAGCTGGTTGTAAACAACAATCCAGCCTCTACAAGTGCGAATAGTTCTTCAGCTTCGTTAAATTGGTCTGCAAGTGATGCAAGCCAATTGATGCAAGATGATGATTCATTAGAGATCAGCCCGCAAGGTTCAACTTCGGTTACAACCACTTTACGAAGTGGTGGTTCTGCAAGTATTAGTTCATCTGCAACGCCACAAAAAAGCATACAGATTCGAGATACCTCTCATTTCAGTAGCCAACCCGCTGTAAATGCACGTGCAGCCTTGGTGATGGATGCACAAACGGGCGAAGTACTGTTTAGTAAAAACAGTAATATGTCGGTACCGATTGCCTCAATTACCAAATTGATGACGGCTGTGATTACCGCAGATGCACGGCTGAATATGTCGGAAGAAATCACGCTACAGCAAATTGACTTTGCGGGTGCAGGTGGAAAGAATTCAAGTTCGACCTTGAAAGTAGGCGATACCATGAATCGAGCGGAACTTTTGTTATTCGCTTTGATGAAATCAGAAAATCCTGCTGCGGCAGCATTAGCGAGGACTTACCCAAGCGGACGTTCAGCATTTATTGCTGCAATGAATGCAAAAGCAAAACAATTAGGAATGACCTCAACCCGTTATGCAGAATCAACAGGTTTAGATCCTCATAACGTTTCTTCCGCACGTGATCTTGGTATTTTGGTGAGTGCTGCTTCTCAATATGGCTTGATTCGTCAATTTTCTACCACGCCAACTTATGATTTTAATTTAGGTTATCGTGTGCTTAAGTCAAATAATACCAATGCCTTAGTGCGTAATGGTGGTTGGAATATTAATCTATCTAAAACAGGATATATCGGTGAGGCTGGGCGCTGTGTGGTCATGCATGCAACTGTTAATTCACGTCCTGCTGTAGTCGTGCTATTGGGAGCTTCAACTTCACAAGCACGTACCAATGATGCAACCAATTTATTAACTTGGCTGAGTACTTTACCGAAAAGAATTTAACCACTAATGTATGTCAAGCTCCTCATCTGAGGAGCTTTTTTATATAACGTAACGACATTTTATGACGTAAAAAATGCTTTATCACTTCTATTTTGAGTAATTTTTGTTAGATTAGCATTTCAGACATTAATATTTATTTTGATTTCAAAAAAGCTAAAATTGGGGAAATAAGATGGCGACTTATGTGATTCGTGCCAAGTATTTTGGTTATAACGATGAAGTTTTCTACGTAGCTGGCAATCGTATTGCAAATGTTTTTGATAATAAGCAACAGGCTGAATTAGCTTATAAAAAACTTGAGATAGATGGAGCGCGTGATTTTGCATTATATGAAGTTGAATCCCTTTTTGATGCTGATGAAGCATTATTGCAGCAATTAGATGACTTCGTATATTCACGTTGTGGTGAACATATTTGCGAAGAAGGGGATATTTCTGACGATGTATTACCTGCAAGTTTAAGTGACGATGATACCTTTGAATTTATTCAGCTTGCTGGAATGCAAAAATTCCAATTGGTTGAATTCGAAAATGAAGTCAAGTTCTATAGTTTATGGTCTGTAAAAAAACAACAATGGGTGGAGGAGCATGATGAATGCTTTGCGGGTTTAATATATTCAGAAAGTTTAGATGCTTTTAAATCTAAAGTTGAGCATATTTTTGCTGATTATGATTATTCAGCAATTGAAATAAAAGGCAGCTTGGATGAACTTTCAGCCCAACCGATTTTATTGCAAGCAATGATTAGTACACAATCTGGTTTAAGTTATGATGAAGCAAAACAAACTCTTGTCATTGATGCTTGGCAAGATGAAGCATTGTATGCTGTGAATTCGCTATTGAAGCAGCCTTTGTTTGAAATTAAGGAAATTAGTCTAGAAGAAATTCAAAAAATTGAAAAAGACTTAGCGAAACAATATAGCTATGATGAAGATTATGAATATGAAGAATAAAATCATGTTCTAGTTAATAAAAAACCAGTTGCAAGCAACTGGTTTTTTATTACTAAAAATTTATTCTTACATATTTGAAAGAATAGAATCTTTAACTTGATCCATCGTTGCATCGATGGATAACATCACAGCATCCGCACATTGTTTGATTGCTGTATCTGGATCTTTCAAACCGTTACCTGTCACAGTACATACGATCACAGAACCTTCAGCAATTTTACCTGCTTTGATGTCACGAATAGCACCACCGATAGAAGCAGCAGAAGCTGGCTCTACGAAAACACCTTCATACATAGAAAGTAAGCGTTGAGCTTCAAGAATTTCGCTATCTTGAAGTTCATCGAACCAACCTTTCGAATCACGTACAACTGCTTTTGCATGATTCCAGCTTTGTGGATTACCAATACGAATAGCCGTTGCAACGGTTTCTGGACTTTCCACTGGAGCACCACGTAAGAATGGCGCTGCGCCAGAAGCTTGATAACCAACCATCGTTGGTAAGCCTTCAGGTTTAGGACCCGTGAATTGATCTGTTGCGGCATCATAGATGACTTGTTCGAACTGATCAGCAGGTTGATTTGCTACTGCTTCTGTATACCCCATCCAGTGTGCAGTGATATTCCCTGCGTTACCTACTGGTAAACAGTGGTAGTCAGGTGCACGCCCTAGAGCTTCAACAATTTCGTACGCAATGGTTTTTTGACCTTGCAAACGGTAAGGATTGATTGAGTTTACGATAGTCACAGGCGCTTGATCTGCTACTTCTTTTACTAGACGCATACCGTCATCGAAGTTACCGCGGATTTGCATGGTGATTGCACCGTACATCATTGCTTGAGCCATTTTACCCATTGCAATTTTGCCTTCAGGAATCAAAACGAATGCTTTAATTCCTGCACGTGCTGCATATGCCGCTGCTGCAGCTGAAGTATTTCCAGTAGATGCACAGATAATCGCTTTTGAACCTTCTTCAACAGCTTTTGTTACAGCCATCGTCATACCACGGTCTTTAAATGAACCTGTTGGGTTAAGACCTTCGTACTTCACATAGATTTCAACGTTTTTGCCAATAATACGTGGAATATTCTCAAGTTTAATAAGAGGAGTATTTCCTTCACCTAGAGAAATTGCACGTGTAGTTGCAGACACAGGTAAACGGTCACGATAACGATCTACAAGACCAGTATAACGATTGGCATTCGACATGATGGTGTTCCAATATGAGGTAGAGCTGGGAGAGGGAATGCATTTTCCCTCAACCTGATTAACTATCGAGCGATTCTAAACGAATTCTTACGATTTCGCCACGAATAGCTGGTAATGCTTGAATTTGAGCAAGTGCTTCATCCATTTTTGATTCAACAATTGGGTCTGTCAAAATCACGATAGGAATCAAATCTTTCAAGCGAGATTGCTGCATGATCGCATCGATGCTGATACCAGCACGGCTAAGGATGGTGGTTATATCAGCGAGTACGCCCGTTTGGTCTTCAGCATTTAAACGGATGTAGTATCCAGTCGTCATTTCTTCACGACTCAGGATAGGCATGTTCGTTAGTGCTTCAAATGCTAATTGTGGAATCGTTCCTGCACCATCTTCGGTATAAGAAATATCACGTACGATATCAATCACATCAGCAACAACTGCAGAAGCCGTTGGACCAGCGCCAGCACCAGCACCATAGTAAAGCGTTGGGCCTACGGCATGTGCTTGTACCAATACCGCATTTTTAACACCGTTCACATTGGCAATCAGTTGTTCTGCTGGAATCAGTGTAGGATGAACACGTAACTCAATACCATTACTTGCACGACGCGCAATACCCAAATGTTTGATACGGAAGCCAAGTTCTTCAGCATATTTCACATCTTGTGCGGTAATTTTGCTAATGCCTTCTGTGTAGACCTTATCAAACTGTAATGGGATACCAAAAGCACATGACGCCAAGATAGTGAGTTTGTGCGCAGCATCAATGCCTTCTACATCAAAAGTTGGATCTGCTTCAGCATAACCGAGTTCTTGAGCTTCTTTGAGCACATCATCAAATGCACGGCCTTTTTCGCGCATTTCAGTCAGAATGAAGTTACCTGTACCATTAATGATACCTGCAAGCCATTGAATATGGTTTGCAGCTAGACCTTCACGAATGACTTTAATAATTGGAATACCACCAGCAACCGCTGCTTCATAAGCGATTTGAACAGCATTATCTTCAGCTGCTTTAAACAACTCATTACCATGTTCTGCAAGTAGTGCTTTATTGGCAGTAACCACTTGCTTGCCATGTTTGATGGCTTCCATGATAACTTCATAGGCAGGATGAATACCGCCCATCACTTCGACTACGACATCAACATCAGGTTGACGTACGATGTCCATGAGATCATCACTTTGTTTGATCCCTTCGAGTTGTAAATCTGGACGTGGACGGCGTGTGCCTACATGTGTAATTTGAATTTCGCGACCGGTACGGCGTTTAATTTCAGCAGCATTTTCTTGTAATAATTTAAGGGCTCCACCACCTACAGTACCAAGACCGAGTATCGCCAGACGAACTGGTTTCACGTCACACTCCATTTTATTCAATCATTTTAATGAAGCTTGATCATAGCTAAAAAAGTGCGCAGACACTAGGGCTAAGATCATCTTTAATCTGTCGCCCGAGTCGTGGTGAGGTGGTGTAGAGAATGTTTTATTTTTCTAGGCGTTTAATGATTTCATCTGGAGTCATGTATCCACCTAAATACACACCTTCAATATTATAAATTGCAGGTGTACCATTCACGCCCATATTTAAGCCTAATTGATATTGATCACGAACTGGATTTTTACATTCTGCTGATGCAACTGGTAAGCCTTGCGCAGCTTGATCGAATGCAGCTTTACGATCTTGACTACACCAAATCGCTTGCATGGTTGGCATAAATTGCTCTCCACGTGGCCATGCGATGTAACGGACTTCAATGCCTTTCGCATTAATTTCGGCAAGATGTTCATGTAGTTTGTGACAATAAGGGCAGCTTGAATCAGTGAATACATAAATGACGTGTTTCGCTTTACCCCCTTGTGCTGGGTAAACGATAAGGTCTTCTGTTTTGAGTGCTGCTAAGTGCTTTTTATTTTCAGTCGCTTGTAAAGCTTCACTCACATTTTTTAATTGTTTTTCACCAAGACGAATGACATCACCTTGAATGATATATTGCCCATCACTGGTCGCATAAACTGATCCCATGCCTTCTAGGCTCACCCAAAATAAATTTGGAACCTCGGTTTTTTTAATGGCAAGAATTTTGGCATTAATATTGGCGGTTTTAAAATGTTTTTCTAAAGTAGAAACCAGACGTTGTTGTGCATTACGTTCATTTAAAGTTGATGCTTCACCCGTGGCTGGTGCACTCGCCGTCAGAGCATCAGGCTTTTGTGCTGAATTTTCTTTTGAACAAGCGCTGATCAAAAGTGTTGAGGTTAATGCACATGCAATGAACAACTGAGACCGAGTAAACAACATAAACAACCTTTGATACTGTATTTATAAGCTTGCCCAAGCATACCAAAAATTTAAACTGAGTTCGTTAAATCTTGCTGATGCCATGTGAATGAAATCATGTTGATTGATAAAAGGTAGTTTTATCCTCTTGGATGGTATTTGTTATGTAGTTCTTGCATCCGATGCTGAGCAACATGCGTGTAAATTTGAGTAGTTGATAAATCACTGTGGCCAAGTAGCATTTGCACAACACGTAAATCAGCACCATGATTGAGTAAATGTGTTGCAAACGCGTGTCGTAAGGTATGTGGGGATAGTTCAGCGAGAATATTCGCTTGTAGTGCATAACGTTTAATCGCATACCAAAAATTTTGCCGACTCATGATGCCGCCATGTTGCGTCAAAAATAAATAATCCGTACTACTTTTATAGAGCTGAGGTCGTGATTCGGCGAGATATTTTTCGATCCACTCACAAGCGTGTTGTCCGAGAGGGACGAGGCGTTCTTTATTGCCTTTACCTGTAATACGAAGAAAACCCTGTTTTAGATTAATCAATTCCAAACGTAAATTAAGTAGTTCTGATACACGTAAGCCACAGGCATATAACACTTCAAACATTGCTCGGTCACGGAGACCAAGCGCCGTATTCACATCGGGTGCATTGATTAATGCTTCTACATCTTGTTCTGATAAATCTTTAGGTAAAGCACGTCCAATTTTAGGAGAACGATGGTTTGCCACGGGATTATCATCTCTTAGTTTCTGTTCTCTCAGAAATTTATAAAATTGACGTAAAGCAGACAAGCAGCGTGCAATGGAGCGTGGGCTTTTGCCTGCTTTAGTGAGTGCAATTAATACATCAGCAATATCATCACTGGACCATTGCGTTAATGTCACATTTGGATGTAACTCAGCACATTGAATAAGATCTGATAGATAGGCATTTCGTGTATGTGGACTCACGGTTTGCGCTACTAAATAATCACGAAAACCGTGTAAAAAACTGAGATGTTCTGGAATTGTGACTGCAGTTGGAATACGAGGTTTTTTATTTAACATAATCAGAAAAGTCCTTCATTCAACTGCACTGTAAAAGAAAAATGAATTGTTGTCGATCTGTCACAGAAGCGAATGCCATTGAGATTGTTTTTGGTAATTATTCTCATTTGCCTGTATACTCTTGGAGAAAAGAGTTTAGGGTTAGAAGCGGTGCGATTGTCAGCATTAAAAGTCAAGCAAACGGCGATGATTACTAAAGTGAATCGCTTAGTCGATGATACCGAACAGCCAGACCTTGTGGCTATTCGTTTAGAGAGTTTAGGCTTTGTGCCTGGTACACAAGTACAGGTGATTACCAAAGGTATTTTTGGTGGCGATCCGATTCTAATCCAAATTGGTTTTACGCGTTTTGCATTACGTAAAACTGAAGCCGATAAAATTGAAATCCAATTTGAAGGAGCACCTGCATGAGTGATGCGTTACGTGTTGCCCTTGTGGGAAATCCAAACTGTGGTAAGACTTCTTTATTCAATCACTTAACTGGAACACGCCAGAAAGTTGCCAATTATGCAGGGGTCACAGTAGAGCGTAAGGTTGGACATTTTCAGTTGCCTTCAGGACGAAATGTTCGAGTACTTGATTTGCCTGGAACATATAGTTTGCAAGCAACAAGCCCTGATGAAGAAATCACGCGTGATGTGTGTGAAGGTAAAATTGCTGAAGAAGGGCAGCAAGATGCATTTTTATGTGTTGTTGATGCGACTAATTTAAAGCTTCATCTCGGATTAGTGCTAGAAATTATTGAGTTAGGGCGTCCGATCCTTGTTGTGTTAAACATGATGGACGAAGCACGTCGCCGTGGAATTCAAATCAATACTCAAAAATTATCAGAGCGATTGGGCGTTCCCGTGGTTGAGACAGTCGCTGTGCGTAACTCAGGTATTGAGAACTTACTGCACGCATTAGATCAACAAAAATATACAGTGCCCCATACCGAACTCAGTGGTTTAACGGGTGAGCATCATCAAAAGATCCAAATTATTTTTAAAGATGTGGTGAACTTTGTTGATCAGGAAGATAAGCGAACCGATTTTCTCGACAAAATATTTTTGCATCCTGTATTGGGCTTATTAAGCCTTGCTGTGATGATGTTTATTGTGTTCCAAGCTGTATTTGCTTGGGCAGCTCCATTTATGGATGGGATTGAAAGCCTTTTCGGATGGTTAGGTACGACACTTGGTACCTATATTTCGCAGCCTTTGCTCCATAGTTTAGTCGTTGACGGGATTATTGCGGGTGCAGGTGGCGTTGTTGTGTTCTTGCCCCAAATTTTGATTCTGTTCTTCTTTATTTTAGTGTTGGAAGAGTCTGGGTATTTACCACGCGCAGCTTTTTTGCTCGACAAATTAATGTTTACAGCAGGCCTCAGTGGTCGTGCGTTTATTCCGTTACTTTCAAGCTTTGCGTGTGCAGTGCCGGGTATTATGGCAACCCGTAGTATTAGTGATCCGCGTGATCGTTTTACCACGATTATGGTTGCACCATTAATGACTTGTTCAGCACGATTACCCGTCTATGCCTTATTGATTGCAGCATTTATTCCAAATCAAATGGTATGGGGAATTTTCAACCTGCAAGGTTTGGTACTCTTTGGCTTATATATGTCGGGTATTGTCAGTGCATTGTGTGTTTCGATTGTGATGAAATTTCTACAAAAAGATAAATCACAACATGCATTATTACTTGAGTTACCAAGTTATCGTATTCCTGATTTAAAAAGTGTCGGGATTGGATTATTAGATCGCGCCAAAATCTTCTTAAAACGTGTGGGTGGAATTATTTTCGCTCTTTCGATTTTACTTTGGTTCCTATGTACTTTCCCACAAGCACCAGATGGTGCGACACAGCCTGCAATTGATTATAGCTTTGCAGGAATGTTGGGGCACCTGATACAACCAATTTTTGCCCCAATTGGTTTCAATTGGCAGATTTGTATTGCATTAATTCCAGCGATGGCAGCACGTGAAGTAGTCGTTGCAGCATTGGGTACGGTCTATGCTTTATCTGGCGCTGATGATGATGCAGTGGCACAAGGTTTATCACATTTAATCAGTATGGATGGTACAGGTTGGTCATTGGCTACAGGTTTATCTTTATTGGTTTGGTTTATTTATGCGCCACATTGTTTGGCAACCTTAGCAACGGTACGCCGTGAGACGGGTTCATGGAAATATGTTGCAATCATGGCAACGTATTTGTTTGGCTTGGCTTATCTAATGTCTTTTTTCACCTACCAAATTGCATCACGCATTTGGGGCTAAAAGGAGTCGCTTATGTTTGAGTATTCGATTGTTGCTGTATTAGTGTTATGGAGTGCTTTTGTCGTTTTTAAGAAAGTATTCCCTAAAACCGCAAGTTCCTTGTCGCTTATTTTGTCAAATCTATGTCAGCGATTTGGTTGGTACCGTTTGGCAACATGGTTAAAACCTAAAATTGTGGTGGGTTGTGGCGGAGGTTGCGGCTGTGCTGTCGATGATAACAATGAACCCAAGAAACAGGAAACCATTCAAGCGATCAAATGGCGTTAAAAGATAATGATTGCTCATATGCTAGGGTATGGGCAATTTTTTAATAATCAAAGAACTAAAATAAAGAGTCACAGAATGAATCAACTAGAAAATATAGAAATAAAAGTATTGAGCCTTAGACATAAGTTAATTTTGTTTGGTTTCATCGTGTTGCTGAATATTTTTGCTATTCTGAATTGGTCGGAAACTCATCATTTAAAAGCAATTTTATCTTGCTTAGGTTCTAATCTCTGTTTTATGTATTTATGGTTAAGACCTGAGATTATTCATTTTCAGCTACGAAATGCCACAGCCAAGAAAATTGATGGGATAATGTATGTTGCGATCATTTTATGGGTATTTTCTTATTTTATTCCTAATTAATTGGGAATGGTGAGCATTTTAGTCAAAGCCCTACAGAGAACGATTGTTGTTGTCACTGCGTTATCTTTCTTCATTCAGAATGACTAAATCTCGCGAAACGTATTTTTATCTAAAAATTTTGCGCTATACGGCTCATATCACAAACATCTTTTGAATGTGAACAATTCCCTATACAAGATATAGATTCACTTTTACGCACTGACACAAAAAAGCCTGAATAAAACGAAAACTGAAAAAGCATTTAAAACAGTAAAGTGCTAACATTTTTGCATTCTGTAATCTGCAAAAAAATGGGGCAAAAATGTTAATACAACGTGGTGGATTAAAAGTTGTAGCTGGCTTAGGGATTTCGGGAGTGTCAGCAGTCAACTTCCTACATGAACAAGGCTACCAAGTTGCAGTAACGGATTCTCGGGAAACACCGCCAGGGCATGATCAAATTCCTACCAGTGTTCGTACCAGTTTTGGAAAGTTGGATACAGAACTTTTATTACAAGCAGAAGAAATTATTCTTAGTCCAGGACTTGCGCCGCAATTGCCAGAAATTCAACAAGCAATTGAACAAGGTATTCCTGTTGTTGGTGATATTCAAATACTACGTCGTGCTACTGAAGTCCCAATTGTTGCAATTACAGGATCAAATGCAAAGAGCACAGTAACGACGCTGATTGGGTTAATGGCACAAGAAGCTGGTCGAAAAGTCGCTGTAGGCGGGAATTTAGGACGTCCTGCATTAGATTTGCTCAAAGATAAGCCAGAGTTAATTGTTTTAGAGTTATCTAGTTTTCAGTTAGAAACAACCTCAAATTTAAATGCAGAAGTCGCAGTTGTTTTGAATATGAGTGAAGATCATTTAGATCGTCATGGTGATATGCTCGGTTATCACAAGGCCAAACATCGAATCTTCCAAGGCGTGAAAAAAGTGGTGTATAACCGCGATGACAATTTGAGTCGTCCGCTGGTACCTGATGTTACACCAATGCAAAGTTTTGGTTTGAATGCACCTGATTTAAATCAATATGGCGTGCTTCGTGATGCTGATGGCACGATGTGGTTAGCGCGTGGCAGGGCACGTTTGATGAAAACCTCTGATATGTATATTCAAGGTATGCACAATGTTGCTAATGCACTCGCATGTTTGGCGCTGGGTGAGGCGATTGGTTTAGATACTGAATCCATGTTGGAAACACTCAAGCACTTTAAAGGTTTAGAGCATCGCTGTGAATATGTGAAAACAGTTTCTGGGGTGCGTTACTATAATGATTCTAAAGGAACCAATGTCGGTGCAACCCTTGCTGCAATTGATGGTTTAGGCGCTGCTATTGAAGTGAAACATGGCAAACTAGCATTAATTCTAGGAGGTCAAGGTAAAGGTCAGGATTTCAAACCATTACGAGATGCGATTCAAAAATATGTAAAATCAGCGATTCTGATTGGTGAAGATGCAGCTGTGATTGAACAAGCTATTCAAGGTACCACTGTAATCCAACACGCAACGAGTTTATCGGAAGCTGTAGCTCTCGCACAGAAATATACTCAGGCTGAAGATGTCGTTTTACTATCACCAGCTTGTGCAAGCTTTGATATGTTTAAAAGCTATAATGATCGTGGACATCAATTCGTGGCATGTGTAAATGCCCTGAATGAAAATAAAAATTAGGAACTGATCTATGGCTGATTTAGCCCAAAATACGGTACAAAAGATTTCACAATTATTGAGTCGGTTGCCCAAGCTTCCTGCGGAAATGACAGCACGTAATATTCTCATTTTTTGCGTCATTTCTTTGCTGTGTTTCGGTTCGGTCATGGTGGCATCCGCATCGATGCCATATGCCGAATATATTCATGAGAATCCATTTTATTTCTTAATTCGTCATGGAATTTCGATTGTTGTTGCTGCTGTGGTGGCATTCTTAACCTATAGAGTTGCCTTGAACTTATGGTTTAAAAATGCTTTTCCATTATGGCTTGTGACGATGGTACTACTATTGGCAGTGTTGGTCGTAGGTTCGGAAGTAAACGGTTCACATCGTTGGATTAAGCTCGGTGGTTTTACTTTACAACCGACGGAAATTGCCAAGATTGTGATGGCGATTTTTACCGCTGACTATGTTGTTCGCCGTGCTAAAGAAGTTCGAACGCATTGGAAAGGCCTGTTGCGCCTGAGTGGTGTCATGGCACTGACAGTTGGATTTATTGTTGCAGAGCCCGATCTCGGTGCAACGGTTGTTATTGTCCTCATGATGGTTGGTGTGTTTTTCTTGGCAGGTGCACCAGCAACACAATTCTTAATTATGTTAGGAGCAATCTTTGCAGGGATTACGGCACTTATTTTATTTGAACCATTCCGTTTCCAGCGTTTAATTTCCTTTACGAATCCTTGGGCTGACCCATTAGGTGTTGGTTATCAGTTATCAAATGCGTTGATGGCATTTGGACGTGGAGAATGGATTGGAACGGGTTTAGGACACAGCGTACAAAAGCTTTCCTATCTTCCAGAGGCGCATACAGACTTTATGTTAGCGGTTCTTGGCGAAGAATTTGGCTTTGTTGGCGTCACCTTGGTGATGGTATTGTCCTTTACGATGTTAGCGTGCTGTATTCGAATAGGACATCGTGCTCTGCAACATAACTACTTACGCGCAGGTTATTTGGCATATGGCATTAGCATTATTTTTCTGATGCAAATTTTGGTAAATGCTGGCATGAATATGGGTTTAATGCCGACTAAAGGTTTGACTTTGCCGTTTATTAGTTATGGCGGTACATCTTTAATGATGTGTGCTGCAATGATTAGTTTAATTCTGAAAATTGATGCATCAACGCAAGAACTTAATCCAGTTAAAGAAGAATCAAATTTCTAATCGTATCGAAAATAAAAAGCTCTACTTTAAGTAGGGCTTTTTTATGGCTTATAAGAAAGTACCTGTGAGATGGATACCTCTAGGAATTACCTTGATGTCCCATTGTTGAACAGCTTGTTGCAGCATGATGCGTGGCTGGTCAAGTTCAACCAAAGGTTGCCCTAAAGCTAAAATAGCCTGCTGTAAGAGGTTTGATGCTTTGCTGATATCCAGTGCTTGAGCCAAATTTTGTTTAGACAGTTTTTGCCCTTGATGATTCATGGCAAGGGGGAGGTGCATATAGTTGAGAGATGGATAATTCAGTAAAGAGCCTAACCAAATTTGTCTGACGGTATTGTCTAAAAGGTCTGCGCCGCGAACCACATGCGTAATACCTTGTAAATAGTCATCTACGACCACAGCCAATTGATAGCTTATAATGCCGTCACGGCGCTTGAGTACGAAATCACCTAAATCATGTTTTAAGTTGGAAGATTGCTGACCTTGTAAGCGATCTTCAAAACAAATCAATTGATCGGCAACTTTCAAGCGAATAGCTTGATCATTGAAATCCAGATGTAAATCGCGGCAAGTACCAACATAAATATGATTTGAACCCAGTATTTTACGGGTACATTGACAGGCATAGATCGCATCTAAGTGTTTTAACTGCTCAAGAACTTGTTCATAAATCTCTAAACGATCTTTTTGGCAAATAATTTCTGCATCGGGTTCAAATTGAAAGGCATCAATACAAGATCGGATATGGTTTTCACTATTGGGATAGATACGAGGAATATCGGTATCTTCAATTCGAACTAGCCATTTGCCGTGGTTGGCTTTGGCATCACAGTAACTTGCGACTGCGGTGAGTAGGGAGCCAAAATGCAATGGGCCAGTTGGAGAGGGGGCAAATCGTCCGATGTAAGGCATAAAGATTTTATGGTTGTGTATTTCAATCCTTCTCCAGTCCCTCCTATAAAGGAGGGGAAATACTCGAATATCATAAATCTTTCAATTCGTAGTATTCCTCCCTTTTCAAAGGGAGGTTGGGAGGGATTATTAACCGTTATTTTGCTTTTCTTTGATTTCAGCCAAAGTCTTGCAATCGATACATAAAGTCGCTGTTGGACGTGCTTCTAAACGGCGTAAGCCAATTTCGATACCACAAGTTTCACAGAAACCGTAATCTTCGTTTTGAATTGTTTCAAGTGATTGTTCGATTTTACGAATGAGTTTGCGCTCACGGTCACGTGTACGTAATTCAATCGCAAATTCTTCTTCTTGCGTTGCTCTGTCGTTGACGTCAGGAAGAGCAGTTGACTCATCTTGCATTGTGTTCAATGTACGATCAACTTCAGACATTAACTCAGCTTTCCATGCATTTAAAATTTGGCGGAAATGCTCAAGCTGTCCTTCAGACATATATTCTTCATTTTTCTTCGGCTGATAAGGTGCAATTCCAAATAAGCTGGCAGTTGTACCACCTTCTGAAGCTTTTGGTTTGGTTTTACGTACGCGTTTCACAGCCGATTTTTGATCGTCGATCACTTCTGTCTGTTCGTCCAAGACTTGATTTTGGTTGTCATTCGCCATATAGGGCATTCCTCATCTTACACGTACTATCTATACGCAAAAAATATGGTGATATGCAAGTGTTTTTATAGAAACCTAAGATGGTTTTTCCCATCAAGGGTCGACATCATATAGAGTTTTTCAGCAAGATGGTAGTCATTCCCGTCCAGATTTTGTGAGAAAACGAGAATGTAATTTGTAATCAAAAGTTTAGTCATATCCCAAGACTTCAGAGCTATTCATTCGCTGTGAAGTTGATAAACGATAGACCTGAGTTTCGATTTCTCCGTTTGCTTTCAGTTTAATAAAGCGGTAACCCGGATGTTCTTCATCGAGTGCGAACTTATCACTTTTAGGTTTGAATTGTATGCAGGTTGATGGCGTTGATAAAAATTGAATATCTTGCCATGTGTTAATGGAATCTTGGTGGACATGACCACAGATGATGGCTTTGATATTTTGAAAAGGTTGAATCCTTTCGAGTAAATCAGATGAGTTCTTTAGTTTATGTTGATCAATCCAAGCAGATTCCATCGCAAAAGGATGGTGATGGCAGGCAATCATAATATGACGATCATGATGTTTTTTTAATAATTCTGTTAATTGTTCAAGGCCAGTCTCTGCAATTTTGCCCTCAATTCTGGTTGGCTGTGCACTATTGAGTAAAATAATGCACCAATCGCCGATTTCTACAACAATAGGTTGATGCGGATCTGCTCCATGAAAAGGGAAGTGAGATACATCATCATGATTGCCAGGCGTCTGAAAAAAGGGAATACCTATACTCTGCATATGCTTAAGATAGCGATCATAAGTCACAGTTGTTGGGTTTTGTGCTAAATCTCCAGTATGCACAATCATATCGATCTGCGGATGTTGTTGGCGCATCAAGTCAATTACTGCATGAAAGCTTTGTTCAGGGTGCATCCCGACAAACTCTAAATGAGGATACTCCAATAAATGAGTATCAGTAATTTGTATAATCACAAAATCTTTTTGTGATAATTTTGAGACTTGAAAAGTCACCGTCTTATCCCCTTTCAGATTTATTGTCGTTGTATATGTTGACTAAGCCATTGTAATGCCATGATGACAGGGGCATTCTTCAAGCGATTATTTTTGAATAACATGGTGATTTCAGCGTAATCAAACAAATGGAGTTGAATATCTTCCCCTTCATCTGGAACGCCAAAGATGCCACCACTGCTTGGTAAATCAACTTCTGCAGCATATAAATGAAAAAACTCAGCGCATGCACCAGCAGAAGGATAAAAACTGAATAAATGCTGCAATTCATTAATTTCGCAGCCTGATTCTTCTAGACTTTCACGACGAATACAGGTTTCTGGAGATTCATTTCCATCCAGTACACCCGCAATGATCTCAAGTTGCCATGCTGACTCGGAGTCATTTAATGCACCAACTCGGAATTGTTCAATAAGTGCGAAACGTTGTTGCTGATTGTTATAAA
The DNA here is from genome assembly GCF_002165255.2 of Acinetobacter sp. WCHA45. Classification (NCBI taxonomy): domain Bacteria; kingdom Pseudomonadati; phylum Pseudomonadota; class Gammaproteobacteria; order Moraxellales; family Moraxellaceae; genus Acinetobacter; species Acinetobacter sp. WCHA45. Next base: position 2,581,707 of record NZ_CP028561.1, on the reverse strand, counting down.
GTAAAACGCCAGCAGCTTCTGGACGATGTATAAGTTCACGCTGAATAATTGGTGAATATTCAGATCGATGAAATAGTCGGTGCGTAAGATTCACTTTCTCAACTTGAATGAATCCTCGGAATAAAAACTCCCGAGATTCTATCGTAACGTCGGATGCTGAATAGCTGGCGTGGTCAAGAATATTCATCTTCAATCAGGATGAGATTGTACATATCTCATCCTAACCGAGATTGATTCGTGGGCAAATCTTTTTTTAGTCGATTTACAGCTTGTGGTACAATTTTAGACCATGTTCCTGATAAGCGGTTTTCATTGCATTGAGACCTGCTTCAACATCTTTTTCAGCATCATTTGATTGCTTAGCATTGTGCTGATTTTGTGCATAATCTCGCACATTCTGCGTGATTTTCATCGAGCAAAATTTTGGTCCGCACATAGAACAGAAATGTGCAGATTTGTGTGCTTCTTTGGGTAAAGTCTCATCGTGCATGCTGCGTGCTGTATCAGGGTCTAAGCTGAGGTTGAACTGGTCATCCCATCGGAATTCGAAACGTGCTTTCGATAATGCATTATCACGAACTTGAGCACCCGGATGACCTTTGGCTAAGTCTGCTGCATGTGCTGCAATTTTATAAGTGATAATGCCGTCTTTGACGTCTTTTTTGTTTGGTAAACCTAAGTGCTCTTTCGGTGTGACATAACACAGCATTGCTGTGCCATACCATCCAATCATTGCAGCACCAATTGCAGAAGTAATATGGTCATAACCTGGTGCGATATCGGTGGTGAGTGGACCAAGTGTATAGAAAGGTGCTTCTTTACAAACTTCAAGTTGTAGATCCATATTTTCTTTAATCATATGCATAGGCACATGACCGGGACCTTCAATCATCACCTGAACATCATGTTCCCAAGCACGATGTGTCAATTCACCTAAGGTTTTAAGCTCACTGAATTGAGCCTCATCATTTGCATCTTGAATACAGCCTGGACGTAAACCATCACCTAAGCTAAATGAAACGTCATAGGCTTTCATGATTTCACAGATTTCATCGAAATGCGTATACAAGAAGTTTTCTTGATGATGCGCAAGACACCATTGCGCCATAATTGAACCGCCACGAGACACAATACCGGTGAGACGATTGGCGGTCATGGGTACGTAACGTAATAGTACACCTGCATGGATAGTGAAATAATCCACACCTTGTTCAGCCTGCTCAATCAGTGTGTCTTTAAAGATTTCCCAAGTGAGATCTTCCGCGACACCATCTACTTTTTCCAAAGCTTGATAAATTGGAACAGTACCGATCGGAACAGGTGAATTACGGATAATCCATTCTCGGGTTTCATGAATATTCTTACCTGTCGATAAGTCCATGATCGTGTCGGCGCCCCAACGCGTTGCCCATGTCATTTTAGCAACTTCTTCATCAATCGATGAACCTAGAGCGGAGTTCCCAATATTGGCATTAATTTTTACTAAAAAGTTGCGACCAATGATCATTGGTTCAATTTCAGGATGATTAATGTTGGCAGGAATAATTGCACGACCTGCGGCAACTTCTTGACGCACGAATTCAGGTGTAATTTCTCTTAAATTCTGAGCACCAAAGTTTTGTCCTGCATGCTGACGCATGTCTACGCCGTCACCTTGGCGTTGATTTTCACGAATTGCAATATATTCCATTTCAGGCGTAATAATGCCCTGTTTCGCATAATGCATTTGCGTAACATTTTTCCCTGCCTTAGCTCGACGAGGGTTTTGAATATGAGCAAAACGAATGTCAGCAGTACGAATATCTTTTAAGCGAGCCTGACCAAAATCAGAACTTAAACTTGAGAGTACATCGGTATCATCACGTTCTTCAATCCAAGTTTGGCGGACAGAAGGTAGACCTTGATTTAAATCAATTTGGACATCAGGATCGGTATAAACACCCGATGTGTCATAAACCATAACAGGAGGATTATATTCACCCCCTAAACCTGTCGGCGTTTCTGTCAAGCTAATTTCGCGAAATGGAACTTGGATATCGGGGCGAGAACCTTCAACATAAACCTTGCGTGAAGCAGGTAAAATACGGGTTAAATCTTTAGCATCTTGCTCATGTTGAGCAGAAATATCAGCAGAGGGAAGATTCGTTAATTGGTTCATGGCATGATCCTTATGTATTACATTAACGAATCAAGCACGAGCAAAAACGATAGCGCATTTATCTCTTTGATAAATAAAGGCGAGGCTTTTGTTGGGCTTGATTCCTACGCAGGTGTTAACCTGATCAGGTTCAACGGTACTCATCTTTAAATCTTGCGATTAAGATAATCTCAGCAGTTAATTAACTGCGCTCCGTCAAGCTAGGTATTTAGACTAACAGATTTTTAGATTTTTGTTTTATCAATTCGCAGCAATCGACTTTTGGCTCAGCTGTGTTATTGTCATAAAAGTTTCATCATTGCTGTGTTTTAATCACCAATCATTTTTCCATGTGTCTAGTGGAGGCATACTGTGAGTCCAAGTAATCCTGTGTTAAGTCACCATATTTCTTCACAATTTAATGAAGACTTACAAGATGTACATACCAAATTTATGACCATGGGTGGCTTAGTAGAGCAGCAGGTTGCAAATGCAATTCATGCTTTATTAGACACAGATGAAAATTTGGCGATTGATGTTCAATTTAAAGATAATGTTGTTAATCAATATGAGCGTGATATTGATGAAGGTTTGACCTTGATTCTCGCCCGCCGTCATCCTGCTGCAATTGATTTGCGTATGGTCATTGCGATGAGTAAAGCAAATACAGATTTAGAGCGGATTGGTGACGAAGCTTCAAAAATTGCTCGTATTGCGCAAAATTTATGTGAAGAAGGTGAGTCTCCACGCGGTTATATGGAAACACGCCATATTGGTAACCAAGTGCGTGTTATGATTCATGATGCTTTGGATGCTTTCGCGCGTTTAGATGTTGATCAGGCTTTAAAAGTGGTGATGGCAGACGTGGATATTGATCGTGAATATCAGTCTGCAACACGAACTTTGATGACCTACATGATTGAAGACCCACGCCATATTACGCGTGTGATTAATGTGATGTGGGTATTGCGTTCGCTTGAGCGAATTGGCGATCATGCCCGTAATATTTCAGAGCAAGTTATTTATATGGCAAAAGGTATGGATGTACGTCATACCAGTATTGAAGAAATTGAACAAAAAGTGAATCAAAAATAATCATCAAATAAAGATTCAAAGCTGCTACATAATGAGCAGCTTTTTTTATTGCCATACGTTGCATAAAGTCATCGGAAATGAAGTAGTCATTTGGTAAATTTTAAGAGTAGTCATCCAATAATTTCTCAAAATCCTAAGGTGTTTTTTATTATGGGGTTAGCGTAATTTGAACAACGTTGCTGGGCAATTGATTGACCTAATATAACCGTGAATATGATTTTTATATAAATTGATATCATACAAATAAAAAAAATCCCAGACTTCGGGGGAAAGTCTGGGAGAGAAATATTATGTGTTACTTGAGATATCGAACTATCTCTTTTTGCTTCTGATATTCAATATAAGCGGAGAGTGTTGATCTGTCACGTAGACAACTGTGTATACTCTGTAAACCTTTATTACTTATGTAAATGTCATGTAAAAAGAGAGCTATATTTAGCCCTCTTTTATTCAGTGGTGTTAGTTGAAACGATTTACTTTTGTTCCGTCCAACCTTCTGCTTTTTCAACACTTTCGTCATTGTTGAAGAACTTCTCCCGTTGCTCTTCAAGAAACTTCTTCGCATCGGGTTCGAATACATTGAGGCGTTTTTCGTTAATGAGCGTGGTTTGGTGTTTTAACCATTCTTGCCAAGCCTGTTTTGAAACCGTCTCAAAGAATTCTTGACCTTTTGCACCTGGGAATGGTGCAAAGTCTAAACCTTCAAGCTCTTGTTTATATTTGCGGCAAAATACTTGTCTCGTCATGATTTATCCTTAAGCGTATAACTGTTCTAGGCGAGTGTGTGCACGAGTAATGGCTGCTTCAACTTGTTTTGGCGATGTCCCGCCGATATGATCACGCGCATTTACAGAAGCTTCTAAAGTTAAGGCTTTATCAAATACATCTGCTTCGATCAAATCAGAGAATTGTTGAAGCTGTTCCAATGTCAATTCAGATAAATCTTTTTCTTCAGCCACACCAAGCGCAACTGCTTTACCTACAATTTCGTGTGCATCACGGAAAGCAACACCTTTCTTCACAAGGTAATCAGCAAGGTCAGTTGCTGTAGAGAAACCACGAAGCGCTGCTTCACGCATAATTTCAATGTTTGGAACGAGTGCAGGCACCATATCTGCAAAGGCCATTAAGCAACCACGAACGGTATCAATTGCATCAAACAAAGGCTCTTTATCTTCTTGGTTGTCTTTGTTATATGCCAATGGTTGACCTTTCATTAGTGTTAATAAACTAATCAAATCACCAAACACGCGACCTGATTTACCACGTACTAACTCAGGAACATCTGGGTTTTTCTTCTGCGGCATGATAGATGAGCCCGTACAGAAGCGGTCTGGAATGTTGACGAACTTGAATTGAGCCGAAGTCCATAAAATCAGTTCTTCTGACATACGGGACAAATGCATCATAATCAAAGATGCCGCCGCATTAAATTCAATGGCAAAGTCACGATCAGAAACAGCATCAAGCGAATTTTCAGAAACAGCTTCGAAACCCAATAATTCGGCTGTATATGCGCGATCAATTGGGTAGGTTGTTCCTGCTAAGGCTGCTGAACCGAGTGGCATGCGATTAACACGCTTGCGACAATCTTGAAGGCGTTCAGTATCGCGAACCAACATCTCAAACCAAGCCAATAGGTGATGACCAAATGTTACTGGCTGAGCTGTTTGTAAATGAGTAAAACCAGGCATAATCGTATTGGTATTTTTGCTTGCCAGACTGAGTAGGCCTTTTTGTAAGCGTAGTAATAGACCTAAAATGTCATCAATTTCATCGCGTAAATATAAACGGATGTCAGTTGCAACTTGGTCATTACGGCTACGACCTGTATGTAATTTTTTACCTGTGATGCCGATACGTTGAGTCAAGCGAGACTCAATGTTCATATGTACGTCTTCTAAATCAATACGCCATTCGAAATTACCTGCTTCGATTTCAGCCTTGATTGTATTTAAACCTTGGATAATATCATCACGCTCAGCCTCGGTCAGTACACCAACTTTAGCAAGCATGGTTGCATGTGCAATCGAACCTGCAATATCTTGTTTATAAAAACGTTGGTCAAATTGAACAGATGCGGTAAATTCTGCAACAAATGCATCTGTTGCTTCAGAGAAGCGACCGCCCCACATTCCAGAGGTTTGATTAGGGCTTGCTGAAGAAGAGGATTGAGAAGATGTGGTCATGGCGGCTCAGTAAAATAAAAAAGAGTATAGCAAATCCAAACGTAGTTGCTGAAATTCGACGCAAGAAGTTATCGAAAACACGTCAAATGAGTCCAGCAGGGTCCTATTTTTTTACGAAAATAAGGCAATCGCAACACTTATTGGAATTAATTGTAGCAAGTAATGTTTTGGCAATGGTACTCGCACTTGCAGAAGCCCGTTCTTGGCAAGCAGTGGAAAGTATCCGAGTTTTTCAATACATGCTTTTTATTAACTGGATAATTTTATCGTTTTCTGCTTTTGTTGACTATTTTCAAGAGTTTTTTGCCAAATTTAGTCAGAAAATGGCGTTAATTTTAGGTTTTATTTTTCTTCAACTTATTGTTTTACTTACCACGTGTGTCATTAATATAATTCAATATTGGGGTTCATCAACAAATAATTTTTCTGAAGATATCTTATTTCAAGGTGTAAGTCTGCATTTGGGATATGGCATCTTGCTTGGTGCTTTCTGTTTGCGTTATCTCTATATGCGAGAGCAATGGATGAATCAGCAATATAGTGAGCTGAATGCGCGGATTCAAGCCATGCAAGCACGTATTCATCCTCACTTCTTATTTAATAGTTTAAATAGCGTCGTGAGTTTGATTTCAATTGATCCTGACAAAGCAGAAAACATGTTGATTAACTTGTCACGATTATTCCGCGCCAGTTTTCAAGAATTGAAATTGGTGAGTTTGGCTGAAGAAATTGACTTGTGTCAGCAATACTTAAGTATTGAAAAATTACGTTTAGGAGAGCGTTTAAAGGTAGAATGGAACATACAGGCGACGTCTTTAGAATTAAAACGAGTCACGATTCCATTATTAACATTGCAACCTTTGCTAGAGAATAGTATTTTTCATGGGGTAGAAAAAGTTTTACAGCCCTCAACCATTAGTGTATTGGTTGAAATATTGCAAAATCAAGTCAGTATAGTCATTACTAACCCTTATTCTCACGATACAATAAAATCGAGACAAGGGAATGGTATTGCAATAGACAATGTGAAGCAACGTCTAAAAGCCTATTACGGACAGACAGTGAAGTTTCAGGTTTATGGGGGAGTATCGTTATATACCACGGTGGTAAGTTATCACTATCGAGTAAAATAATAAGTTAAGTTAACCATAAAAAATGACGGATGAAGTTAACGGTTACAAGGAGGAGAGGATGAAAGTTCTGATTGCTGATGATGAACCTCTCGCAGTAGAGCGTTTGTCACGTTTAGTGACCCAAATGGGTCATGAGGTGATTGCGACGGCGCATCATGGGCAGGATGTGTTAAACCATATTGAAAATGATTCGCCCGATGTTGTTCTATTAGATATTCAAATGCCTGGAATGAACGGATTGGAGTGCGCTGAGCAGATCAGTCATTTTAGCCCTCGTCCAGCTATTATTTTTTGTACGGCATATGATCAACACGCATTGGAAGCGTTTAAATTTCAAGCACAGGGATACTTGCTCAAGCCTATTGCACAACAAGATTTACAACAGGTGTTCAATAGTCTGACGCAACTTACACAAGCACAAATGACTGGTTTACAACAACAAGACGATATGTACGATACTAAAACTCAACGCCATCAAATTGCTGCGAAAACTTATCGCGGGGTCGAACTTATTCCAATAGAGAATATTTACTATTTTCTAGCAGATCAGAAATATGTCACTGTGCGTCATCGGAATGGCAGTGTATTAATTGATGAAACTTTAAAAGATCTAGAATCTGAGTTTTCAGATCGTTTTATTCGAATTCATCGTAATGCTTTAGTTTCTCTTGATTATTTAGAACGGTTGGAACTGATTGCGGCGGGTCAGTATCAGGTTAGATTACGTGAGCTGGATGAACGCTTATCTGTAAGTCGCCGTCATTTACCAAGTTTAAGAGAATGTATGCATCAATTATAAAATATTGAGCTTAAGTCAGATGAAAAATCAGTTTTTGCTTGCAATTTTAGGTGAGCAAGTTAAGTTTGAAACAATTGTTTTTGATCCATGCTTAACTTGAATTTATGAAGACCTTAAAAATTGCGACTCGACAAAGCCCTCTGGCACTTTGGCAGGCGGAGCATATTCGCTCCCGTTTAAATGCGCTTTATCCAGATTTAACGGTTGAGTTGCTTAAGTTTGTGACGCAAGGTGATAAAATTTTAGATACACCTTTGGCAAAAATTGGTGGTAAAGGATTATTCGTTAAAGAGCTGGAAGCTGCTTTGTTAGATGGTCGCGCTGATTTGGCGGTGCATTCAATGAAAGACGTACCAATGCATTTACCTGTAGGTTTGACGCTCGCTGTGACTTGTGAGCGAGAAGACCCACTTGATGCCTTTGTTTCGAATCATTACCAAAGTTTTGATGAGTTACCTCAAGGTGCCAAAGTAGGTACATCTAGTTTGCGTCGCAAATGCCAAATTTTACAAATACGTCCTGATTTAGAGATTATTGACTTACGTGGCAATGTGGGGACGCGTTTATCAAAACTTGATGATGGTTTATATGATGCGATCATTTTAGCCAGTGCAGGTCTAAAGCGTTTAGGTTTGGCGGATCGAATTCGTCATTGTTTAACGCCTGTTTTAAGTTTACCTGCTGTTGGTCAGGGTGCATTGGGCTTAGAGTGCCGTGCAGATGATGTGGAATTATTAAAAATTATCCAACCATTACAGCATGAAGAAACCTCAATTTGTGTGCGTGCAGAACGTGCGTTTAATGCCTATCTAGAAGGTGGTTGTCAAGTTCCAATCGCAGGATATGCAACTTTAGCCAATGATCAGCTCTACATAGAAGGTCGTGTGGGAAGTGTTGATGGGAAAACCTTGCTAAAACAACAATTGGTTGGAACTCCAGAAGACGCTGAACAATTAGGTGAACAACTTGCACAATGCTTATTGGAGCAAGGTGCAGGTGAATTGTTAAAAGCGCTTTATTAATGCTTTTTATTAATACGCGCCCTGAAGATCGTGCTGTGAACTTAACGCAAGCATTGTTGGACGTGGGTCATCAAGTTATCAATCTGCCATTGTTGGAACTTGTAGCTGAACCTTTTTCGGGGCATTTACGTGAACTGTATCAGCAACTTGAGCAGGTGCAAGTTATTGTTGTTGTCAGCCCGACCGCCGTTGATGTCGGTATGCAATATTTACAACAACAAAAGATATCCTTAGATCAACTCAAGCATGTGCAGTGGATCGCAGTAGGTCAAGCAACTGCTCAAGCACTCGCAAAATTTAATGTAGACAGCCACATCCCTGAGGTTGAAAATTCGGAAGGTATGCTAGATCTCCCAATATTAAATCAACACGTGCATTTGGATAAAGTTGCTTTTTGGCGTGGTTTTGGGGGGCGGCAGTTTATGATGCAGCAGTTGCAACAGCAAGGTGTCGAGATTCTTAATTTTGTTCTTTATCGTCGCCAATGCCCAATACAAAGTGTTACGCTTTTTCCAAAAATTTTAAAAAAAATAATGCCAAGTCAACCTGTTATGGTGTTGATTAGTAGTGAGGCGAGTTGGAATAATTGGCAGCAGCTTTGTGGTCAAAATAATATAGATGCGAAATGGATATATTTGGCGTTAGGTGAGCGTTTAGCACAGTTACTCAAAAATGCACGGTTGCAAACACATCAAGAGATTAACATTATTCAGCTTGATAATTTATCTATATCAGAGATTATTCAACGTATCGGTGCTTGGCAAGGACGTATATGAGAAAGATTGTTTACCTGATTTTATTACTAAGTTTATTATGGTTAGCCAAACTTAGTTATGAAGTAGCACAATATTCTCAGATCGTTCCTCAACTCCAGCAACAGCTTACACAGCAGCAGCAACGTTATTCTTTGCTGAATGATCAATTTGTTGCTCTGCAGCGAAAATTACAAGATGCTCATTTATCTGACCCTTCAGAAGCTTCGAGCTTACCCAGTATGGTCACGGGTGTAGCGCCTGTTATATTAATCAAACAGCAATTACAGTTAGTTCAATTCGCAATAGATCAACAACAGTTCATTTATGCGATTGATCAATTAAATCAGGTACAGCAGCATATTGTCCAATATACGGTTTCTCCTGCTTTACAGCATAGTTTGATGAAAGCGATCGAACAGGATAAACAAGCTATTCAACATTATGTGCTTATGCAAACCCAACAGCAGCAACAGATTGATACTTTATTGCAGCAATTGGATCAAAAGCTTTTACAAGAAGTGCATAACCCAACTATTAAAATGCAAAAAGCTGAAGCCTCTTCATGGTGGTCTTGGTTCAAATTTGAAAGGGTGCAGCGTACACAGCCTGATTTAATCAATCGCCATCTCATTTTAAAAGAAGCTCAGTTACGTTTACTTCTTGCTTCACAAGCCTTACATCAGGGACAAGCATCTGAGTATCGCAAATCCGTTCAAGAGGTAATTCGATTATTCTCAATTTTACCTGATCAAAACAGTCAAATGATCAAGCAAAAATTAGAAAAGCTGTTAAATCTTTCAGTTATTCCGACACCTAAATTAACGACCCTTGGTTTACTGGGGTAATGTAATTATGAAACAACTGGTGTTCATTTATTTACTTGTAAGTCTATTATTTTTTGCTATGTTTGCCATGCTGAGCTATGGCTACGGTAATGGCTATGTTTATATTTACTGGCGCGATTGGCAGTTCCAAAGCAGTTTATGGGGCTTAATCGCACTTTTTATTGTGATTAGTTTATTCGCACAGTTGTTATGGTTTGTGAGTCGCAGATATTTTGCGCGAGAACAGCGTAAGAAAGAAAATATTTTACAATTTAAAGATCTACATCCATATGAGCAGCTCGGTATAGTCTGGCTGCTTGATGCGGCAAAAGAACAGCAGGGATTTATTGAGCGTGTTTTTGCTCAATCAGGATTGCTGAGTAATATTGTTGATGCACAATTTGATTATAAAAATGGTGACTATCAACTCGCTTTGCAGAAACTAGAGAAATCAGCACCGATGGCCTTTGAGCTGGCAGAACTACAGCGGATCGATATTTTCTTAGAACAACATGAAACAGAAAAAGCATTAACCCATCTAGAATTCCTTGCACAGCATCAACTTTCACCTTGGTTGGCTGAGATTGAAACTGCTTATCAACAACGCATTACTGTTTTGTGGGGCAAACTTGCCTTACAACAGCCTTGGTTATTTTTACAATCAATTCAGCATGGTTTATTAAGTGCAGAACATCGAGATCTCTGGTTGCAACAATTACTCATACAGTTTGATCAAGCATCTGTGGATGACTTAGCTGCACTGCAACAGCGGTATATTGCTCTAGAGAATGAAATTCAAGCACGACCATATAGTAGTAAGGTTTTGTGGTTAAAATTATTGGCACGTATGCCAGAAATGGGATTGCAGCATGAGGATCTTGCATTGCATTTATTGCAAGAAAATTTCGATCCAGAGGTTTTTTATCTTTGGTTCCAACAGCAACTACTGAAGCAAATTCCCGATTATAGCTATGTTGAGCAACGTATTATTCAGCTAGAACAGCGTTACATGAGTGTTCCAATGTTGACCTTTGCAAAATGGCATATTTATGTTGCAACTCAACGTTTAGAAGAAGCTGAGCAGTTATTAACTTTATATCCTGATAATATAGTAATGAGCTATTTGCGGATTAAATCAACGCTTGGAGATAATCTGGATTTGATCAGGCAGTTGAATTTAATCTTTGAAAATGATGTTAATTTTTTAAACTTTAAGATATGAGTGAGATATGAAAGAACTGTCTGTCTATCCTGTTGTACATCGACAAACAATTGCTTGGGGTGATATGGATGCTTTTGGGCATGTAAATAATGTGCAGTATTATCGCTATATTGAGAGTGCACGAATTGCTTATTTAATGGCATTAAATATATTTGATCAAGATATAGTGACGGTGGTAGCCTCTAGTCAATGTAAATATTTAAAGCCAGTATTTTATCCTGATGTGCTGCATATTGGTGCACGTATTGAGGAGCTCAGAAATAGTGCTTTTCGAATGCATTATAGTTTATGGAGTGAAACACAAAACCAAATCGTTGCAACAGGAGAGGCAGTGATGGTTTGTGTTGATAAAGTAACCTCCAATAAACTAGCTATTCCTGAATTGATTAAACAAAATATTATTGCTATTGAACAAAGTGTTGGAAATAATCTTGCATTAAAATAATTTTATAAAGACTATTATGTCTATATTTATTTTGAGTGCGTTAATCTCATATAACTTATCTTTTTATTTTGTGAATTAATTCATAGATAGTCTAGATTTGTTATATGGAATTCAACCTATAGAAAGCATCAAGAATTAAGGTAAAATTAATATTCATCAGGTTCTAAAAATTATTTCATCATTTTAAAAAAATTAATACAATGGATTTAATGAAATGCACTTAAGTTTTTTGTTTTATTGTAAGTATAAGATGATTTATGGTTGTATTGTGATTAATTTGACTAATTTAATATTGATTATTTAATTGTATATAAATTACTATGGCAATAGAATTTTTGAATTCTTTTTTATTTTGAGTGATATATTTCTTTTGAGTTGGAGTGGTTCTAATGAAACCAGATATTAGTGATTTATCTGTAGAAGACTTAAAACGTTTACAGGTAGAAGCGGAAGCTTTAATCGCAAGCAAAAAAGATCAAGCAATTGAAGATGCTTATAATGAAATTATTGCAATAGCTGAAGCAGTTGGTTTTAGTGTTGAAGAGTTATTGGAGTTAGGTGAGCAAAAGCGTAAGAAGACAACGCGCAAAGCAGTAGAACCACGTTACCGTAATAAAAATAATACAGAAGAAACTTGGACTGGTCGTGGTAAACAGCCACGTTGGTTAGTTGCTGAATTAGAGAAAGGCGCAAAACTTGAAGATTTTCTAATCTAAGCAAGTTTTACTCGTCATCGTTCTGTCATACGATGATTCTATGCTTCATTAAAGCCAAGCTTAAAAAGCTTGGTTTTTTTATATGAGAGAATTGGCGATGTTGAAAAAGTATGCATAATGTCATTCAGGGGCGAGTGTCTCTAAAAGGATGATAATTTGTGCATTTGGTAAGGGTGGAATGAAGAAAAATACCAAACAATGGAAGTGGTGGGTTTTCACCATTTTTGCATTTTTAATTTTTATTATTTTACAAATTCCAGCAACATGGTTAATTGCGAAATTTTCTAAAGATAATCAAATCTTACATAATGTTAGCGGCAATATTTGGCAGGGACAAGCGGATTGGCAAAAAGGTCAGTTACGTGGTTCTGTACATTGGAAAACCCGTCCTTTAGATTTATTAATGTTGCGTCTTGGCGCAAATCTCGATATTCACAGCGGGAATACCCAATTTAATGGTATTTTGGGTTACGGTTTAGGTCAAAAGATTTTGATCAAAGATTTGCAAGGTGAAATTGCACCTGAGACTTTAAAGTATTTTGCCAATTGGCAGTGGCCTGAGAATTCAATTCAACTTAAAGATGTACAATTTAATTATCAAAAGGAAAAAGGCTTTACTGCAACTGAAGGTAAATTGCACTGGGGTGGTGGTGAATTGAATTATACCTTTGGTCAACGCCAAGATCGTATGAATATGCCTTCATTGACTGCGGAAATGAAAGATGAAAATGGACAATTGCAAATAGATGTTCGGGATCAGCAAAGTCAGAAAATGGCGAATCTAAGTTTAGACCCGAATCTTATGCTCGATATTCAATTGACACAGCGGATGTTATTAAATGTACCATCTTATCAAGGTAAAGCGGGACTCGACACTTACGTGATTAGTTCTCGCCAACCATTGTTGCAAGGTGGTTTTTAATGAAAACAATAGCACAAAAACTACAGCAGTTTCGTTGGCAGCAATTCGATAAAACAAGTGCTTTTATCCTAACTTTACTCATTTTATGGTTGTGTTGGAAGTTAGCTTCTTTATTCTGGTTGGTTGTGGCTCCACCTCAGCCGATGCAGTTTGATCGTGTTGCATTGGGTTCACAACAGGCGCAAGTTCCTAATATTAGTTCTTTTGCACTATTTAATGAACCTGCTACTACGACAGCACAAGATAATGTCAATGTGGAGTTGCAGGGCGTATTGTTGGGTTATCCAAGCTATTTGTCATCGGCGGTTATTAAGTTAAACGATACTGCTGAGCGTTATCGTGTTGGTGAAACCATCGGTTCAACTTCCTATCAACTAGCGGAAGTGTATTGGGACCATGTCATTCTGAAGCAGGATAATGGTGCAACACGAGAAGTTAAATTTAAGGGTTTAGATAATGGTTTATACCAGCCAATTGCCCCTGTATTAAACCCTCAAGCTGCAACACCTCAAACACCTACACCTGCTCAAAACTCATCACAATCTGCGCTGGGACAAGCGATCCAACAAATGCAGGAAAATCGTGAGCAGTATTTAAAAAATATGGGAGTGAGTGGTGGTGGTTCAGACGGTTACGAAATCTCAGATCGAACACCAACGAATTTAAAAAATACCTTGGGTTTGCGGTCTGGTGATCGTATTCTATCGATCAACGGTCAGACAGTCGGGCAGGGTCTTAGCGAAGTGCAATTATTAGAGCAAGTACGTCGTGAAGGACATGCCAAAATAGAAATAAAACGTGGTGATCAAGTGATGACCATACAACAAAGTTTTTAGTGATAACACGTCATCACATTAGTTAGGAATAAGTGCAGGTTATGGCTTTCTTGAATCATCAACGTCCACTTTGGGCATTACTTGCTGCCGCGCCTTTGGTTGCGACCATCAGTACCAATGTGCAAGCACAAACATGGAAGATTAATCTACGTGATGCGGATTTAACAGCATTTATTAATGAAGTCGCTGATATTACGGGTAAGAACTTTGCAGTTGATCCCCGTGTGCGCGGGAACGTTACTGTTATTTCCAATAAACCTCTCAATAAAGATGAGGTCTATGACCTATTTTTAGGCGTGTTGAATGTTAATGGTGTGGTTGCACTTCCATCAGGTAATACGGTCAAGTTAGTTCCTGACAGCAATGCTAAAAACTCAGGTATTCCGTACGATGCTCGAAGTCGTGCAGGTGGGGATCAAATTGTTACTCGTGTCATTTGGTTGCAAAACACGAACCCAAATGATTTGATTCCTGCGTTACGGCCATTGATGCCACAATTTGCACATTTGGCTGCTGTGGCTGGCACCAATGCTTTGATCGTTTCAGATCGTGCGACGAATATTTATCAACTTGAAAATATTATCCGTAATTTGGATGGTACAGGGCAAAATGATATTGAAGCGATCAGTTTGCAATCAAGTCAGGCTGAAGAAGTTATTGGTTTACTCGAAACCATGAGTGCAACAGGTGCCTCGAAAGATTTTATTGGTTCGCGTGTGCGAATTATTGCAGATAATCGAACCAATCGTATTTTAATTAAGGGTGATCCTGATTCACGCAAACGTTTACGCCAGATGATTGAAATGCTCGATGTTCCATCGGCAGATCGCTTGGGTGGTTTGAAAGTATTCCGTTTGAAATATGCGAGTGCCAAGAATTTAGCTGAAATTCTACAAGGTTTAGTCACAGGACAGTCAGTTTCGTCTTCATCAAATACTAGTGCTAGTAAATCAAACTCAATTAGCAATCTAGTTTCAAATAATCAAAATTCGGGTTCATCGACAGGTTCGTCGTCAATTTCTACTTCATCAATTAACCTAAACAATACCAGCAATAATAGCCAAAATAGTGGTGTTACAAGCTTTAATAGTGCTGGTGTGAGTATTATTGCAGATAGCACTCAAAATGCTTTGGTTGTTAAAGCTGATCCGCAATTGATGCGTGAAATTGAGGCAGCCATTCAGCAATTAGATACTCGACGTCAGCAAGTCTTGATCGAGGCTGCTATTATTGAAATTGTAGGTAGTGATGCTGATCAACTTGGTGTCCAATGGGCTTTAGGTGATCTCAATAGCGGTGTTGGATTAATTAACTTTTCGAATGTTGGCTCTAGTATTTCTAAGCTCGCAGCAGGTTATCTAACAGGTGGGGCGGCTGGCGTTGGTTCAGCACTTGGTACAGGTTCATCCATTATTCTGGGTGACTACAAAGAAGGTGCGAATGGCTCTCGTAAATTATATGGTGCTCTCATCCAAGCGCTAAAAGAAAATAAAAAATCAAATTTATTGTCTACACCATCCATCGTGACAATGGATAATGAAGAAGCGTATATCGTCGTAGGGCAGAATGTTCCATTTGTAACAGGGTCAGTTGCGACGACTGGAAACAGTACGGTGAATCCTTACACAACTGTTGAGCGTAAAGATGTGGGTGTTACTTTAAAGGTGATCCCTCATATCGGTGAAGGTGGTTCTGTTCGACTTGAAGTGGAGCAAGAAGTTTCAAACGTTGAAAATAGTAAGGGTCAGGCTGCTGACTTGGTGACAAGTAAACGAGCGATTAAAACTTCAGTTCTCGCAGATCATGGGCAAACAGTCGTGTTAGGTGGCTTGGTTACCGATCAGACTGATATTAGTCGTCAAAGTTTGCCTGTTCTTGGGGATATTCCTTATCTTGGTCGTTTGTTCCGTTCAGATAGTCGTGGCAATGAAAAACGTAATTTACTTGTATTTATCCATCCAACCATAGTGGGTGATGCTGAGGATGTGCAACGTATATCTCAACAACGTTATAACCAGCTATACAGTCTCCAATTGTCTATGGATAAAAATGGTAATTTTGCAAAATTACCTGAAAATGTTGCGGATATTTATCGCCCACAACCTGCGGTAAGTAGCTCACCATACCAAAAAGTTCCAACAACAACGCAAAAAAAGGCTGTTGTTATCACAAAGCCTGTCGTTGTAGTTGAGCCTCAAATACAACGAAAAACGGTGCAGCTTCCAGCCAAAGCAACTGAACGCAGTAAACATACAGTGACAACCACGACGATTCGTCCTGCGTCTTCACAGTAGATGCACAGAAGCGCTTATGTCACAATGTTATGATTGAAAGAAATGATGATAAGGATAAACATCTATGACTTGGAAATTACAAGCCATTACAGGTGAATTTACAGGGCAAGAGATTAGTATTGAGCGTGACATGCTGGTGGGGCGGGATCAGGACGCTGAAATTTTGTTGCAGCTCAAGGACATTTCACGAAAACATGCTGCATTACTGTTTAGAGATGACCATGTTTGGGTAAAAGATTTAAAGTCTACAAATGGAACATTTGTGAATGGTGAGCGTGTTGAGCAGGAACAGGAAATAGAATTGCATGATGGGGATATGCTCCAGTTTGCCAATTTTATATTTATGATTCTTGCTCCTGAGCGTTATAAGGCTGATTTACCTGAAATTGAAGTTGAGCCAGTAGCGGCAACGAATCACGATGCGGGTATGCCAACGCTTGCAGAGCGAGCTGCGGAGACTTCGATTAATCGAGATGGTATGCCACAACAAGTTGGAATTCCAAAACCAGCACCAATTCCTGAAGGTATTGATGTTCATGCTGCTGCTGAACAGCAGCCGATCGCAATTGAAGAACCTATTTCTCGTGTTCAACAAGAAATTGAACAGCAAAAAAATGCATCGATTGGTTTAATTTCAATTGTTGTACTCATCATTTTAGCTGTGATTGCTTGGTTATTCTTTAAATAATTATATTAACCTTTTACAATCAAGGCATGCTCATATGGGCGTGCCTTTTGATTTCTTGAGTCGAAATCTATGTCTGTTGCTCAGTTACAACAACGAAGTTTAATTTTATTTGATCTGGATGGGACGCTTGTGGACTCAGCGGCTGATTTATATCGAGCAATGAATCTAAGTTTGGAAAAGCTGGCATTACCATTGGTAACAGAGGTGCAGATTCGAGCTTGGGTAGGCAAGGGTGCGGCTAAACTATGTGAGACTGTCTTGGAGTATTTGTTTGGGCAGATTGATGCCCAGCAGCAGAAGCAATTGCTTGAGACTTTTGTTGAGATTTATGAACAAGAATTATGTGTAAACACCAACGTATATGAAGGTGTTTTACCATTTTTGGATTACTGCCAACAGCATAATATTACGATGGCTTGCGTAACTAACAAACCAGAGCATTTAGCGCAAGGTATCCTCGATATTTTGCAGTTAAGCCCATATTTTAAGATGGTGGTTGGTGGTGATAGTTTAGCTGAACGTAAACCTCACCCTTTGCCTTTACTACACTGTATGCAGCAACAAAATATTACAGCGTCACAAGCTTTGATGATCGGTGATTCGAGTAATGATGTGGAAGCCGCTAGACGTGCAGGTATTGATTGTATTGTGGTCAGCTATGGCTATAATCATGGGGAAAGTATCTATGACTGTCAGCCACAGCAAGTGGTCGATAGTTTGGCAGAATTGATAGAAGATGATTTAGTCAGGAGACAAGCATGAAGTTTGTTATGGTTTTTCGATGGCGGGCTTGAGAAGGCACTACAGAAAAAACGCACAGAAATTAAAACCATAGAGAAGATTCATGACGACCTTAGTACAATTTGAGCAATTAAAATCAGCAGGCTATAACACCATTCCAGTGTATCGCCAACGTTTAGCCGATACAGAAACCCCACTTTCTGTTTTTGCACGTTTTAAAGAACAAAAACAAGCTTATCTCTTTGAGTCTGTTGAAGGGGGTGAGAATTGGGCGCGCTATTCAATGATTGGTTTAGGGGAGTCGATTGTATTTTCCTGTAATGCAGGTGTATTGACCATTCAGCAAGCTGATGGCTCGCTTCGTCAGCAAGACTGCGCTGATCCATTTCAGTATATCCGTGATTTTCAAAGTCAATTTAAAGTGCCAACCCAAGTTGAATTGCCTGAGTTACCAAGTTTTACTGGTGGCTTGGTTGGGTATTTGGGGTATGATGCGGTACGTTATATCGAACCAAAACTTAAAAACGTTCCCACGGCTGATCCTGTGACGTTGCCAGATCTTTGGTTAATGTTGTCTCAAACCGTGATTGTGTTTGATAATTTAAAGGACACTTTGTTTTTAATTCATCACGCAGATTCGAGTCAGCCTGATGCCTATAAGACGGCTCAGCAGAAGTTGGATCAACTTGAGCAGTTGCTCGCTACGCCTGTCAGCTTACAAGCGAAACCCCATACTGCGCCACATTTCGAATCCATTACGGGTAAAGAAAAGTTTCTAGAAACCGTTGAGAAAGTAAAAGAGTATATCCGTGCAGGCGATGTGATGCAGGTTGTGCCTGGTCAACGTATGGTGTCTGACTTTGATGGTGAGGCTTTACAAGTTTATCGTGCATTACGCCATCTCAATCCATCGCCGTATTTATTTCTAGTGCAGGGACAAACGCTCACAGATCAAAAGCCATTTCATATCGTGGGTTCTTCGCCAGAAATTCTTTCACGCTTAGAAAATGGTATTGCAACAGTACGTCCTTTGGCTGGAACACGACCACGTGGTAAAACTAAGGAAGAAGATCTTGCCTTGGAAAAAGATTTACTTGCAGATGAAAAAGAGATTGCAGAACATCTCATGCTAATCGATTTGGGTCGCAATGATGTTGGTCGCGTTTCTAAAATTGGTAAAGTGCAAGTGACTGATCGTATGGTGATTGAGCGTTATTCTCATGTCATGCATATCGTGTCTAATGTGCAGGGTGAAGTACGTGATGATGTGGATGCTTTAGATGTGTTTAAAGCAACCTTTCCTGCTGGAACCCTTTCAGGCGCACCAAAAATCCGCGCTATGGAAATTATTGATGAAGTAGAGCCAGTTAAACGTGGTGTATTTGGTGGTGCTGTAGGTTATTTAGGCTGGCATGGTGAAATGGACATGTCGATTGCGATTCGTACCTGTGTGATTCGTGATAAAAAGGTCTATGTACAGGCAGGGGCAGGCTTAGTTGCAGACTCAAACCCTGAATCAGAGTGGAATGAAACCCAAATAAAAGCTCGCGCAGTGATCAAAGCGGTTGAATTATCATCAAACGGATTGATTTTATGAGTTTTTAACGGTTTTTTTGAAAAAACCACTTGCATCGATTCAGAGTTTTGCTAAACTGCACACCGTTCCGATACGAAACGTACGAAACACTAAGAAAGAGCCGGCATAGCTCAGTTGGTAGAGCAACTGACTTGTAATCAGTAGGTCCACAGTTCGAATCCGTGTGCCGGCACCATCTTAAAGTGTGGTAGTATAGCGTAAAGAACAGCACTGTGTAAGTGTGATATGGTGAGATTCCCGAGCGGCCAAAGGGGGCAGACTGTAACTCTGCTACGAAAGTTTCGAAGGTTCGAATCCTTCTCTCACCACCATCTAACTTCGATTGAAGTGGTAAGTACCAACATGCGGGAGTAACTCAGTTGGTAGAGTGGCAGCCTTCCAAGCTGCATGTCGCGAGTTCGATCCTCGTCTCCCGCTCCATCGGAGATGTCGCTCTTATAGCTCAGTGGTAGAGCACTCCCTTGGTAAGGGAGAGGTCTCGAGTTCAAATCTCGATAAGAGCTCCAGATATACAGCTTAGTAGAATTTCTACAAAATTTTTAAAGAAGCAGGCTATTATAGTCTGCTTTTCAAGTATTGGGTGTCTAGTTTTTTAGGCGAATGTCGATAAAGAAAGTTTTTCAGGGTTGTTTTTCTCTAAACTGGTGTCGACGTAAACGAGGAAAATCAAATGGCTAAGGCTAAGTTTGAACGTAATAAACCACACGTAAACGTGGGTACAATTGGTCACGTTGACCATGGTAAAACAACTTTAACTGCTGCGATTGCAACGATCTGTGCAAAAACTTACGGCGGTGAAGCGAAAGATTACTCACAAATCGACTCAGCTCCTGAAGAAAAAGCACGTGGTATTACAATTAATACTTCACACGTAGAATACGATTCTCCAATCCGTCACTACGCTCACGTAGACTGCCCGGGCCACGCCGATTATGTTAAAAACATGATTACTGGTGCTGCTCAGATGGACGGCGCGATCCTTGTATGTGCTGCGACTGATGGTCCAATGCCACAAACTCGTGAACACATCCTTCTTTCACGTCAGGTTGGTGTACCTTACATCATCGTATTCTTAAACAAGTGTGACCTTGTTGATGATGAAGAATTACTTGAATTAGTAGAAATGGAAGTTCGTGAACTTCTTTCTACTTATGACTTCCCAGGTGATGACACTCCAATCATCCGTGGTTCAGCGCTTCAAGCATTGAACGGCAATGATGGCGAATATGGTGAGAAATCAGTTCTTGCACTTGTTGAAGCGCTTGACTCTTACATCCCAGAACCAGAGCGTGCAATCGATAAAGCATTCTTAATGCCAATCGAAGATGTATTCTCTATCTCTGGTCGTGGTACGGTTGTAACTGGTCGTGTTGAATCTGGTATCGTTAAAGTTGGCGAATCAGTTGAAATCGTTGGTATCCGTGACACAGTTGTAACGACTGTAACTGGCGTAGAAATGTTCCGTAAACTTCTTGACGAAGGTCGTGCGGGCGAGAACTGTGGTGTTCTTCTACGTGGTACTAAGCGTGAAGACGTACAACGTGGTCAAGTACTTGCTAAACCAGGTACAATCAAGCCACACACTAAATTCGATGCGGAAGTATATGTACTTTCTAAAGAAGAAGGTGGTCGTCATACTCCATTCCTTAACGGTTACCGTCCACAGTTCTACTTCCGTACAACTGACGTAACTGGCGCAATCAAGTTACAAGAAGGCGTAGAAATGGTTATGCCTGGTGACAACGTTGAGATGTCAGTAGAGTTAATCCACCCAATCGCAATGGACCCAGGTCTACGTTTTGCGATCCGTGAAGGTGGTCGTACTGTAGGTGCGGGTGTTGTTGCTAAAGTAACTGCATAAGCCCAATATTATATTACATTCAAATCGAAAGCTTCGGCTTTCGATTTGCTTCATAGGCTAGTAGTTCAATTGGTAGAGCGTCGGTCTCCAAAACCGAATGTTGGGGGTTCGAGTCCCTCCTGGCCTGCCACTTTTTTTAAATAAAAAAGCTTAATTCTGGCTAAGTTGTCATATAATAATTCGCGAATTCTACGACGAGTAAAAAAATGTCGAATGATAAATCGCGTGACGCATTAAGCGACGCGCCAATCCCTCAAAGAAATAATGCTGCAGAAGTTATAAATGCAAGTTCTCCGCTTGATATTGTCTTGTGGTTAATTGCAATTGTTTTGTTAGTTGGTTCAGCATTGGTAAATCAACATTTACCAGCCTATTGGGCACCTGCAAATGATATTTGGGTGCGCGTTGGGGTAATTTTGGCTTGTGTCGTCGTCGCTTTAGGTTTATTATACGCCACCCATCAAGGCAAAGGCTTTGTGCGTTTGTTGCAAGATGCGCGAATTGAACTGCGTCGAGTGACTTGGCCAACAAAACAAGAGACGATCACGACATCGTGGCAGGTTCTTTTGGTTGTGGTTGTTGCATCATTGGTTTTATGGTGTTTCGATTACGGGTTAGGTTGGTTTATTAGGTTAATTATCGGGTAAGAGTGCGATGAAACGTTGGTATATTATTCATGCCTATTCTGGTTTTGAAAAACAAGTGATGCGTTCACTTAATGACCGAATCCAGCGCAGCACTGTTGCTGATAGTTTTGGTGAAGTCCTTGTTCCTACTGAAGAAGTGGTAGAAATGAAGGATGGTAAGAAGCGTAAGTCTGAGCGTAAATTCTTTCCTGGCTATGTATTAGTCGAAATGGAAATGAATGATGATACTTGGCACATCGTTAAAGAGTGTCCAAAGGTTCTAGGTTTTATTGGTGGTACACCAGAAAAACCAGCACCAATTTCTCAACGTGAAGCTGATGCAATTCTTGCGCGTGTACGTAATACAGGTGAAGCACCTCGTCCTAAGACAATGTTTGAGCCTGGTGAAGAATTACTCGTGGTTGATGGTCCGTTCACTGACTTTAAAGGGGTCGTGGAGGAAGTACAATACGAAAAGTCACGTTTAACGTTGACGATCAATGTATTTAATCGACCAACGCAAGTTGAACTTGAGTTTCGACAAGTCGAAAAAACGATTTAATTTGAGTTGGTTGGTAAGCGCCCGATTTGATCGGGCATTGTTGTTCTAACACTTCGGTGTTATTTAATTTTTTGGGGAGCCTGACGGCGTTTGTACCCAGAGGTAATTTTCAATGGCTAAGAAGATTGACGGCTATATCAAGCTGCAAGTTCCAGCTGGTAAAGCAAATCCATCTCCACCAATTGGTCCTGCTTTAGGTCAACGTGGTGTAAACATCATGGCATTCTGTAAAGAATTCAATGCTGCTACACAAAAACTTGAAGTTGGCTTGCCAATTCCTGTCGTGATCACTGTGTACAACGATAAGTCGTTCACATTTATCATGAAAACTCCACCTGCATCTATTCTTCTTAAGAAAGCTGCTGGTATTCAAAAGGGTTCTTCTGTACCTAACAAAACTAAAGTTGGTAAGTTGACTCGTGCTCAATTAGAAGAAATTGCGACTACTAAAGAACCAGATTTAACTGGTGCTGATTTAGATGCTCGTGTGCGTACCATTGCTGGTTCTGCACGTTCTATGGGCTTGGAAGTGGAGCTATAAGACATGGCAAAGTTAACTAAACGTCAAAAAGCCATTGCTGCTGCTGTAGAAGCAAACAAAGTTTATACTTTGGAAGAAGCAGTACAAGTTCTTAACAGCCTTCCAGCTGCGAAGTTCAAAGAATCATTAGACATCTCTGTAAACCTTGGTGTTGATCCACGTAAATCTGATCAGGTTGTTCGTGGTGCGACGACTTTACCTGCAGGTACAGGTAAAACTGTACGTGTAGCAGTATTTGCTCAAGGTGCTGCTGCTGAAGCTGCAAAAGAAGCTGGTGCAGATGTTGTGGGATTTGATGACCTTGCTGAAAGCATTCAAGGTGGAAATCTTGATTTCGACGTAGTGATTGCTGCTCCTGATGCAATGCGCGTTGTTGGTAAGTTAGGTACAATTCTTGGTCCACGTGGCTTAATGCCAAACCCTAAAGTGGGTACAGTAACGCCTGACGTTGCGAATGCGGTTAAGAATGCCAAATCTGGTCAGGCACGTTACCGTGTAGACAAAGCGGGTATCATTCACGCTGCAATCGGTCAACTTGGCTTTAGCGAAGAAGCTGTACGTCAAAACGTTGAGACTTTAATTGCAGATTTAAAACGTTTAAAACCTGCAACTTCTAAAGGTGTATACGTTAAGAAGATCACTTTAAGCTCGACTATGGGCCCAGGTCTTACTGTTGACGTAAACAACGTTTCTAAGTAATTAGATAGAATTTTAAAGCCCTGAGTAAAAATCAAAGTGCTGCTTTGATTTTTACGCAAGAAACGCGCTGTCGTATTTTGCGAACTTAGGCAAACTTTGAATTGGTAAATGAATATTTATCAGCGTCAAAGACCTCAGGCGAGAAGTGTTTTCGGACACTTTTCTTAAAAGTCCAGCCTGAGTAGACGTGGTGGTGTGATTTGTTCCTCCTCCACGTGTAAGTCGAAAGGCTTACGAATTGGGAGTGTGCCTGTATAGGTGCATAAATCACCGTTAGGAGGTTTTACAATGGCTCTTCTTATCGAAGGCAAAAAACAGATCGTTGCAGAAGTAAGTGAAGTTGCTTCTAAAGCGTTTTCTGTTGTTGTGGCTAACTATCAAGGTTCAAGCGTAGAGCAGTTGACACAACTTCGTGTTGAAGCTCGTAAGTTGGGTGTTACAACGCGTATCGTACGTAACACTTTGGCTAAGCGCGCATTAGAAGGTACTCAATTCGATATCTTAAATGACAATCTTGTTGGCCCAACCATTCTCGGTTTCTCAACTTCTGAAGATGACATGGGTGCAGCTGCACGCTTGTTCGAAGAATTTGCGAAAACTAACAAAGCATTTGAACTTAAAGCTGCCGCATTTGACGGTAAGGTTTATCAAGGTGCTGACGTTAGCGTAATTGCAAACCTTCCGAACCAAGAAAAAGCGCTTACTATGCTCGCGTCTGTTCTTCAAGCTCCTATTTCGAAATTGGGTCGCCTTATTACAGCGCTCAAAGAGAAAAACGAGTCAGAAGCGGCTTAATCCTATTTTCACACCATTCAATATCCATTTGGAGTTATTCTCATGGCTTTAACAAACGAAGAAATCT